>JALZJN010000109.1 GCA_030859735.1 Actinomycetota bacterium
CTCCCGCAGAGGCGGGCTCGATCGAGATGCCGAGGCGCTCCCTATGAGCCACGAAGAAATCGAACAAACGGCGCGGGGACAAGACCTCCGCGACCGCGGTCACCGGGCGGCCGGAGACCGCGGCCCACGCCCCCGCCGCGTCCCAGTTACCGAGATGGGCGCCCACGATGATCACCCCCGAACCCCTCGCCCGGGCCTCGTCCACCCACTGCAGCCCTTCACATTCGAAGCGCTCCAGGAAGAACTCCGGCGTCTCCCTGACATGGCGGAAGGTCTCGAGCCAGTAGCGCGCGTAGGACTCGAAGGCGCGCCTGACACAGGCTCGGAGCTCCGGAGATGGGATCGGGTGTCCGGTGATCCGCGCGAGATTCTTCTCGACCTGGGCTCGCTGCGTGCGGGCAACTCTGAAGGCTGCCCGGCCGGCCACTCGGGCACAGCCGTAGGCAAGGGATTCGGGCAACGCCAGGGCGAAGCGAGACAACGCCACATAGGCGTAGAACATCGACTCAGAGCGGCTGAAGCCGCGCCTCAACGGCGGGAACGCGAGGAAGTGACGGCGGGAGGTGCCTGGGCGCGAACGTAGGCCAGCCTCTGAAAGAAGGTGATGATCGACAGCGCCGCGAGCACACTCAGGACGAGCGGCACCAGGTTCAAGAGAAGGCCGACGATCATGAGGATGAGTCGCTCGGCGCGCTCGGCAATGCCCGTATTGCACTTATAACCTAGGCCCTCGGCGCGCGCCTTGACGTAGGAAACCAGAAAGGAAGCCACCACCGTGACCATGGCGAGGGCCGCGACCCAGCGCTGGCCCGAACGCGAGGCCGGCTCGATCACTCCGTAGAGCCAGGCCAAAGGCAGGAAGAAGAGGGCGTCGGAGATCCGGTCCACGGCCGAATCCAGCAGCGCCCCGAAGCTGCGGATGTCTCCGCGCGCCTTGGCGACGGCACCGTCGAGCGTGTCCGAGAGGGCCGCCAGCGTAGCCACCACCCCGGCCGCAAGGAGCCGGTCGGAGACGATCAAGAAGGCGGCCCCCGCCTGCAGCACCAACCCCATGACCGTAATGACGTCGGGGTGGATGCCCGTGCGAGCCAATCCGGCGCCCACCGGCTTCATCAGGTCATCCCACAGACCCCGGATCCTTGAATCAAGCATTAGTCGAATCCTATGCCTTGTGCCTCGCCCGGCAAGGTTTAGGAGCACACACCCCTCGCGCCGAGGATGGGAGCGGAATGAAGCCCGGTGGCGCATTACGATGGGACGCTCCACAGAACCGAGGGGCCGGGGAGGTCTAGTGAAGAGCTATCCCACCGAGAGCATTCGCAATGTTGTGCTGGTAGGCCATGGGGGGGCGGGCAAGACCTCGCTGGCCGAGGCCCTCCTGTTCCGCTCCGGAGCCACCACACGCATGGGCAAGACCACGGAAGGCAACACCGTCTGCGATTTCGACGAGGAGGAGATCAGGCGGCAGATCTCGGTCGCCACCGCCCTCGCTCCGCTCGAGTGGAGCAACCACAAGCTGAATGTGCTCGACGCTCCCGGCTACGCCGACTTCATCGGCGAGATGCGCTCCGCCATGCGGGTTGCCGACCTCGCCGTCTTCGTCGTCTCGGCCGTGGAGGGCCTCGAGGTGCAGACCCAGGTGGCGTGGAACTATGCAGAGGAGCTCGGTCTGCCCCGCATTATCTTCATCAACAAGCTCGATCGCGAGAATTCCTCGTTTCGGCGCACGCTCGAGGAGCTGCGCTCGGTCTTCGGCAAGGGCGTGGCGCCGCTGGTGCTGCCGCTGGGCCGCGAGCACGACTTCGCCGGCGTCATTTCGGTCATCGACGAGGAGGCGGTGCGCTACGACCCTTCGGGGAGGTCCGAGGCGGTGGAGATACCCGCCGATCGCCGTGAGCGGCTCGCAGAGGTCCGCACCGATCTGCTCGACTCCGTCGCCGAGAGCGACGACGAGCTCCTCGAGCGATATCTGGAGGGCGAGGAGATCAGCCGGGCCGAGATCGTCAAGGCGATTCACGAGGGTATCGACGCAGCGCTCATGTTCCCGGTGACGATCGGGGCGGCCACCAAGCTGATCGGCGTCGACCGGCTCATGGACGTCATCGTGTCGGCGGGCCCGGCCCCCTCCGACCTCGAGCCGCCGGCTGCCGTTGACGGCACCACCAGGCCGGCCCGCCCCGACGCTCCCATGTCCGCGCTCGTGTTCAAGACGCTCACCGACCCCTATGTGGGACGGGTCAGCTTCTTTCGCGTCTACTCGGGAACGCTCAAGGGGGACGGCAGCCTCCACAACTCCTCACGCAGGAACGACGAGCGCACCGGACACACCTTCACCATGCGTGGAAAGTCTCAGGAGCCCGTGTCGCACGTGGCGGCCGGAGACATCGGCGCGATCGCCAAGCTGTCGCACACGGTCACCGGCGACACCCTCTCCGACAAGGGGTCGGAGATCGTCTATCCGCCGATCGAGCCCCCCGAGCCGCTGCTACCCAAGGCGGTCGAGCCCAAGACCAAGGGCGACGAGGACAAGCTGATGATCGGCTTGCAGAAGATGATCGACGAGGATCCATCTCTGCGGCTCGAGCGCAACGACGAGACCCACCAGACGATCCTATGGGGCATGGGGGACGCCCATCTCGACGTCGTGCTGCACCGGCTCAAGACGAAGTTCTCGGTCGAGGTCGAGGAGGTCCCCTTCAAGGTCCCTTACCGTTCCACGCTGCGCAGCAAAGCGGAGGCGTTGGGGCGCCACGTCAAGCAGTCGGGTGGGCACGGCCAGTACGGGATCTGCAGCATCCGCGTCGAGCCGCTCGAGCGCGGTGAGGGCTTCGTATTCTCCGACAAGATCTTCGGTGGATCGATTCCCAACCAGTGGATCCCCTCGGTCGAGAAAGGAGTGCGGGCGGCAATGGATCAGGGACTCGGCACCGGCTTCAAGATGATCGACGTCAAGGTCGAGCTCTACGACGGCAAGTTCCACTCGGTGGACTCATCGGACTTCGCCTTCCAAATGGCCGGGTCCCACGCCATCAAGGACGCCGGCGACAAGGCCGGGATAACGTTGCTGGAACCGATCTGGACGGTCGATGTCATGGTGCCCGAGCAGTTCACCGGCGACATCATGGGAGATCTCCAGAAGCGACGCGGGATACCCGAAGGCATCGACACCATCGG
>JALZJN010000176.1 GCA_030859735.1 Actinomycetota bacterium
TTGGCCTGGGCGATGATCTTGCGGACGTCGGCCACTCCCGAGCTCACCGCCGACATCGGCTCGAAGTGAGCTTTGGAAGCTCCCGCGATGATGTGTGCCAGCGTCGTCTTGCCCGAGCCGGCCGGGCCCCACAGAATGATCGAGGAGATCTCGCCGGAGTCGATCAAGGCCCTGAGCGCTCGGCCTTCGGCGAGAAGGTGACGCTGACCGTGGACCTCGTCGAGCGTCCGGGGCCGCATGCGGGCGGCTAGAGGAGCGTAGTCGGCGAAGCGGTCGCTGAGGTTTGACTCGAACAGGTCCATCGCCCCATCGTAGGCCGATCTTCTCCACCTCAGCAGCGTCCAGCGCTCATTTCGTGGTGAAGATCCCGGTTGTGGCGCGCGCCACTAATCGGCAGCGCCATATCGACTTGACTGGACCCATGCAAACCCAACTTGACCTAGCGTGCATGGAGCTCGCTGCCACCCAGCATTGGTTGATAACTCGGGACCAGGTGCTCGATCTGGGGCTTTCCCGACATGCACTGGACCGGCGCAGGAGGTCTGGGCTCCTAATTCCGTTGTTCTCCGGCATTTATCGAGTTGCCGCTGCCCCTCAGTCGTGGCCTCAATACCTCTTGGCCGCTTGCTTGTGGGCACCAGGACCAGCTTCGCATCGGAGCGCATTGAGGCTTCATGGGATAGAGGGCTACTCAGGCGAGATCGTGGAGGTAACGTCCACCGGACACCGGGTTTCCAGCGCGCGGGCCCGCATCCACCAGGCCTTGACCCTGCCCCCCAGCGATGTCATGCGGGTCGGCCCGATTCCCACGACCACTCCGACCCGCACGCTGCTCGATGTCGGTTCCGTCCTCTCTCACAAGGGCCTCGAGGAGGCGCTCGACTCGGCGCTGCGGCAACGCCTGACCTCTGTGGACCGGCTGCGGACGGGGGTCGAGCGACTCGGCGGGCGCGGCAGCAGGGGGCCGGGCGCACTCGGCAAGCTGCTGGAGGCCCGCGGCGGCGTGGTTCCTACCGACAGCGCTCTGGAGACGCGGCTGGGCCGGCTGCTGAGGCGCCATCGTTTGCCGTCACCTCAACGGCAGGTGGAGGTGCGGGATGCGCAAGGCTTTATCGGCCGCCTCGACTTCGCTTTTCCGGAACTGAGGATCGCGATCGAGGTCCAGTCACGTCGCTGGCACTCGAGTTGGGCCGCGCAGCGCTCGGATATGGAGCGGCTGAACCGGCTTCAGGCTCTGGGTTGGATCATCATTCAAGTCACGTACGAAGACCTCGAGCGCCGCCCCGAGTCGGTGGCCCGGCGCATCAGGGACGCGATCAACGTCCGCAAAGCGGAACTTCACCACCTCAGCAGCGCTCCGCGCTCCTCTCGTGGTTAAGAATCCCCGGCGCCGGCAGGCGTCCACCTGACCCGAAGCTGTCTTGCGGCGCGCGCATCATCCGGGCGCCGAACGGGCGTCGTGATCGGAGCAGAGCGCAGAAGCTCGGGATCGCTCTCGGCCTCGTCTGCAATCTGGTTCAGAGCGGCGGCGAGCGAGTCGAGCGTCTCCTTCGACTCCGTCTCGGTCGGCTCCACCATGAGAGCCTCCTCGACGACCAGCGGAAAGTAGATGGTCGGCGGATGGAAGCCAAAGTCGATGAGTCGTTTGCACACGTCCGTGGCGCGCACACCGAGCCTCTTGAGCCGCGCTGCGCTGGAGACAAACTCGTGCATGCACGGCCCGGGATAGGCCGTAGGGAATGCTCTCTCGATGAGCGCCCGCAGATAGTTGGCGTTGAGAACCGCGCGCTCCGCCACCTGCCTCAGCCCTGCCGGCCCCAGCGAACGCAGGTAGCAGTAGGCACGAAGGTTAATGCCGAAGTTTCCGTGGAAGGAGTGGATGCGCCCTATCGACTGCGGGCGGTCGTGGTCCCAGCTCCAGCGCTCGGCTCCCTCGTCCCACTCGAGGACGGGAGCCGGCAAGAATGGTTCAAGCCGCTCCACCACTCCCAGCGGGCCGGAGCCGGGCCCGCCGCCCCCATGAGGTGTTGCAAACGTCTTGTGGAGGTTCAGGTGGACGATGTCGAAGCCCATGTCGCCGGGCCGCACAAGTCCGACTATCGAGTTGAAGTTGGCGCCGTCGTAGTAGAGCAGCCCACCCGCATCATGAACCGAAGTCGCAATCTCTGCGATGTCCCGCTCGAAGAGCCCGAGCGTGTTGGGGTTCGTGAGCATTAGGCCGGCGACATCGTCCGCGAGCGCATCCCTGAGCGCGCCCAGGTCGACGAGGCCGCGCTCATCGGAGGGCGTCTCGTGAGCTTCGAACCCGGCGAGCGTAACGCTCGCCGGATTGGTCCCGTGCGCCGAGTCCGGAATAATCACGCGTCGGCGGGGATCGCCCGCAGCGGCGTGGTAGGCGCGCATGATCAGCAGGCCGGTGAGCTCGCCCTGAGCGCCGGCTGCGGGCTGGAAGGTCATCCGAGCCATCCCGGTTGCCTCGCAGAGGGCAAGTTCCAGGGTTCCGAGCAGCTCGAGCGCCCCCTGCACAAGGTCGTCGTCCTCGAAGGGGTGCAGGTCGCGGAAGCCGGTCAGGGAGGCGGCCTCCTCGGAGAGCTTGGGGTTGTACTTCATCGTGCAGGACCCGAGCGGGTAGGCGCCGACGTCGATCGCCCAGTTGCGCTGGGAGAGGCGCGTGTAATGGCGAACGAGATCGCGCTCGGAGAGCTGGGGGAGGTTCGGCGGTTTCACCCGGCGGTGTGCCTCGGGCACTAGCTCCTCGAGCATCGGGCTATCGACGTCTGGCTCCGGCAGCGACCAAGCTCGCCTCCCCGGGCGCGACAGCTCGAAGACCACCGGGAACTCGGCAGGCGATCGGGTGGCGGCCGATGCCTGCAGGGAACCGCCAATTGGGTCGCTCATCTCTCTTGCGCGCCCGCCGAACCGGCCGCTGGCGCTTGCGCGAGCTCTTTCTCGATAGCCTCCGCGAGACCATCGATGTCGGCCTGCGTCCGTCGCTCCGTCACTGCAACGAGCAGGCAGTCGCCCAGGGCCTCGTACCAGCGGCCGAGCGCTGGCCCCACGAGGTAGCCGCGCCGATCCAGTCCCGAGGTTATCTCGTCTGCACTTTGCTTGCGCGCCCGCCGAGCCGGCCGCTGGCTCGGCAGCTGGAGGACCAGCTCTTTGAAGCGCGGTCCCGGAAACCTCACTCTGCAGCCGGGGATCTCCGCTAGCCTCTGCGCCGCGTAGGCGGTCCGCCGGACGCAGATCTCCCCGAGTCGGGCGAGACCTGAGGGCCCCAGCCAGCAGAGGTGGACGGTTGCTGCAAGCGCCATCAGCGTCTGGTTGGTGCAGACGTTGGAAGCCGCCCGAGCCCGCCGGATGTGCTGCTCGCGCGCTTGGAGTGTAAGCACGAAGGCGCGTCGGCCGTCGCGATCCGTGGTCTCGCCGGCGATGCGCCCGGGTACCTGTCGCACGAGCCGCTCGGAGGTGGCGAAGAGGCCGAGGTAGGGCCCCCCGTAGGCGAGAGCGCTTCCGAGGGCGTGGCCTTCGGCCACAGCCACATCCGCGCCCTGGTGTCCGGGCGCGGCGAGCACGCCCATGGAGGTGGGGTCGGTGACGGCGATGACAAGCCCCCCGTGGGGATGGGCCTTTGCGGCCGCCTCGGAGACGTCTTCGAGGACACCGAAGAAGTTGGGTGAGGCGACCACCATCGCTGCGGCCCCCGCGGCATCGACCGCACCCCAATCGACCAACCCCCGTGAGGGGTCGAAGGCCACCGTGTCGATGTCTAAACCTAATCCCGATGTGTAGGTGCTTAGGACGTCCCGATAATGCGGGTGGACCGTCGAGCCGACGACCACCCGCTCTCGGCCCGTAACTCTCACCGCCAGGTTCACCGCTTCCACGAGCGCGTTGGCGCCGTCGTAGAGGGATGCGTTGGCGACCTCCATAGCGAAGAGCTCGCAGACAAGCGTTTGGAACTCGAACAACGCCTGCAGCACGCCCTGGGAGAGCTCTGCCTGGTAGGGGGTGTAGGAGGTTGCGAACTCGGCTCGGGAGGCGAGCGCCGAGACCGCAGCGGGGACGTGGTGGTCGTAGGCGCCTCCCCCGGCGAAGCAGACCAGTCGCTCTGTCCCCTGCGAGCGGCCGGAGAGCTCAACCATATGAGCTCGCAGCGAGACCTCGTCGAGCGCCTCCGGCACGGCGAGGTCACGCCGGAGGCGCAGCTTCTGGGGCACAGGCTCAAAGAGCTCCTCGAGCCCGGACTTGCCTAACACCGAGAGCATGTCCTCGATGTCTTCGGTGGTGTGCGGAAGGAAGTCCACCCAGAGCCTCTCGCCCGATTGACTACTTATGTACTTGGTTACTTGTGTTCTTGGTTATGCGCGCTCGATGAACGGCGGCTTCACGATAGCTCCCCCGATGAGCCTGCCCCGTATCCTGATCGAGACCTCCACTCCTGGATCGGGGGCGGGAGCGGGCCCCAGGGCGAGAGCTATCCCGGTGCCGACAGTCGGCGAGAAGTTGCCGCTCGTAACCACCCCCACCACGCCCTCTTCCGCGACCACCTCGCAGCCGCGGCGGGGGACCCCGGGGGATGAGCAGCGCACCCCGAAGAGGCTTCGGGATGGACCGGAGCCTCGCAGGGCAAGCAAGGACTCACGACCCCGGAACGGTTGGTTCCAGGCTATCGCCCAGCCGAGGCCGGCTTCGAGTGGGTTGATCTCGGGGCCGAGCTCGTGCCCGTGCAGCGGGTAGCCCATCTCGAGCCGGAGCGTGTCGCGGGCCCCAAGCCCGACCGGCGTGCAGCCGGCATCGAGCAGCCGTTCGAAGGCAGCCTCGGCCTGGGCCCAGGCGACGTAGAGCTCATATCCTCGCTCGCCCGTGTAGCCGGTGCGGGCCACGAATCCGTCGGCACCGAGCTCTTCGACCGATCTCCAGGTGTGCGGCTTCAGCTCCGGGACCCCTCGAGAAGGCCACCCACTCTCGAATGCTGCTGTGGACGAAGGGCCCTGGAGCGCCAGGATCGCCCACCGATCCCAGGCGTCCTCGACGTCTGTGGCCCCTGCGGCGCGAAAGGCGTTCTTGACCACGGCGACGTTGGCGGCGTTGGGCACGACCAGCCACTGGGATTCGCCGAGGCGGTACACGAAGACGTCGTCGAGGCACCCCCCGTCGTCTTGAAGGACGAAGCCGTAGGCGGCGCCGCCGGCCTCGAGCGTGGCTAGGTCGGCGGTCAGCGCGCGCTCCAAGGCGGCGCGCGCGCCGGGCCCGCCAAGCCGAAGCTTTCCGAGATGGGACACGTCGAAGACCCCGGCATGGCTGCGCACGGCGCGGTGCTCGGTGACGACTCCCTCGTACTGCAGAGGCATGTTCCAGCCGGCGAAATCGGTCATCCTCGCCCCGAGGCGGCGGTGCGCCTCGAGAAGCGGGGTTTTCCGTGCCGCCACGGTCAGGCCACGCCCGAGTCGCCCGCAGAAACGGGCCCTGCGAGTTTCGTGCCGTTGCCAGCCATGACCCTATAGGACAGCTTTAGAGATGTCGGGCGTCACGAGTCCGCCTCCTGTTCGAGCCACTGCTGGTACTCGTCTGCCCCCATGAGCTCTTCGAGAGGCGAACCGGAGGCATCCACCGCCACCAGCCAGCCCCGACCATAGGGGTCGGAGTTGATCACCTCCGGGTTCTGCTCCGCCTCCGAGTTCTTCTCGAGCACCGTGCCCGTGACCGGGCTGTAGACGTCGGAGACGGACTTCGTGGACTCGACCTCGCCTAGCGGCTCCCCGGCGCTCACCCCGGCTCCGACGTCGGGCAGGCCCACGTAGACGATGTCGCCGAGCTGGTCCTGGGCATAGTCGGTGATCCCAACCAGGATCCGGCCATCGCTCTCCATCGCCCACTCGTGGGCGCGTGTGTAGCGTCTGTCGCCCGGCAGGTGGGTCACCGCCTCCCCCTTTCTCGACATGTCGCTGGATCCGGCCTCACTTCACTCTAGGCCGACCTTGCCCACCCACGCAGCACTCAGCGCTCATTTCGGGTGAAGTTCCGGCAAGTCTGGTTGCTAGGGTTGCTCGTCATGGCTGTTATTGAGGTCGAGGGACTCACCAAGCACTACCGGCGTTTCCGCAAGGGCACGACCACGGCGATCGACGGACTTGATCTCGAGGTTTCCGAGGGCGGGGTGTTCGGCTTTCTCGGCCCCAACGGGGCAGGCAAGACCACGACCGTCCGTTGTCTGCTGGCGTTGGTCCGGCCCACCTCTGGCCGCTGCCGCATCCTCGGCGCCGACCCCCAACGCGGCCACCTGCACGAGGTGATCGGCCGGATAGGGTCGATCGTCGAGACACCGGCCCTGTTCCCGGGTTTCACCGGGCGCCGCAACCTCGAGCTCCTGGGACCGCCCGCGGGTATCGGGGCGGATGCGGTCGACGGTGTTCTCGAGCGCGTCGATCTGGCGGAGCGGGCAGACGACCGCGTCAAGACCTACTCGCTGGGCATGAAGCAGCGGCTTGGGATAGCGGCCGCGCTGCTCAAGGACCCCGAGCTCCTGATCCTCGACGAGCCGGCCAATGGACTCGACCCGGCCGGCATTCGCGAGGTTCGCCAACTCCTCAAACGGCTGGGGGCCGAGGGACGAACTGTGTTCGTCTCGAGCCACATCCTCTCCGAAGTCCAGCAGACCTGTGACCGCGTCGCAATACTCGCCCGCGGACGCTGCGTTGCCCAAGGACCGGTCGAGGACGTTCTTGCCACGGGGCAAGCGGCGAGGCTTCAGGTTGTGGTCGACGACGCCGCTCGCGCCGGCGAGCTGCTGAGTGCCGAGGGCATCGCGTGGTCGGCCAACGGTGAAGAGTTAATCGTGGATCTGCCGCGCGACCAGGGAGCGCGCGTCACCAAGACGCTCGCGCAAGGCGGCCTCTATCTCTCCGAGCTGCGAGCGAGCAACGACGACCTCGAGTCCGTTTTCCTGAAGCTTACCGAAGACCATCAGGCCGAGGAACCGTGATTCGCTCGCTCGCGGCCGAGTTGCACAGGATGTGGTCGCGCCGCCTGCCGAGGGTGATCGGCGCGCTCATCGTTGTTGCCATGCTCGTGGGTGCGACGATCACCTTGGTGCAGTCGAACCGGGATATGGGGGTTCTTCAACGTCAAGCGGCGTTCGAACGGCGGCAGACCATCCAAAGCTGCGTGAGCGGCGAGTTCGACCCACCGGGCCAGAACACCAAACCCGCCAACAGGCAAAGACGGTGCGAGCGCATCATCGGCGAATACGAGGTGCCCGACCCGCGCTTTCGATACGTTGATCTGAAACCCATTCTCCTCGGGACCAGTCCTCTGCTCGCCATCCTGTGTCTGCTCTTCGGCGCATCGTTCGTAGGCGCCGAGTGGCAGAAGGGAACCATGACAACGGCCTTGACATGGGAGCCGCGGCGCGTCCGGCTGCTCACAACGAAGTTCGCCGCAGTGGTCCTCGTCGGAGCGGCCTTCGTCCTACTCGTGCATATCTTACTTGCCGTAGTGATGGGAGTGGTTGCCGTTCTGGCAGGCATAACGAAGGGTGTGGATGGGACGTGGATTCGAGAGACGGCGGGTGTCTCGATTCGTATAGCCGCGCTGGGTAGTATCACCGCGGTCGTGGGGTGCGCGATCGCGACCGTGGGTCGCAACACCACCGCCGCGTTGGGGGTGGCATTCGTCTACTTCGCTGTTCTCGAGGGCCTGATCCGAGGCCTGCGCCCAAAATGGCAGCCGTGGTTACTGGGCGACAACGCCATCCAGTTCATCTCGGGGCAAACGTCGGGCGGACCGATTCCGGACAAGACGACCTTGGAGGTGGCGCTGACTCTGTTCCTCTACGCCGCTGTATCTGTGGCCGGAGCCACGGCTTTCTTCAACCGACGCGACATCACTTGAGGCCTAATCTCCAGGCGTGAAAGGTTTCTCCTGAGAC
>JALZJN010000184.1 GCA_030859735.1 Actinomycetota bacterium
TGAGCTAGACGTCGTCCTGTATATAGCCTCTGGCCTGCGGAGTTACATAGTGGCCCCAACGGGATTCGAACCCGTGCTACCGCCTTGAAAGGGCGGCGTCCTGACCTGGCTAGACGATGGGGCCTGCTGCCCCAGCCTACAAGGGCCCCATGCCGGCCCTCGAGCAGACCAGGGTGCCAGAACCGGCGTCTCCAAACGCCCAAATTGGGGGCAAAGGTACCGAATCGGTAGTCGAGCTCCCACGTCGGGGATCTGAGTACCGGATGCGGGCCGGGCTCAGCTAGTAGATTCCTCCTCAGCGCACTGAGGGGGTGAGCATGGTCGCACAGGACAGGAGCACCGAAGGAGAATCGGGCCGGGAGCCGCTGAAGGCCCGGCTGTGGCTCGCCTGGTTCGTCGCCTTCTTTATCACCTACATGCTCCTGGTCGGTGTGTGGGTCGCCGAGGAGCTCCTCGCCGCAGCCGTGGCCGCCGCGATCTCGGCCACGGTCGCCGAGGTCGTCCGGGTCCAGGACATCCGGCAGTTCCGGCCCCGGCCCCGCTGGCTCCTGCGCGCCTACCGTTTGCCACCCTCGATCCTCGCCGACTGCGGCGTGGTCTTCGGAGCGCTGTGGCGCCACCTCGTGAAGCATGAAGAGATCAACGGCGCCTTTCGCGCCTTTCGCATTCCCATCGGGGGCACGGGAGAGCGAGCCGCCGCCCGCCGGGCGTTGTTGAACGCCGCGATTTCGATCACGCCCAACACCTATGTCGTCGGCATCGACGAGGACAGCGAGGTGGTGCTCGTGCATCAGCTCGTGCCGTGCGAGCGTTCGCTCGCCCGCGAGGAGATCATGGGCAAGCTGTGAACGTCTGGCTCTTCGCCGCCACCGTCCTGCTGCTGAGCCTCATTCCCTGCGGTTTCGTTTGTTTCGGTGGCAACAGCTCGCCGATAGACCGCCTGATCTCCTTCGAGCTCGCCTCGGTCATTGACACGCTTGTGTTCCTGCTTCTTGCGCAGGGCTTTGATCGCGATGTCTATTTCGACCTCGCCCTCGCTCTTGCGTTGCTTTCACTGGCCGGCGGCCTCGTGTTTTCACACTTCATGGAACGGTGGGTGTGATCGTGCGGAACGTCGTCATCGCGGTGCTGCTGTCCGGAGCCGTCGCGGTGGAGCTCTCCTGTGCACTGGCGCTATTTGTAGTAAAGGACAGCTTCGATCGCCTGCACTTCCTCGGCCCCGCCGCCGCCCTCGGCCCCCTCTTGGTCGTGACCGCGCTCGTAGTCGAGAACGCTCTTTCCACCAACGGTGTCAAGGCGATCCTCACGGGCGGTCTGTTGCTGTTGAGCGGACCGGTCGTCACGCACGCCACCGCCCGGGCCGCGCGCGTGCGCCAATTCGGACACTGGGAGCCCCTGCCCTTTGAGGAAGTAGACCAAGATTGAGCATCCTTCAGACCGTCGTTCTGCTGCTGGTTGCGGCCGCCGGTACCGGGGTCGTGATCACGCGCGACCCTCTGAACCAAGCCGTCGGAGTCAGTTTCTTCGGCCTGCTGCAGGCCATCCTCTTTCTCGTCTTCCAGGCCCCCGACGTCTCACTGTCCGCAATAGTGGTCGGGGCGTTGGCTCTGCCGCTGATGCTGCTGCTCGCGCTGGCAAAGGTACGGGGGGGCGCTGAGTGACCTCCTCCGCCCGCAGCACCGTGTTCTTCATCGGCGCGGCAGGTCTGGCCGTTCTTCTGCTGTGGGGACTCGGCGGGCTTCCAGACTTCGGCGACTTCCGAGGCGACTACGGCCTCCTGCTCAACCGCGTGGGCGTGAAAGAGACGAGCGCCACCAACATCGTCGCAGCGGTGACCTTCGACTACCGAGGATTTGACACCATGGCCGAGGAGTTCATTCTGTTCGCTTCGGTGCTGGGAACGGCCCTGTTGTTGCGCGCCCAGCGTGAAGAGGAAGAGGAGCCGGCCGAGGACATGGCACAAGGCCGGCGTCCGCCCCACGACAGCGATGCGGTGCGTGAGTTGTGCCTCGGACTCGTCGCACCCGCCGTCCTCTTCGGGCTCTACGTGGTTGCTCACGGACATTTGAGTCCCGGCGGGGGCTTTCAGGGAGGGGTTGTATTGGCTACGGCTCCTCTATTGATGTATCTAGCGGGAGAGTATGCAGGGCTCAGGGCCCTCAGCCCCCAGACCGTCGTCGAACTTGCCGAAGGAACCGGAGCCGCCGGGTACGTCGGCGTTGGTCTCATCGGACTCGGTACAAGCGTGTCTTTCATGAAGAACTTTCTTCCGTTGGGGCGCGCCGGAGATCTACTGTCGTCGGGCACAATCCTTGTTCTCAACTTCGCGGTGGGTCTGGCCGTCGCAGCCGGCTTCGTGTTGCTGCTCACGGAGTTCTTGGAGCAGACCCTCGAGGTACGCCGCAGGAGCAAGGCGTGAGTTTTCTTCCTTATGCCGTCGCCGCCTACTTGCTCGTGATCGGGCTTTACGGCATGGCCACCAGCCGCAATCTCATCCACATGGTGGTCTGTCTCTCGGTCGTGCAGTCCTCCACATATGTCCTGTTGCTGAGCATCGGCTACCGGCTGGATGCGACCGCCCCGATCTTCGTGGACATTCCTGTTGGAACGCGCGCCGTGGATCCGATCGTTCAAGCACTCACCCTGACCGACGTTGTGATTGGAGTAACGGTCTCCGCGCTGCTGCTCGCGCTGGCGGTGCAGGTTCACAAGCGCTCGGGGACGCTCGATCCCAACAGCCTCACCTCATTGAAGGGTTGAGCTAGTGGAGGCTCTCGCGGCCCTGGGGGTGGCCGTCCCCCTCGTGACTGCCGCTCTATTGTCGGGAACGGCAGTGTTTCTTCACCGCCGCGCCATCGAACTTGTGAGCATCGCAGCGGCGGCGGTGACCTCGTCATGCTGCCTACTGCTTCTTGCGGAGGCGAGCGAGGCTCCTCTGGTCTACTGGTTCGGGGGGTGGGAGCCGCGCAGCGAATTGGCGGTCGGGATCGCCTTCGTAGTCGATCCCATGGCCGCAGGTTTGGCGGCTTTCGCCGGTGTGCTCGTCACCGCTGCCCTCGTTTATTCATGGAGGTTCTTCGATGCTGTGGGCGCGCTCTATCACTCGTTGATGCTCGTATTCCTCGCGGGCATCGTGGGACTGTGTTTTTCGGGTGACCTCTTCAATGTATTCGTCTTCCTCGGAGTTCTGAGCGTGGCCGCGTTCGCCTTGGCCGGCTACAAGATCGAAGAGACCGGTCCTCTCCAGGGAGCGATGAACTTTGCTGTGACCAACAGCATCGGGGCCTTTCTTCTGCTCTGGGGCATTGCTTTGCTGTACGGCCGTACGGGAGCATTGAATCTCGCTCAAATTGGAGAGTCGCTGAACGCTCGCCCGGATGCCCTCGTGGTGTCCGCTTTCGCCTTGGTCGTTGCCGGTTTCTTCATCAAGGCCGCCATCGTCCCCTTTCACTTCTGGCTTGCCGACGCATACGCCACCGCGCCTCTACCGGTATGTATTCTGCTCGGCGGCGTCGTAAGCGAGCTCGGCCTCTACGGCGTAGCGCGTGTGTACTGGACCGTGTTCGAGGGCCCGTTGTCCTCGGTAGCAGGAGAGCTGCGCGTCGTTCTTCTGATTGCGGCCGCGACCACCGCGGTCGTGGGATCGTTCATGTCTTTCGCTCAGCACCATCTCCAACGCATGCTTGCGTTTTCGGTGATTGCACATGCCGGCCTCTTTCTCGTGGGTCTGGCGACTCTCACTCCTGCGGGACTATCGGCAGCGGCCGTCTACATGCTTGCCGACGGGCTGGTCAAGGCCTCTCTGTTCATGTGTGTGGGGATCCTCCAACATCGCCTCGGTGGCGTGGACGAGTACCGCCTGCGCGGACGTGCTCGGCATTTGCCTGCAACGGCCGTTCTGTTCGTTCTAGGAGCCCTTGCCCTTGCGGGCTTGCCGCCCTTCGGCACCTATGTGGGGAAGGCGCTCATCGAGGAGGAGGCGAAGCTCCTCGGTCTCACCTGGGTTACTCCGCTGTTCGTTGCCGTCTCCGTGCTGACTGGAGGCGCGTTGCTGCGGGCTGCGGGACGAGTCTTCATGGGCTGGGGCCATCCCATAGAGCACACCGACGAGGTGGCGCAGGCAGAAGGCGGGGAAGAGGAGGCCGAGACGCTCGCGAGCCGGGAGCGGACTCCGGCCGTGATGTTCGTCCCCGCTCTCCTGCTCGGAGCCGCCGCCTTTGTTCTTCCCTTCGTTCCCGGGTTGTTGGAGGGCTCGGAGGCTGCCGCCGAGGCATTCACCGATCGCAGCGCCTACGTCGAGGAGGTCCTGGCGGGCGAGACTCGGCCCCTTCCCGAGGCACCCGCCCACGCCGGTCCCAAGTCTGCGGAGCTGGTCCCCGGCTTCCTCTCTGTGATCGGGGCGCTGGGGCTTGCGGCAGGCACTCTGGGGCGCAGCCGGGTGCCCGATCGCTGGCGGCAGGCGAGCTGGAACAGCGCCGGCCGCGTAATCGTGGGCCTGCGCAATCTCCACAGCGGCCATCCCGGGGACTACGTCGCCTGGCTTACCTTAGGAGTGGCGATTCTGGGAGGGGCGTTCGGAGTGGCGCTGCGCTGAGTTGGGGCGAATCCAACGGTACTCAATCGCGCGTTGCGCGCTCCTGAGTACCGTTTTGGTATCTAGGCGCGCAGCGCGCGATTGGCTCTCGCCAGAAGGCCACGAGCCTCGGCCGGTCCCCGGCCCCCTCACACCACGAGCGCGCTCGCCCCCGACCGCCTGGGATCGTGGGCCGAGTCCACCCTCCCATCGCTTGAAACCGAGGCCGCCTGCACGCCACCGAAGAACATGTGCACCTCGTCGTAGGGCCGGGTCAGGTAGTCGCCGTCCACCTCACCGCCGGGGAGCCCCGGCTCATACCACATCATCTTTCCCTCGGCCCGCTGAGCTACGTGCGCACGCGGTGCCGCCACAGCCTCGGCCAGCGAGGCTCCGTCCAATGCCAAGGACATGATCGTCTGCGCGATCGCGCCAGTGATGCGGTCGCCACCGGGTGAGCCGAGCGCCACGACCTTGCCGGAGCCTTCGGCGATAGTCGGTGCCATGTTGGAGTGGCAGCGCGCGCCGGGAGACAGGCTGTGGGTCCCGAGTGGGTTGAGCTCCTCCTCGCCCAGAGTGTTGTTGAGCACCATGCCGTGAACGACCAGTCCGGCCCCGTAACCGTTCGACTGTGTCAGCGCGCACGCCAGCCCATCTCTGTCCGCGGCGGAGCTGTGCGTGGTCTCGGAAGACAGGGCGGGCCGGCTCCCCAGCACGTTTGAGAGCCCTGCCGCGATGTCGGCCGGGTCCCCGTAGTGGAGCATGCGGTGAGAGACAGCCCTTTCCTCCGCCGCCACGACTGCGTTCAGCCGGGCGACGGGATCGGCGAGAGAACCTTTCTGTATGAGCGAGAGCATGTGAACCAGCACCGCCCCTCCGACCGCGGGCGGAGGGTTCGATCGGATGCTCCAGCCGAAGGCCTCGGTCGCCACCGGCGCGCGCTCGCCGACCTCATAGGAAGCAAGGTCCTCGATCGTCACCAGGCCCCCGTCGGCCCCGATCGCAGCGGCCAGCTCTCGACCCAGCTCGCCCGAGTAGAGGACCTGCGGGCCCGAGAGAGCAATGGTCTCGAGAGCATCGGCAAGCTCCGCCTGCACGAGCGTCTCGTTCTCCTCCAGCGGGCGACCGTCGGTGCCAAGCTGAGCCACTGCACTGTCGTAACG
>JALZJN010000186.1 GCA_030859735.1 Actinomycetota bacterium
TCTGCGTCCTCAACGTAGCGCGCATTGTCGAAGCAGGCTTCGATTTCCGCCGGATCAAGGTGTTGGGTCACTTCGGAATCGGACTTCAGAAGCTCGAGGAAGCTGCGCTGTTCGTCCCAGGCCACCGCCGCGTTGCGCTGCACCAGCTCGTAGGCGCGTTCGCGCGACAGCGACTTCTCGAGCAGAGCTCCGAGGACGCTCTGCGAGTGCACCAGACCAAGGGAAGCGTCGAGGTTCTGGAGCATCTTTTGTGGCCGGACGACCATGCCCGTCACGACCCAATTCATGCGCTCGAGCATGTAGTCGAGCAGGATGCAGGAGTCCGGAAGAGTGATGCGTTCGACACTCGAATGGGAGATGTCGCGCTCGTGCCACAGGGCAACGTTCTCGAACCCGGTCTGAGCGTGACCCCGGAGCAGCCGGGCGAGCCCGCAGATGCGCTCGCACACGATCGGGTTGCGCTTGTGCGGCATGGCCGAGGAGCCCTTCTGCCCCGCGGCAAATGGCTCCTGCACCTCCGACACCTCGGTCCGCTGAAGGTGGCGGATCTCTTGGGCAAAGCGCTCGAGCGAAGCGCCGGTGAGGGCGATTGCACTCAATAGCTCGGCGTGCCGGTCGCGTGCCACGACCTGGGAGGCCGCGTCCTCGATGGCCAGGCCGAGCCGGTCGCAAACGTAGGTCTCGACCTCAGCGGGCAGCTGCGAGTAGGTGCCCACGGCCCCCGACAGCTTCCCGGTGGCGACGGCATCACGGGCCCGCCGCAGTCGGCCTCGGTCGCGCTCAAGCTCGAACGCCCACGACGCCAGCTTGAGGCCGAAGGTGGTGGGCTCTGCGTGCACGCCATGCGTGCGCCCAGCCATGAACGTTTGTCGGTGCTCCAAGGCCTTCACACGCACGCTCTGAGTGAGCCGCCCCACGCCCTCGAGCAGCAGCTCGCAGGCATCGCGCAGCGCCACCGCCGTGGCCGTGTCCACCACGTCCGAGGAGGTGAGGCCGAAGTGGACGTGGCGGCCCGCTTCGCCGGTGCTCTCCCGGACGCTTTCGACGAACGCGACCACGTCGTGGTGGCGGACGGCCTCGATCTCGGCGATGCGGGTCAGATCGAACGACGCCTGCGCCTTGAGGTCAGAGAGCTCCTCCATCTCCACCTGGCCCATTCGGGCGCGCGCCTCGACTGCGAGCAGCTCGATCTCGAGCCAGCGGTTGAACTTGGCCCGCTCGGAAAAGATCTCGGTCATCTCGGGGCGGGCGTAGCGAGGGATCACGGGGGCATCTTAGGACGGAGTCACACTTGTCGTCCGGGCTAGTCCCCGCCCGCTCGACCCCCCCGCCCACCGCCGCCCTCGCTCGCCCTGAAAACCGGTGGCAAATGCACACGGTGTGCGCCTACCCACGAATATCCGTGGGCAGAGGTACACGGTTCGCATCTGCCACCCTCAGCGTCGCTCGGCAAGGACGCCGATCGCGGCGATCGCCTCGCGTTGGAGCGCGGCGGCCTCCTCGTGGGAGCCCGCGATCGAGGTCAGCCCGAGTTTTCCCAGAGACGTGAGGGGGCCGAGCAGGTGCAAGCTCACTCCTCTGCGTCGCGCACGCTCGTAGCCGGCGCCCGAGGCTCTCACTGCGCCGATGACGTCGGCCGGCGCCAGACCCACATAGTCCCGGGATTTCAGGTTGTCTGTGGACACATAGGCGCGGGCCCGGCCGTCGGCGATAAGCTCGCCGGTGGCGTGCTCGTAACGGCCCTCGGTGGCAAGCCTGGTCATGAGGAACGGATGCGTGGTACCTCCCGCCCGCAGGTTGATCTCGCTCAGATAAGGAGGCTCGCCGGGGACCACCACGAAATCCATCCCGAAGGCGCCGAAGACGCCGGCGTCGGCCAAGACCCCGGTGATCCTGATGGAGGCCTCCTGGATTTCCAGCCGGTAGTCCTCGTGTGCCGGAAAACGGCACCCGAGATAGACCTGCCCGTCTGGGCCCCCGAGAATCTGATCGTGGGTGGAAACGACCTCGAATGCGCCTCCCGGCGCGATGCGCATCTGGACGCTGGGAGAGTAGAGGTCGCTCGAGCGACGGAGCTCCTCCACGATGACGCCCTCTTCTGCGATCTTGGGCGCGAATGAGGACCACGTCTCGCCGACGCCGCAGAATCTCGTGCGCGCCTGCTCGAGCGGGGGGCCGAGACCGGACAGCTCCACGATTGCGTTGCCCTGCCCGGAGAAGCCGTTGTTGAGCTTGATAACGACGGCTTCGGACTCGGGGCGCGCCGCCCTGATGCGGGTGATGGCGTCGTAGATCTCGGTCGTGGAGCGCAGATCCTCGGCCCCCTCGAACACAGGCACTCCGGCCTTGCGAGCGACCTGACGGCCGCCGCTCTTCGAGCCGAGCCACACATCACCCGGATGCGGCCCGTAGATGGGCAGTCCCAGATGCTCGGCCACCCGCCGCTCTAGCTGCGTGACGTTGAAGGGCAAGATGTAGGCGTTGTCTCTATCGTCGATGCCCGCGCCCACGTCGTCGAGGACGGCGGGGCTTTCGAGCAGCTTCTGAGACAGCGACAGCGGCCGGCCGTCACCCATCGACACAAGCTGGAGCCGATCGGAGACTTCGGACCGGGTCGCTGGGATGAACGAGAGGTAGTAATCGATGATCGCGGAGTCGATCGGCAAGCAGGTGACATAGACCAGGCGGACGTCGGGGTTTCTGAGAAACAGCAGCGTGAAAAGCATGCGTTCTTCGTAATAGGCGATCCCGGTGATCTTCTTCAGCTCGGCCGGGGGGTAGGAGATGGCGGGGATGACCACGATCGTCCCGGCGTCTACCTCCGAGAGGCCCCGGCCTCGGTGCCGCTGCACGAGACTCGTCTGTAGCTCCTCGAAAGTGGTGGGCATGCCGGAAGGTTAGAGGGTGGGGGCCCTGGCGGGCGCTCGCATACCAGATTGGTATGCTCATCGCATGACAAGCGAACAGATAGCGGTGCGGCTTCCCAAGAACCTGCTGACGAGCCTGGACGAACTCGTTCGAGAAGGCATCTACGAGAGCCGGGCGGCGGCGGTCCGGGCGGGCATCGAAGCAATCACTGAGTCGGAGCACCGGCGCACGATAGATCGCTCCATCGTGGACGGGTACAGACGAACGCCTCCTACCTCCGCCGACGATGCTGCCGCGCTCGATTCCTTGCGTTCGGCGATCGCAGAAGAACCGTGGTGAGCTCGCCACGGCGCGCCGAGGTGTGGTGGGGTGAGCTACCGGAGGTGGGGCGGCGGCCCTTCCTGGTTATGACCCGCAACGCCGCGATCCCGGTGTTGAACGCGGTGTTGGCAGCGCCGGTGAGCCGCACGGTTCGGGGAATTCCCACCGAGGTGTGCTTGGGACCCGACGACGGAATGCCCGTGGAATGTGCGGCGACTCTCGACAACCTCCGCGTTGTGGCAAAAGCTCACCTCGTAGAGCGGGCGTGCGTACTGAGCCCCGTTCGCATGGCCGCGGCATGCTCTGCATTGCGCACCGCGGTCGACTGCTAAGGCGGATGAGAGTATGCCCCTGATGCCGGCCGAAGTGGAAACCATCGAGGAAGTCGCCGACTGGGTCGCACAAGCGAAGTCCATAACCGCACTGACCGGGGCCGGGGTGTCGACCGACTCCGGGATACCCGACTTCCGCGGCCCCCAAGGCTTGTGGACGAAGAACCCCAAAGCCGAGCGCCTCTCCAGCCTTAAGCACTACATGGAGGATCCGGAAGTGAGGGTCGCGGCATGGCAGGCGCGCCTTCATCATCCCGCCTGGAGTGCTGCACCCAATCCCGGACACAGGGCCCTGGCGGAACTGGCGCGGCGCGGCTCGCTCACGACACTGGTGACCCAGAACATCGACGGGCTCCACCAACGGGCCGGTACTCCTTCCGAGGCCGTGATCGAGATTCACGGCACGATGCTAGAGGTGACTTGCATGGCCTGCGGCGAGCGCGCTCCCATGCAGCGGGCGCTGGAGCGTGTCAAGGGAGGCGAGCAGGATCCCGACTGCCGCACCTGTGG
>JALZJN010000192.1 GCA_030859735.1 Actinomycetota bacterium
TGGCCATAGCCGGCATGTTCCAGCCTGCCCGCCGTCACATACAGGAGGTGGTTGACCGTCGCTTCAACCGCAGACGCTACGACGCCACTCAGACCATCGAGGCGTTCAGCGCGCGGGTGCGCCAGGAGGTCGACCTTGAAAGCCTTACCGCCGATCTCTTGGCCGTCGTCGATCAGACCATGCAGCCTGCCCAAGAGTCACTATGGCTGCGACCGCCCTGAGTACGACTTTTTCACCGCAGCCCGCGCTCAGCGCGGGCTCTGGCCTAAAGATCGTGCCGGCGCCTGCGTGTTGCCCAGCCAGCTCTCATAGAGAGCTGCGTAGCGGCCCCCGAGTGCCAACAACTCGGCGTGGCGGCCCTGCTCGACTAGCAGGCCTTGATCGAAAACGAACACCCAGTCGGCGGCCTCGGCCGTCGAGAGCCGGTGCGCGATCGTCACGGTCGTGCGGCCTTCGGACAGCCGCCTGAGCGCCTCCGACAGCGCTCGCTCGGTTTCGGGATCGACTGCGCTCGTGGCCTCGTCGAGGATCAGCACCGAAGGCTCGGCTATCTGAGCCCGCGCCAGAGCGACCATCTGCGCCTCTCCCGCCGAGAGGTCCTCGCCCCGCTGGCCCACTCGGGTATCGACGCCCTGCGGCAACCATTGGAGCCAATCCTGCAGCCCCAGCTCACGAAAGGCGCCCTCCACATGGGACGGGTCCGCGTCCCGGCGCCCGTAGGCGACGTTGGCCCTGATGGTGCCGCCGAAGAGAAACCCGTCCTGCGGAACCATGCGTATGGCACGCCGGCGTGCTTCTGGCGCCACCTCGGTGAGGTCGACCCCGCCAATCAGGATGCGCCCCGAGGTGGGGTCGGCGAGGCGTGAGAGGAGCTTGGCGAAGGTCGTCTTGCCGCACCCGGTCTCGCCCACGATCGCCACGTGTGCACCCGCGGCCACGTCCAAGTCGATTCCTCTCAGCACCGGAGGGCCGTCCGTGTAGGAGAACTCAACCCCGCGCGCCGCTATCGAGAGCTCCCTCTCGGGCAGAGACACGCCGGGTGAGGGTTCCTCCAAGCCCCGAGGAATATCCAGGACTGCGAGCACCTTGCGCCACCCTGCGATCGCCGTTTGGGTCTGATCGAAGTTCTCGGCCATCTCCGCCAGCGGAAAAGTCAGCAGATTGACCAGGAACATGAAAGCGATCAGCCGTCCCGCGCTCAGCCCCCATGAAGGGCCGAGCAACACTCCCACGGCCACCACCGCACCCATGGCCACGGCTCCAAAGAAGTTTCCCGACGGAAACACCATGGCCTGGAACTTCATGGCCCGCATCTGCGCCCGGTACTGGCGGTCGATCGCGCCTTTGAGGCGGCGGTCGATGCGTTCGTCGAGGCCATAGGCGCGCACTACGTCGGCGCCCATGACGCTTTCGGATATCTCCGAGAGCGTCTGGCCTACCCGCGTTCGCACAAGATCGTAGGAAGACAGGAGGTTGACCTGCAGCAGCCGCAAGATCAATGCCAGCGGAGCGATGGAGACCAGCACGATCAACATGAGCTGCCACGAGTACACGGCCATGAGGGCAAAGGTCCCGATTATCTGGACCGAGCCGGTGATCCACGACACTCCCGACCATTCGAGGAAATGGCTCAGCGTGTCCACATCGGCCGTCACGCGCGCCACGAAAACGCCCCTCTTCTGCTCTGTCTGTTCGGCGATGCTGAGCGAGTGGATGTGGGCTAAGACCCGCACCCGCAGACTTCTCAACGCCCGTTCCGAGGAGGTGGCGAGGCGGGCGAAGGCGGCCCTGCCGGCAAAATAGATGGCTCCGGTGGCCGCGGCGGTGAGCCCGCAGGCCCACAGCACGAAGCCGAGCCGCGGCTCCTGGCCGGCGCCGAGTCCGCGGTCGAGAACCTGCTGGATCAGGACCGGCAGAGCCAGAGAACCAATAGTCGAGACCACCGCAAGCGCAACCGTGTAGAGCATCCCCGAACGCAGCTCCGGCGACTCGGCCAGCCCCCTGCGCAGGACATTCCAGGCACCGTCGAGACTCGGGGAGACCTCCGGATCCTCGGCCGAGACCGGCCGCATGCTCCGCATCATCGCCCTGCCCTCACCCTCGAAGCCCCGGCCCCCAGCTCGTACGCCCGCACCATCGCCTCGTAGGGGCCGAAGCTCATGAGCTCTTCATGCTTGCCGGAGGCCTGGATCCTCCCTCCCTCGAGGAACAGCACACGATCGGCGAGGGCGATTGCCGAGACCCGGTAGGCAATCACGATCAAAGTGGTGTTGAGCTCGGCCCGCAGGCGGTTGAGGATCGCGGCCTCGACGGTGGGATCGACCGCCGAGGTGGCGTCGTCGAGGATCAACAGGCGCGGCCTGCGTGCCAGGGCACGCGCCAGAGCGATGCGCTGGCGTTGTCCTCCGGAAAGAGTCACGCCTCGTTCGCCCACGACTGTGTCGTAGCCGTGTGGAAGCGCCCGGATGAAGTCGTCGGCCTGGGCTCTCCCGGCCGCCTCCACGATCTCCTCCTCGGATGCCCCCGAGTCGAGCGCGATGTTGTCCTTGACGCTGCTGGCGAACATGAAGCTGCGCTGGAACACGACCGCGGCGCTCTGTCTCAAGTGGCCCGGGGCGATCTGGCGCAGATCGATGCCGCCGAGCAGGATCGTCCCTTCGTCAGGGTCCGCCAGCCGCACCAGGAGCTCTGCAAGAGTGCTCTTTCCCGCGCCCGTAGACCCGACCAGCGCCACCGACTCGTCGGCGGCCACCTCGAAGCTCAGATCGTTCAGGACCCTGTGCTCTCCGTAAGAGAAGGTGACCGAGCGCACCGAGACCCCCACGGGACCCGAGGGCAGGTCGGCCGCCTGCGCTGGGGAACCCAGTGAGGACGGCTCTACGAAGATGCCCTGAAGCCGCTCCCTGCCCACGACCGCACGCGGTATGAGCGCCAGCACGAACCCGATCATCCGCATGGGGAAGGCGAGCAGCTGGAACAAGCTGACGAGCTGAACCAGTGTCCCCACCGTCACGTCCCCAGTGGACAGTCGCCATGCCCCCATAGCCAGCAGCACAATGATCCCGAGGTTGGGTAGAGTCTCGAAAGCGGGCTCGAAGGCAGCTCTGAGCCTGCCCATGCGCACACGCTCCTGCTCCAGCACGGCCGCTCTCTGATCGAAGCGGGCCACTTCGGAATCCTCACGGCCGAGGGTCTTCACCACCAGAGCCCCGTCGATGCTCTCGTGGGCTACCGCCGACACTTCGCCGATGGCCTGCTGCGCGGCGGTTGCCGCGGGCTCGACGGTGCGCCCGTAGAGACGATTCAAGAGGCCGAGGAGCGGCAGGATCACCAGGCCCACGGAGGCGAGCAGCGGATCGGTCAGGATCAGAGATATGACGGCGAACAGCACCAGGAAGAACACGGTGACCGAGAACGGAACCGGGTTCAGCACGTCGGTCGCCGCCTGGACATCGGCCTCCGCATGGGCGAGCAGCTCTCCTGCAGGCCTCGAACGGTGGAAGGCTAGTGGCAGGTCCCGGTAGCGCTCGATCACCCTGGTTCTCAGGGAGGCCTGCATTCTGTAGGAAGTCATCCCGGCGAAATATCGCCGCAGCACGATCGATCCGGCGCGCCCCGCCACGACGCACACGAGAGCCGCTACTCCCCCCCACAAGGTCCTGGTGTCCACGCCCGATCTGAAGGCCGGGTAGACGATCTCGTCGGTGACCCGGCCCAGGATGACCGTTGAGGCCACAGTGGCGGCCGAGTACAGCACCCCGCCGATGAGCGAGATCGCAAACGGGAGCGGGTGCATCCGGACGTAGGACGCGATGATTCGCACTCCGCGCCCAAACACAGAGCGTCGTTCTTCGTTGCGGCGAACTTCAGCGCGCATGGCCACTCCCATTGAAGTGAATCCGTGAGTCGAATCGAGGGCCCGGCAGCGGTCGTCACGAGGACGACCGGGAAGTGATGAGTCTATCCGCCCGGTGGCAACGTACCCACCGACACGGGAGCCGGTTGGGGCGGGGGGCCGCTCTCCCGCATCGACAGCACCACCAGCGCAATGCCCCACAGGATCGCGAGGACCGCCCACAAGCCCCCCAGCGCCGAGGCATCCGCAGGAAAGACGAGTGAAGCGACGCCGTACAGGATGGTCACCGCCGCCGTCGACCACGCGGTAACGCCCCAGCCCGGCGGTCGGGACGCCGCTATGAAAGAGCCCCCGACGATGGAAAGCGCGAAGGCGCCCATTACCGACCAGTGGCCGTAGTGCTCGGCGGCCTCGAGCGCCTCGCCCGAGGCCACCCTCTCGAGGGCCTTTTGGGCCTCGGCTTCGGTGGCGTCTTGGGGCAGCGAATCGAACACCTGGGGAGCAACCCGGGCCGCCTCGGCCGAAACGCGCAGCTGGCCGACGGCAAAGGCCAGTAGCGGAACGGTGGCCACGATTGCCAAGCCCAGAAGCAACGGGCTGGGGGCGAGGGCCGGTCGCAGCACTCGGGATCGTGCGGGATGAAGTCCAAGTATCAGGAGCGGCGCGACCACGAACACGACAACCGATGGGTCCCCTTGACCGGCCACGAGCACCAAAATCACGATCGTCGTCGCCAAGGGAAGAAGGATCTGGTACATCGGCGCGATCTTGTTTTCGGGGCGGCGCAGCTGCGCAATCAGTCCCACCAGGGGCAGGAGGAAGAGAGCCCCGAAGGCGATCTCGTGCACCTTGTGAGAAGTCTGGTTTGGTCCGACCTCAACGAACCAGCCCAAGACGAGGTAGGGGACGGGGGTAAGCAGGGCCGTGAACAGGATGAACGCCAGCACGAGGATGACAAAGACGACTCGCTTGACCGCGGGCAGGGCGGAGCGCTGCTCTGAGGCTTCCATGCCCCCACCATAAGGCCGCCCCTAATTCGGCTCTGTGCCGGTTGAGGGGCGGATTCCGCACGTTTTCCGGCACAAAGCCGGTTCAGGGCCGGGGGCCGGGGCCGGGGGGCCGGGGGCCGGGGGGCCGGGGCCGGGGGCCGGGGGTGCCCGAGTCAGACGGCCGAGCCGTCCGCCAACAGACGTGCTCCGGCCTTACAGAAGTCGAACACAGGACACTCAGAGCACAGCGGCCGGCGCGCGCGGCAAGTGCGGCGGCCGTGCTCGATCATGGCGACATGCAACTCGTAGCGCAGCCCTGAGGGGATGCGGCTCTCGAGCTCACGGCTCGCCGCCTCGGCCGAGGTCTTCGCCGACACCCAGCCCAGTCGCATGACCACACGGTGCACGTGGGTGTCGATGGGGAAGGCGTCACGCTCCATCGAAAAAGCCATAACGCAGGCCGCCGTCTTCGGGCCCACGCCGGGGAGCGATCGCAGGTAGGCGTAGACCTCGGCATCGGCCAGTGCCTCAAGGCCGGACAGGTCGACCCGCCCCTCGCGCTCTAGAACCTCGTCCAGAATCGTCCTGATGCGCGACGCCTTCAACCGAGCCAGGCCTCCAGGCCGGATCGCGTCCTCGATCTGGTCCAAGGAAGCATCCGCGAACGCGTCCCAGGACGGCCAGCGCTCCTTTAGAGCGCGCCAGGCCCGGCCCGAGTTGATGTCAGAGGTGTGCTGTGAGAGAACAGTCCCTACGAGGCACTCGACTATCGGCGCCTTTTCTTGCTTCTCAATCGGGCCGTAGGACTGAACAAGCCGACGGTGTACGGCTCGTATCCTCCGAGCCGACGGCGGCTCCTTGATCCGGCGGGCTAAGCGAGTCACGCGACCGAGAGGGGGCCGGCGTCGGGCAGCGATAGCGGTTCTTCTATCCTGCCGGTCATGACGTCGCAGCTTATCGTCGCCCGGCACGCAGAGACGAAATGCCTGCAGTCCGGGATGCTCAACGGCAATCCGGCCAAACCGTGCCCGCTAACGGCTCGAGGCATTCAGCAGGCGGCGGCCGTCGGCCGCCGGTTGGAAACCACAGGTCTTGACCTGTGCATCACCACTGCCTTCGAACGCACTAAAAGGACCGCGAGCATCGCTCTCGGGAACCGAGAAGTGAACCGCCTGGTCGAGCCGCTTCTCAATGACCCAGTGCTGGGAGCGTTCGAAGGCATGCACGTAGAACAGCATCGGAAATGGCTCCAGCAACATTCCTGGGACGAGGCACCTGTGGGAGGCGAGAGTCAGCTGGAGGCACTCTCTCGCTTCGTAACCGGATGGAGGCGTGTCCTTGCTCGCCGAGAACAAGTGGTTCTCGTGTTCGGCCACGCCTTCCCGATATGTTTTGCGCTCACTCTGGCATCAGGTGAAGAGCCTGCAGTGCGTCGACACTACGAGAAAGAGATTGAGCCGGCACAACTCATCACAATCGATGTGGCAGACCTCGATAAAGGTTTGAGACGTGCTCAAGCAGAGCTGGCGACGGTGTTCACCTAGTCGACAACGCTGCTTCCGCTACCGGATACGTCCCACGCCATCATGACGTCATCATCCATCACGAACAGACTACGGCCGCTGAGGGAGATGCCCTGGGCGACTCGGGCCACCCCCAGATCACCCACCGCCGCGAGTCCGCTTCCCAGAATCAACGGGGCACAGGCAACAACAAGGCGATCTACGAGGTGTGCTCGAAGCAGCTCGGTGATCACCTTCGCCCCTCCCTCGACAAGCAAGGATGTGATTCCGGAGTTCCTCAAGGAGGCCAAAGCAGCGGACATGTCCACACCTGAGGGTCCCGCTGGAAGGACTCTCACCGAGACATTCTGGTGTCGCAACTGCTCTATTTTTCCTTGGTCGGCGGCCTCAGTGGTAAGGACCACCGTTGCGGCATCGCTATCGACCACCTTCGCTGTGAGCGGTACGCGCAGAGTCGTGTCTAGCACTACTCGAATCGGCGATGCCCCGGGGACCATCCGCACAGTGAGCTGCGGATCATCGCGTAAAACAGTTCCAACCCCTACCATGCAAGCATCGCAACGAGCGCGAAGTGAGTGGGACACAGCTCGCTCGGCTTCGCCACTTATCCACTTCGAATCTCCGATCGCCGTGGCTATGCGTCCGTCCACGCTCTGCGCATACTTGACCACCACATAAGGCTGCAGACTCGAAGATCGAATACTGCCCAACAGGTCCCCAGGATCAGGAGATCGAAGTCTCGTCACCTCGCTCGGAGGGGGCCGGAGATGCCCCAATCTGCTTCGCTTGGTTCTTAGGTACCCCACGTTTCGATTGTGGGCCGCCATGTGCAGTGGCTCAAGACCGGTCACCTTCAACCCGGCTCTGTTAAGGGCCGCGGCCTTGCCTGGGTTGTTCGACAAGAGGCGGATAGAGTCGATGCCAAGCGCGCACAGCACCGAAGCCGCGTCTTCGTACTTGCGGTCATCGACGGGGAGATCGAGATGGAGATTCGCGTCGACGGTGTCGGCACCTGCATCTTGGAGGACGTATGAGCGGAGCTTGTTGATAAGCCCCACGCCGCGGCCCTCGTGTCCGGTAACGTAGATCAAGACCCCTCGTCCCTCCGATGCGATGGCCCGCAGGGCCGTGTGGAGTTGTAGCCCGCAGTCACATCTCAGAGAACTAAGGGCGTCCCCGGTGAGACATTCCGAGTGGACGCGGGTCAGCACTGGACCGCCGGTTGAAATGTCGCCCGCGAAAAGTGCGAGGTGCACGAAGCCCGATGACGACTCAAAGGCTCGTGCCTGGAAGCTTCCGTAGGAAGTGGGGAGCTCAAGCCTGGCGACTTCCGTTACATTCACCGCGTGATAGTAGTCGCAGATCCCATCTTTTACGACAGTGGCGGGTCGCGTGCAAGAGAGGCGGGCGACTGGGAGGGTTTCATTTGATGACCCGCGCTCTGTTCTTCGTCGCGGCGAACAAGGTCGAGTTGCGCTCGATCGAGGTATCCGATCTCGAACCGGGAGAGGTCCTGGTGCGCACCGTATATTCCGGAATAAGCTCGGGAACCGAAATGCTCGTGTATCGGGGGCTGGTCGATGCCGAGCTCCCCCTCGACGAGCGCTTCGAAGCTCTCGGCGGGACCTTCAGCTATCCCTTTCAGTACGGTTACAGCTGCGTTGGCGTGGTCGAGCAGCCACGGGAGTCCCGTTTGAACGGCTCTCTGGTCTTTGCCTTTCATCCACATCAGGAACTGTTCTCGGCGCCAGAGTCGGAGGTGCTCGTTATTCCCGCCGTCTCCCCCCGTGTAGCCACCCTGTTTCCACTGGTAGAGACCGCGCTGCAGATCTCTCTCGAGGTAGAGGAAATCGGCCCCGGCCCGACCGTTGTCATTGGGCTGGGGGCCGTCGGCACCCTGATTGCGGCTCTCATGGAGCAGCGGGGTCGCACCGTGATCGGAGTCGAACTCAGCCCCTGGAGGATAGAGGCGGCGCAAGCTCTGGGCATTGACGCAGTCGCACCGGAGGCGGCCCAGGATGTGGTGCGGCGACAGAGCGGGCGAGGAGCGGCTGTAGTCGTGGAGGCCAGCGGTCACCCCGATGCGCTCGCCAGCGCACTGGACTTGCTCCGTCACGAGGGGACTGCGCTGGTGGCTTCCTGGTACGGTCTGAAGTTGGTGTCGCTGCCGCTGGGTGGAGCCTTTCACCGCCGCCGCCTTACTATCAGGAGTACCCAAGTGTCCACAATTCCTGCGCAGTTGGCTTCGCGATGGACTGTGCGCCGGCGGCGTGAGGCCGCGCTCGAACTCCTCGGCCGGTTGCCGGTCGAGGCTCTGGCTACACACGAGTTTCCGTTTGCGTCTGCCGCCTCGGCCTATGAGGCCCTCGATCGAGGAGAAGAGGGCCTTCTTCACGCCGCCCTCAGCTACGATCAGGCTACCCGAGCGAGCACACATGTATGAGGTGGGCTTGTCCAAGAGCTTCAGCGCGTGGCACGTAATGCCCGATACCCCCGGACCCGAGGGAATCCCCCACCAACATCAATACAGACTCGATGTGGTCGTGAGCCGGAAGGACCTCGACGATCGCGAGATGGTGGTCGACATCGACGTTCTACAGGCAGTCCTCGATCAGATAGTCGGGGACATCGCGGGCCAAGACCTGGAGAGGATCCTGCCTCCAGATGGAGTTGCGGTCACCGTCGAGTATCTAGCGAAATGGGCGTTCGACCAGATCTCCTCGGCGATCGTGACCGGTGGCGGGGAGGAGCTCGCCGTGCGGGTGTGGGAATCAGTCGACGCGTTCGGCGGCTACTTTGGCCGCATCGACAGAATCTCCTCGTAAGCACTCAAGCAGCGACGCGCGCAGTGCTCCCAGGTAAAGTGCTCAACCGCCAGTCGGCGCCCTGCAAGTCCCATTCGACGTGCCTTCTGCGCGTCTCCCAAGAGTTCCCCAATGCGGCTTCGCAGTTCCTCGACATCGCCGGGAGCAACCAGGTAACCGGTCTCGCCGTGGCGAATGACCTCCGGTAGCCCTCCAATGCGACTGGCCACGACCGGCGTTCCGCTCGCCATGGCTTCCAAGACGGAAAGCCCCAGCAGTTCCGAAATCGCCACCCTCTTGCCGTATACCGTCAGGTCAACAGATGGGAGCACGAACACCTGGGCCCGGCAATGAAGTTCCGCAAGAGAGTCATCTCCCACCCGTCCACAGAAGGTCACATCTTGGCCCTTGGCAAGGTCACGCAAGAGGTTTGGGTAGTCTCGTTCAGGTTTCCCGGTGTCGTGACCCGTAGTTCCGGCGATTCGCAGGCCCACGCCTGAAGGCAGTGCCCTGATCAAGCGATCCAAGCCCTTGTGCGGAGTGATGCGCCCTGCATAGAGGACGCCCGAGCGCGCAGTCTCCTGGGGGTGGAATCGGTCTACGTCGACGCCGCCAAGGATCACCCGCGTTTTCTCCGGTGGCGCCCTCATCGTCTCGGCTGAGTTGTGCGACACGAGAAGAAAGCGCTCGAACAGACGCGGCGCCAGGGTGAGCCGGCTTGGCCCGAGGCCATGATCGGTCGTGACCACGGGCTTGTTCTGCAACAAGCTCAGCAGCGCGGACAAGGCACTTGGGGCGCTCCTGGTTTGGTGGGTGTGAACGATGTCTGCATCACGAAGCTCGACTGCAAGACCGCGGGAGATGGGGTGTACGGGATGACCCTTGAGCCGCAGGATCGTTCGCAAGACGACGATCTCGAGATCGTCCTCCCGAGCGCGCATCGGCCTGTCGCCGAACGTGATCAGGCGGCAGGGGACATGTCGGGACAGCGCTCGGGACAGCTCCAGAGGAAAGCGCTCACCGCCTCCATAGAGGCCCGGGCCCCCGAAGGGTGTAGGAACAACGTGAGCGATGAGCATGCGGGTGGTCCTGATAACTCTCGGAGATCCGAACACAGTGACGGGCGGCTATCTCTACCACCGTCGCATGGCGGAGGCGGCCCCTCGTCACAACTTCGTCTTCGAGTTTGCATCGGTTCCAGAACGGCCTCTCGCCTCGAGCGTGACGGTGGCACATCGTCTGCTCCGGACGGCTGAGAAGGAGCGAGACGTGGTCGTTTGCGACTCCCTGGTCGCCACTTTCTTGAGGGCCTCCCCACCGCCAAGACGAAGCGCCGCGGTGGTGGGGATGATCCACCAGCCTCTCGGAGGCATGGAGCAGGGCGCGCTCTGGCGGCGGGCCCGGCAAACACTGGACCGTGCGGCCTATCGCCGCATGGATCGCTTGATCGTGGCCAGCGAGCAACTCCGCCAGATATTCATGAGCGAAGGCTTTGGCTCTCGTTCCCTCGTCGTGATCCCGCCCGGAAGAGACGCTCCCGCCAGAGGACGGATCGAGGAGCCGGTGGAGGACCTGCGGGAAGGGCGCCGGGTGGCCCTGCTGTGTGTGGGGAATTGGGTTCGTCGCAAGCAGATCCTCGAGCTGCTGGAAGCGTTTTCCCGGCTCCCGGAGGGCCTCGCAACCCTGCACCTGGTGGGGAGCGATACAGCCGATCCCACCTATACCCGAGCCATCCGGGATCGCCTTCTTCCTCTGAGGAGCTCAGTCGTGGTGCACGGCGCGCTGTCTCGCGCTCACGTGCAGGCGATGTACGAGAGGGCCGACATGTTCGTGTTGGCCAGCGTCCAGGAACCCTACGGCACTGTCTACGGAGAGGCACTTGCGGCCGGTCTGCCGGTCGTCGGATGGCGTGCCGGAAACTTGCCCTACTTGATCACGGACGGTCTCGAGGGACTGCTGAGCGAGCCCGGCGACATCCCCTCACTTGCCGGCGCCATCGGCCGGCTGGCGACAGACGAGGAGCTACGCAAGATGATGGGGACCGCAGCCCGGCGAAGGGGACAGGAGCTTCCCACCTGGGAAGCTACTGCGGCAGCCTTCTTCAAGGAGCTGAGGGCAGTCTCGATCGGGCGCGATGGGGCGGGCTGAGCGTATTCGCCGCGAGCCAACCAGGTAGGCCCTCCCCGGGTGGGCTCCCTCTGGGCGGTCGGCGAGGGTCGAGCCCCAGGAAATTCAGGCCTGCGTAACGGTCTCGTGACGGCCGCCCTCATGATTAGGACAAGGATATGGCGAAGACAGGAGTGATGGCAGGCCGGCTGCGCTCGGCCGGAGCGGAGCGCGCTCCGACTCAGGGGTGGAGGCTGGCAGCGCTGCGCTGGCTGTGGGCGACCGTCACGGTTCTGGCCCTGGTGGTTTCCGTAGCGGCTTTCGTGGCGCTGGCCTTGGATAGCTCGCTCAACGCGCTCTCCACCGTCGGGGTGTTCGCCCTCAGCCCCCGCCTCGCCTCGGGGATTCAAGACCTGGGGCTCTCTTTGGAGCTTGTGGAGCGAGCCGATCTGATCTTTAGGATCCTGGGCTTCGTGGTCTTCGTGGTGACCGCGGCTGTGATCTTCGTGCGCCGGTCGCGAGACTGGATGATGGGCTTGACTTCGGCGACGCTAATCGCGTTCGGGGCCTCGGTTTTCGCCCCCCTCCCGTTGCTGGCCCGCAATCACCCCGAGTGGAGCTGGCCGGTCGATCTGGTGGGGAGCTTTCAGCCCAACTCCCCGCTGTTCGGACGCTCGCTGGGGGGTCTGTCCTTTCTCCTCTTCCTCTATCTGTTTCCGGACGGGCGCTTCATCCCGAGCTTTACCCGCTGGATAGCGGCCGCGGTGATCGGGCACGCCCTGTTGTGGTCGCTCGCTCCCGGCTCGATCTTCGCAGTTAACCTCTGGCCCCTTCCGCTGCAGTACGCCTGGATCGTCGGTGTCCCCGTCACCGGCCTCTACGCTCAGGCGCACCGCTACGCCTTCGACTCGAGCCCTGCGCGCCGTCATCAGACGCAACTCGTCCTCATGGCGCTGGGAACCATCGCCGCCGTACCACCTTTGCTGGTGGCGATCAGCCCGCAATTAAGCCAGGCGCTTCCCGGTTTGGCTGTCGTAACCCCGAGAGTGGAGGCTCTCTACGAGCTGATCCTTCTGGTCTTCCTGGCGGCGGCGCTGCTGGCGCTGCCTCTGTCCATCGCCTACTCGGTCCTGCGCTATGGGCTCTGGGACATCGACCTGTTCGTGAACCGGGCACTGGTGTATGGCTCCCTGACCGCTTCTCTTGGGCTCGCTTATGTTGCCGCCGTGGTCCTGCTGCAACAGGTGTTCAGCGACGTCACGAGGGGTTCCACAGTAGCGGCCACGATCTCCACGCTCGCGGTTTCGGCCCTGTTCCGACCCGCCAAGAACCGCTTCCAAGCGCTCATCGACCGACGCTTCAATCGGCGCAAGTACGACGCCCAGAAAACGATCGACGCGTTCGGGTTGCGGCTCAGAGACCACGTCAATCTCGACTCGCTCAAGACAGATCTATTGGGCGTCGTAGGACACACCATGCAGCCTTCCTGTGTGGGCTTGTGGCTGAGACCTATCGCCTCGGTGAGCTCACGCCCGCCCTCGGAAGGCCCGGAACAATCGGAGGGCCACCCCGATCAGGATGCGCGCCCGGAACAAACGGAATATCAAAGCGAACATGCTTCCTCCCCGATTCAAACGAGCGATCCGCTGGAGGATCGCGTGGATAGGACTGAGCGATCCGCTGGAGGATCGCGTGGATAGGACTGAGCGATCCACGAGAGGATCGCGTGGACAAAGTGTGCCTTCTAAAGCTCGCGGCGTATGATACGGCCTGCCTGCTCGGACACCCGCTGACTCAGGGGACGCTCCCTCCAGAACCCTCGGTGAAACTCCTCCGAGTGGGCAAGGTCCTGTTCGAACACCTCCAATAGCTGTGCGGCGAAGCGGCGGCTCTGGACGCACAGCGTTGCTTCGTCGTTGAGCTGAAAGCTTCGGTTGTCGAAGTTGACCGAGCCGACGGAACTCCAGATGCCGTCCACCACCAAGGATTTGGCGTGCAGCATAGTGGGCTGAAACTCGAAGATCCGCACCCCCTCCGACAGGAGCCGCTCGTAGGTCGAGCGACCCGCCTGGCGCACGATTTGTTTGTCCATGTGAGATCCCGGCACCAGGATGCGCACCTTGACTCCTCGATGGGAAGCGCCAACCAGAGCCTCGATGAAGGCGGGGCGGGGCGCGAAATATGCTGAGGTCAGATCCAACGACTCCCGGGCGGATGCGATGGCGAGGAAGTAGAGGGCCTCGGCGTCGGTATCGCCCACGCCGGCGCTCGAGCGCATCACCTGCATCGCACCTCCGCCGTTGACCGGCCCCAGCGGCGGCAGAAAGTCATCCCCCGCCAGCACTTCGCCCGTGGCCTCCAGCCAGTTCTCGGCAAATGCTCCCTGGAGGCCGCGCACGACGGGCCCGCGGACGCGCACGTGCGTGTCGCGCCAGTGCTCGGGGTCGTCTGCGTTTCCCGTCCACTCCTGGGCGATCCCCACACCGCCGGTCATGCCGACGGCTCCGTCCGCCACCAGGATCTTGCGGTGCGTCCGGTTCGCGACCCGGCGGATGGCATAGGGCTTCACGGGTCTGAAGCGCCGAACCCGCACTCCCGCCTCCTCCATGCTCGAAACCAAGGCGGTGTCCATCTTCATTGCGCCTACTGCATCGAGGAGCACGTTGCAAATTACGCCGGCGTGGGCTCTCTGCGACAACGCATCGGCGACGTCGTGTGCGATGTCTCCAGTCCAGTAGACATAAGTGAGCATGTTGAGAGTCTTCTGCGCGGAGCCGATCGTCTCCAGAAAAACAGGAAAGATGTTGTCCCCGTTCACCAGCAGCTCGACGTCGTTGCCGTAAGAGACCGGAGCGCCGGTTAACGCCTCGGTGGCGCGCAGAAAAGAGTCGCCTGCAACATCGAGTGATGCCTCGAGCTCATAGCCGTGACCTCCCTCACGCCGATGCCTGAGGCTGTCGCTGGCATACCAGGTAAGCCCGGCCAGAGCGAGGGCCGCGGGCCAGCGCTTGTTCACGAGGAACCCACTGGACTGTGGGCCGTCAACGTCCTGGGGCCGGAGGGGCTGACCCGGCGAAGACCTTGTTCGATTCCATGAATGCCTCCGTGAGATAGAAATCGTCGCGCGTCAGGGTACGAGTCTTGAGGCTGAAGATCAGCGACAACTCACGTCGTCCGTCTTCATAGTGCAGGAAAGACTTGATCGTAGACCCATCAATGCGTATCTCGTTCCACGACGGTGGTGTCAGACCTCTCACTCTTCTGGTCGCGGCCGTTCCGGAGTTACAAATCAGCATGCCGTTCAGTCCCCAGAAGAAGGGCACGTGCTTGTGGCCCGAAAGCACGACGTCGACGTCCAGCTTGGTGATCTCGCCCAGCAAGTCTCCTGCGTCGGTAATGATGTTGCGCTCGCGACCGGTCCCGGGGATCGACACGAGGTGATGGTGAATGGCGAGGATCTTCAGGTCGTCGGGATAGTCGAAGCCTTCTCGGAGCCAGGCATAGTTTTCACGCCCACAGTGGCCCTCGTTCATGTCCGGCGACGAAGAGTCGACGGCCACTACGGTGAAGCCCGAAGCCTGCATGCGTTCGGCCCGTTCCTCGTCGAACTCGCGGCGAAAGATCGAGAATCGATTGCCGAAGAGCCGCTCGAAATGGACGTAGCCAACATTTCTCGAATCGTGGTTCCCGGGGATGACCACCATGGGGTGCTCGATTTGCTCGAGCCAGCCGGCGGCTTCCTCGAACTCCCACTCGTAGCCGGCGGCCGTCAAGTCGCCCGCCACGACGACCAGGTCCAGCTCCATTGTGTTGATCCTGTCGATGATCGACTGCATCAGCTTGCGGTCGAAGGTGACCTCTCCGCAGTGGATGTCTGAGATCTGGGCGATGCGGACGGGTAGGGTGGCAAGAGACATTCTCGGCTCCCGAATTAGGTGGAGTTCTGGGAACTATCGGTCGCGAGGATAAGGGCATGAGGATAAAGCGAGAAATAGGCCATAGCTTGGTGAAAGCGCTGGGCAGCGTCCCCGGCTTCTCGTCACTCGACGACCGGGATCTGCTTCAGATCGTGGGCGTTTCCATGAACCTGCACTGGCCCACCGGGGGGGTTGTGTTCACCGAAGGAGCCGCCGCAGAGGGCCTCTATATCGTCCTCTCGGGCTGCGTCCGCATCCTCATCGGCCCCCGGGACAACGAGACCGAGGTCGCTTCCATCGGGCCGGGCGAGTTCTTCGGAGAGCTGTCCTTGCTCGAAGATCGCACCCATTCCAAGAACGCCCGGGTCACGGAGGACTCGGAGCTGATGATCCTCCCCAAAGAGTCCTTTCGTCGGCTCCTGGAGTCCGACACGCTGCTGGCGCAGCACGTCTCGGAGAAGGTGGAGGAGCGGCTACGCGAGAATCAGGCCCGCCGCTCCGCCCGCTAGCTCGCCGAGTGGTGGTGAGGTGAGCATATAGAGCATCTGACCACCACTCGGCGCAATTTCTTAGGCCAGGCCCTCGGCCTCGAACTCCCGCAGGAAGCCCTCGAACAGCCGTCTGTGGCCCTCCTCGTCCCGCAGGATCGCAATGACCATGTCCTGTGTGACGAGATCAACGTCGTCGGTGAACTCGATGACCTCGTTGTAGTGCTCGATCGCACCGGTCTCGGCTTCGATTACTCCGCGAATGACGTGGACGATGTCGGTCTGCTGCTCGGGCGGTTGAAGGTACTTCTGCTCGGCGCTAAAGTCGAGGGAGCCGGGCACGATTCCGTAGAGCTCCTTGATGCGCTCGCCGAACTGCCGGGCGTGGCCTAGCTCCTCTTGAACGTCCTTCTCGAGCGACTCGATGATCTCCTGCGCCCGCACCCCGTCGGGGTTGATCGAGTTGGCCAGATAGCTCATGACGGTCTCGATCTCCATCCAGTAGGCCCGGGTCAGGAGCCCGATGAGCTCCTCACGCTCGGCCTTCTTGGCGTCGGAGAGAATTCCCTCTCTACTGCTTCGTGGCATCTGCGTTGCCTCCTCTTGAGATCTGAAGACTTCCTAGCGTTCCCTATACCCAGGATCGCTGGGGAGGCTACTTCCGCTCTGTTGGCAGAGCAAGCAGTGGTGAGGCGGCGTCCTCGACCCAGTCCTGAGTTACGAAGAGCCAGAACGCCAGCCCCGCGTAACCTCCGTAGCGGGCGAATCGGCGCCTAATCGTGGTGTCGGTGGAGGAACGTTTGCCCGCCAGCCGGAGATAGGTGGGCCGGGTCCAGGAGTCCAGGATCAGACGGGAGTAACGCCCCATCATCATCATGACGTGGGCGGCCGCATAGGGCCCCACGCCGGGAAGCGCCAGGAGCCGGGCCTCAAGCTCGTCGTCCGAGAGCTCTGCGGGCGTCGCCCGGCCCAGCTGCTCGAGCTCGAGCTCACCCACGGCCACCCGCACGGCGAGATCGTGCAGGTAGCGCCACCGGTAGCCGGCGCGTGCCACCTCTCGATAGAACGACTCGCCGGCCGAGGCCATCTCCGCAGGGGTCGGAAAACAACGCCCGCCGGGCCCCGAGGGCCCTGCCCCCGGCGCCCCCTCCCCCAGGTGTTCGACCAGCGCCGACACCATCCGCCGAGTCGCCGACCACGAGCAGTTCGTGGTGCAGATGGTCTTGACGACCTCCTCGAACACGGTGGCGCTGCGCACCATGCGGCCGGCCCCCTGTGTCACCCACCCGAGCTCGGGGTCCTTCGCCGCTACTGCGTAGAAGGGCGAGAGGTCCTCGTCCAAGCGCAGGATGTGAGCCACGGCCTCCCGCAGGCCTTCCACCGCCTTGCTTCCCGGTCTCCGGCCGGCGACGTTGATACCCGCATAACCCGGGCGAAACTCTCCCACCGTGACCGTGCGAGCTCCACCACCCGGGAGCCGCAGGGTGGCCGAGAGGACGTGGGCGTTCTCGTCGAGGCTCAGGGGCGGCAACTCCGTGATCCCGTGCGAGTTGATCGTGCGCCACAGATCCACGGGCTCGCCGCCGGGACCGACGAGCCGGAGCTCCGCGATCCTCATGTCTGAGAGTCGAAGCGGTCGAGCAGTTCGAGGGTGGTGAGGGTGATCTCGAGATCGGCGAAGCCTTCCGGCGGCGCCGCGTTCCGGAGCAGCTCGACGAAGGCGTCGACGGAGAGGTGCTCCGGCGGGATGCCGGCGGCCGCCCAGAAGATCAGACCGCTCGCCCATTCCTCGGGCCCCCACTGCTCGGCGTTCTCCCGAGCCCAGCGCAGCCCCCACTCCGCCATCTCGGTCTTGGGTCCTTCGGCGAGCCAGTAGGCGGCGGCCGCGGCGAAGGTCGGGTAGGCCCCGCCGGTGACCCTTCCCTCGAGATCCGCTTCCCCCCTCAGGAGGTCGATGGCACGGGGGCCGGGGTCCCGCCCCAACGCCAGCAGTCCACAGGTGACGGCCGCAGTCGCCCACACCTCGATTCCCCCGGGGGTAATGAGCTCGCCCGGCACCTGCTCGGGGGCATCCGTCCACGCCTGCGATGGAGTCGTTGCGCCTTCGAGCCAATCCGCAGCCCTCCGGGCCGCGTCGGACCCTTGCATCTCGATCAGGCTCAAATGGCAGAGCCCTGCACCGGTGGCACCGGTCGAGGGCTTCCCGCCCGGCTCGAGGAAGGCCCCGTCCTCGCGCTGACGCGGGATGGTGGGCATCGCCCCCGGCTCCTCACCCGACAGTCTGAGAGCGCGCCAGCATTGCCACTCATCCCCTTCAGCCAGGACCTGTTCGAGGGCGGTTTCCACATCGATGCTCATTGCCACGTCCACCACAGGATGCGCCGAGGCTCGAGCACTATGGCCTCGTCCTCGGGAGGGTGGAGCGCGTACTGCTCGTAGCGTGCCGCGAAGCGAACGCTTGCCTCGCCCACCGGCTCGACATGAGCCACGCCGCGGACCATCACCCAGCCAAGGCGCGTCCAGTCTCTCTCGTAGTGGTCGAGCAACAAACTGGCCTCGGGATTGCGCTCGACGTTTTGCACTCGCTGCTGAACCTTGGCCGACTTGGGCTTGTGGTCCACGGGCACGTAGAGACGGCCCGCGAGCGCGATCCAGCAGACGGGAACCAAATGGGGACGGCCGTGGGCGTCGAGCGTGCCGAGCACGCCGCGCTCGGCGCCCGAGGCGACGCCCGAGGCGCGCTTGGGCAACTCCGCCAACGAGTTGCAGGATCCTGATGGCATGAACAGGATCCTGCCACGCTTGTGCCGAGTGGTGGATAGATGACCATATAGAGCACCTGACCACCACTCGGCACTGATTTTTGCTAGGCCCTCCATCCAGAGCGTTCCGCCTTGGGCTCCGACTTTGCACCGGGGTCGTTCGGCCGGCGGTTGGCGGGTCGCTGAGGCAGGATCGCCATGTCGGGGAGGTGCTTGCGGGGGCCGGACCAGGGGCCCGGGACCGCCACGGTGGCATCGGCGAGCGCGTAGCACAACGACTCGTAGTTGACTCGCCAGCCGCGGAAGTCCTGCCACGCATCCTCCGGCGTGCGTTCCATCGCGAAGCCAGCCTCCTGCAGCTTGCGCACCCCGCCCGCGTACTCCTCAAAGGTGAGCGTGATCTCCTCATCCGGAAACGGGTCCGGGTCATAAGAAATGTGGACGGCGGCGGCGATGTCACGCAGCGCGGTGAAACCCATTCGGATGCAGAGCCGAGCTTCCACGGGAGCGCGCGACGGTGACAGCGACAGGAAAAGCGCGGCCGAGTCCATGACCGCCAGCAGCCCGACGACCCAACTGCGCAGTGGGTGCGGCGAGCGGAACCACACCAGGGCCGGGTAAGTGGTGTGGCTCTCGGCGACTTCGGCCGCCCATCGTTCCCACTCCGAGTAGAGATCGGGCAACGAGTCCATGAGACTGACCATCTGCGCACGCGCCAGCAGTTCGGGTCCCCATGCCGGGGAGCCCGCCCGGCTCTGCAACATCGTGACAAGCATCTCCCGCCGGTTGAAGGCCCCATAGAGAGTTGGAAGGTAGGCAATCTGCAGCGCCACCACGACGAGGCCGGTGGCCGCCGCGATGAAGTGAATGGACGTGGCGCCGGTCTGGGCCGTGCCTGCAAACCCCAGCGTCAGCATGGACGAGCCGCTCTCCCTCAGCGCCGCCGAGAAGGGACCGGGAACAAAGGGTCCCAACATCAGTCCGAAGCCGACGAAGAAAAGAAGCAACCATGCGCTCAGCAACGTGAGCAGGGACGCCGGGGCGGAGATCGCCAGGATCTTGTCCTTCATCTCGTAGCTCTCGAAGCGGTTGGCCACGAACAGAAAGGACTTCAGCGTGAGTCTACGGCCGACGAAGACCGCGAGTCTCGAGGTCAGACCGCGCGGAACCACCAACGTCTTCAGCAAACTGCCGCCGGTACCCAGCACAATGAAGAGCCCGACGGCGAAGCCCGCCCAACGCAATCCTCCACCTCCAATTCCTTCGATTGCCTGTGATGATCGTAAGGTCTGGGCCATGGACATCGAGATGATTCGGGGAGACATCACCCGACAGGCCGTCGACGCAGTGGTCAACGCAGCCAACAAGTCCCTGCTGGGAGGAGGAGGCGTGGACGGCGCCATCCATAGGGCCGGGGGACCTCGCATCCTCGCCGAGTGCAAGCAGATCCGGGCCGAGCGCTATCCAGATGGTCTGCCCACCGGGCAGGCCGTCGCCACTACCGGGGGCGAGTTGCCTGCAAGGTGGGTCATCCACACGGTCGGGCCGGTACACGCCAAGTCGCAGGACCGCTCACAACTGCTCGCCTCCTGCCACACCGAGTCGCTGCGCGTCGCCGACGACCTGGGAGCCAACAGCATTGCTTTCCCCGCCATCTCGACGGGCATCTACGGCTACCCGTTAGAAGAAGCGGCTCCCGTCGCCCTAAGGGCCGTGCGCGCGGCCCCCACCAAGGTCGAAAAGGTGTTGTTCGTGCTGTTCGACGAGGCCGCTTTGCGTGTTTTCCAGGCCGCCGCAGCGCCGAGTGGCTAGAGGCCGAGGGCGCTCTTTACCAGCTCCTCCTGCTCCTGCTCGTGCACCTGGTGGTTGCCGGTGGCCGGGCTGGCGCTCTCGGCCCGCGCGACGTGGGTCAGCTTCAGAGGATCGAAATTCATACGGTGCAGGCGAGCATGGATGAAAGCCCACGCCCCCATGTTCTCCGGCTCCTCCTGCGCCCAACACAGCGACGACGCGTTGGGGTAAGTCCTTATTAACTCTTCGATCTGCTCCTGAGGAAACGGGTAGAGCTGCTCGACGCGCACGATCGCGGCGCGGCCCCCATCTTCGTCGCGCTTGTCCTTCAACGCAAAGGCGAGCTTGCCGGTACAGAGAATGACGCGCTCGATGTCCTCCTTGGAGTCGAGCCAGGGGTCGTCGATGATCTCGCGGAAACAACCGCTGGTGAGTTCGTCGGTGGCGCTGCGGGCGTGAGGCGATCGCAGCAGCGATTTCGGAGTCATCACCACGAGCGGCTTTCTCACCGTGCGGTGCATCTGGCGCCGCAACACGTGAAAGTACTGCGCGGGAATTGAAGGCTGAACTACCTGCAAGTTGTCTTCAGCGCAGAGTGTGAGGAAACGTTCGAGGCGGGCACTGGAGTGCTCCGGCCCCTGTCCCTCGTAACCGTGGGGTAGCAGCAGGACGAGACCGCTCGTCTGGTCCCACTTGTCTTCGCCGGCGGCGATGTATTGATCGATCACGACCTGAGCGCCGTTGGCAAAGTCGCCGAACTGTGCTTCCCACAGCACCAACGCATCCCCGTTGGCGATCGAGTATCCGTACTCGAAGCCGAGAACCGCGTTCTCCGACAGCAGACTATCGAAAGCTCTGAAAGGAGCCTGGTTGTCGCCCACGTGGTTGAGAGCCATGTACTCCTCGCCGGTGCGATAGTCGGCGAAAACAGAGTGCCTCTGGCTGAACGTGCCGCGGCGAGAATCCTGTCCGGACAAACGCACGCGCAAACCCTCCAGCAAGAGGGATCCGAACGACAGCAGCTCGGCATGCGCCCAGTCGATGGCGTCGTCGGCGAGCAACGACCGTCTGCGTTCGAGCATCTTCTTGAGCTTGGGATGGGGTTCGAAGTCGGAGGGCCACGACGTGAGCACCTCGTGGATGTGCTCGAGTCGCTCTCGCTCGACGCCGGTCTCTACCGGTGGCAGCACCCCCTCCGTCGCAGGCGGAGGGGCCGCGCGCACATCCGATTGGGGGGCCGTGTCTCTGGTCTCCTGGAAGGCGTGGTCGAGCCGGGACCGGAAGTCATCCAGCAGCTTCTCGGCCTCGTCGACGGTGAGCTCGTTGCGATTCACGAGCTTCTCGGTGTAGATCTTGCGCAACGAACGCCGATCGGCGATGTTCTGATACATCAACGGCTGAGTAAAGGAAGGGTCGTCCACTTCTTGGTGACCGTGTCTCCGATAGCAAACGTGATCGATCACCACGTCTGACTTGTACTCCTGCCGGTATTCGAAGGCGAGGCGCGCCACCCTAACGCAGGCCTCGGGGTCGTCGCCGTTGACGTGGAAGATGGGGGCCTGAATCATCTTGGCGATGTCGGTGGCATAGGTGCTGGAACGTCCTTCAGTCGGCGAAGTCGTGAAGCCGATGTTGTTGTTGACGACGATATGAATCGTCCCCCCGGTGCGGTATCCGGACAGCTGGGACATGTTGAAAGTCTCGGCAACCACCCCCTGGCCTGCGAAGGCTGCATCCCCGTGAAGCAGAACCGGTAGGATCCGGAAATGGCCGGTGGGGCCGATTACGCCTTGCTTGGCGCGTGCCATTCCCTCGACGACGGGGTCGACGGACTCGAGATGGGACGCGTTCGAGCTCAGGACCACGGCGAGCTCCTTGCCTGCGCGCGATGTGAAGCGGCCGGTCATACCCAGGTGATATTTGACGTCGCCCGAGCCCTGCACGGTCTCGGGATCGATGTCGCCCTGGAACTCATGGAACATGTCCTGCAGAGACTTTCCAACGATGTTCGCAAGGACATTCAGTCGTCCCCGGTGCGACATGCCCATGACCGTCTCGACCATGCCCTGCTCGGCCGCCTCCTCGAGCAAGGCATCGAGCATTGGGATCAGCGCGTCGGCACCCTCGAGCGAGTAACGGCGCTGGCCCGTGTACTTCGAATGTAGGAAGCGTTCGAAGGCTTCGGCGGCATTGAGCCGGTCGAGGATGTGCTTCTTCTCGTCAAGTGTGAGCACGCGCTGCGTCGAGGACTCGACTCGTTCTTGTATCCAGCGCTTGCGCTCGGGGTCGGAGATGTGCATGTACTCGATGCCAATGGTTCCGCAATAGGCGTCGCGAAGCGTGTCGAGGATGTCTCGGAGCGATTCGCGACGAGATCCGCTGAGCGCATCGGTCAGGAACTGACGATCGAGGTCCCAGACTGTGAGGCCGTAGGTCGCGATGTCGAGCTCGGGATGACGCAGCACCTCCGAGCCGATCGGGTTCAGCTCCGCAAGCATGTGTCCCCGCACCCGGTGCATGTTGATCAGCTGGCTGACATGCGATTGCTTCTCGAGATAGAGATCCGTGTCATCGGCGGTCGCCCGGTCCCGACGCCAGCGGGCCGGATCGTAGGGCACCGTGAGCGACGCGAATATCTCATCGTAAAACCGCTCGCCACCCAAGAGAAGGTCGTGGATGTAGGCGAGGAACTGGCCCGACTCGGCCCCCTGAATCACGCGATGGTCGTAGGTGCTCGTCAAGGTCACGACCTTGCTGACCGCGACGTGTGCGAGCATTCTTTCGTCCGCAGCTTCGTATTCGGTGGGATAGCCGATCGAGCCGACACCTACGATCAATCCCTGACCCGACATCAGACGTGGCACCGATTGGCTCGTGCCTACGGTCCCCGGGTTGGTGATCGTCACTGTTGTGTCCTGGAAATCGGCTGGGCTCAACTTGTTGGAGCGGACCTTGCGAATGACCTCTTCGTAGCCTGCGAGGAAGCCCGAGAAATCGAGCGAGTCTGCCTCTTTGATGTTGGGTACCAGAAGCGTGCGGCCTCCGGACCTCTCGACGTCGACGGCGAGGCCCAGATTGACGCTCTTGTGCTGCACGAGATAGGGGTCTCCCGAAACCTCCGCATAGCTGGCCTTCATCGCGGGCCGCGCCTTCAGCGCTTTCAGAACCGCCCACGCGATGATGTGCGTGAACGAGACCTTGCCCGAGCGCCGGTCCCTGAGGTAGCGATTCACGACACGGCGGTTCTCTTCGAGCAGCTTGGCGGGAATGGTCCTCACCGAGGTTGCGGTGGGAACCTGGAGCGAGATCTGCATGTTCTCGGCGATTCGGGCGGCCACGCCGCGCAGCGGAACAGCTTCTTCGGGCGGCTCTCCCGCAGGGGCTTCTCGAGCGGCGGCGGCGCGCGACTCTGCGGCGGACTTGCGTTCGGCGCGCGCTGTGGGGGCAGGCCCTTCCTCCTTGCGAGCGGGAGCGGGGGCCGCGCGGGGCTTGGGCGGGCGATAGTCCTCGAAGAACTCTCTCCAGGACTTCGAGACCGAACGCGGGTTCTCTTGAAACTGCCGGTACATGTCTTCGACCAGCCACTCGTTGGGGCCGAAGCGCTGACTGCCGTCCTTGTCCATTCAGATCACCGTCACGGTCGAATTGATAGTCATGGGTTGAAGCGGGCAAATCCAGACTAATTGCCCGGCCGCTGCTTCGTTGCATGGATCGGCACATTCCGCACCCAAGGCAAATACCACTCGCAAAACGTTCACGCAAACGTTGCCCCGGGGGGCACCCTCTTCATCGGAGAGCAGTTAGCCTGCGAAGATGCGAACGGTCAAAGTTCCGGACACGCGCGCCCCGGCACCGGACTCGGCTCCGAGCCCCAGCCAGCTTCTGTCGCCGCTGTTCGTCCTCGTCACGTTGTCCACCTTCGCCTACTTCACCTCGGTTGGGGCGCTCCAGCCGACGCTGCCCCGATTCGTCGAGGGCCCCCTCGGCGGCGGCAGCGTCGCCGTGGGTCTGTCGGTGGGGGTCTTCAGCATCGCAGCCGTGCTCATGCGGCCCTTCGGCGGCTACCTCTCGGACGTGTACGGCCGCCGCGTAACGATGGTGCTGGGGGCGGCAGCAGTGGCGGCTGCTGTCCTGTGCCAGCTGTGGGTCGAGTCCCTGGCGTGGCTGGTGCCCCTGCGAGTGGCGTCCGGTGTCGGAGAGGCGCTCTTCTGGGTTGGAGCGGCCGCGGTGGTGAGCGATCTCGCCCCCGAGAACCGCACGGGGGAAGCGGTCAGCTACTTCTCCTTGGCGCTCTATGGAGGCTTGGTGCTGGGCCCTCTGCTGGGAGAGACAATCCTGGGCCGGGACTCCTATGGGGACGTCTGGGTGCTTGCGGCCGGGCTGGCGGGGCTCGCCGCGCTGCTCGGAATCGCGGTCGGAGACACCAGGCCCGACGACGGGACGCACTCGGTCGCAGGCTGGCGCCGGTTCGTACACCCGGGAGCGGTTCTACCCGGAACGGTGCTGGCGAGCAGCATGCTGGGCCTCGGCGGCTTCTTCACCTTCGTGCCCCTGTACGCGCTCGAACTCGGCATGTCCGGCTCGAAGCTCGTGTTCGCGCTCTTCTCCGGGATCGTACTGATGGTCCGATCCCTGGGGGCCCGGCTCCCCGACCGCCTCGGGTCCCTAAAGAGCGCACGCGGTGCACTCAGCGGGCAGGCAGCAGGCCTCACGATTGCGGCGCTGTGGCAGACGCCCACGGGTCTGCTGGTGGGGACGGTCGTGTACGCATTGGGTCAGTCACTGGCTTTCCCGGCGCTCATGACGATGGCGGTAGGCCGCGCCAGGGCGTCCGAGCGCGGTGCGGTAGTCGGGACTTTCTCGGCGTTCTTCGACTTCGGCTTCGGCCTCGGCGCGGTGGCTCTGGGCGCGGTCGCCGGGATCATGGGCTATGCGGGGTCGTTCCTGGTGGGGGCCGCGGTGGCGGTGGGCGGCCTGCTGCTTCTGAACCTGCGGGCCGACTCGATTTAGTGGATCTTCAGGAGCACTAGATGGCTGTGACTCTATTGCTCAGGGAGCCGAGCCCGTCGATCTCGACCGTGACCACGTCGCCCGGCTTCAAGTAGGCGCCGGTCCCCAGCGCCACGCCGCCCGGCGTCCCGGTGGCGATGACGTCGCCGGGCTCCAGTGAGAACGTATGAGAGCAGTAGGAGACCAGCTCAGGAACCTTGAAGATCAGCTGAGAGGTGCTGGAGTCCTGGCGGATCTCCTCGTTGACCAACGAGCGGATCCCGAGGTCGTGAGGATCCGGGATGTCGTCGGGCGTGACCAGCCAGGGCCCGAAGGGCGCGAACGTGTCGAAGCTCTTGCCTCTGAACCACTGCCCGTCGGAGAGTTGCGCCGCTCGCTCGGAGACATCGTTGAAGCAAGCGTAACCACCGATGGCGGCCCCCGCCTGTTCCGCCGAAACGGCGCGAGCCGGCGCGCCGATCACCACGGCAAGCTCGGCTTCGTAGTCGAGCTTGACCTCACCGTTAGGCATCTCGATGGCATCCCCCGGGCCGATCACGCAGCTCGACGGCTTCGAAAACAGCAGCGGTTTCTCGGGGGGCTGGGCGTTGGTCTCTCGCGCGTGATCGCGATAGTTGAGCCCGATGCAGATGATCTTTCCCGGACGCCTCACCGGCGGACCAAAAACCGCGTCCTCCAGTGGGAGCCCTTTGCCTCTAAGCGATGCAGGGGGGCGGCAGAGGTGGTCTGTCAACGTCCCCGGCAAGGGGTAGCAGCGATCCGCCTCGATGCGGGCGGGCCGTCCATCGGCGAGGCTGGCGAGGCGCACGGCGACTCCTTATCGGGCTTGTCACGGGCTGAGGTCGATCTGACTGCGACACCCTATGCTGCGATTCGACCAGGCTGGGAGGCCGCAGACATGTCCCCTCAAGATTCACCGCTCGACATAGAGCACCTTCGCAAGCGCTTTCCGGCGCTGGCTTCACGCCACGGCGATGTCTTCGTCGACTCTCCCGGTGGCACCCAGGTGCCCGCCGAAGTGATCGACGCCATGGCCTCCTACCTCGAGCGCAACAACGCCAACGCCGGCGGAGCTTTCGCCACCAGCGCCGCCACCGACCAGGTGATCTCCGGAGCGCGCCGAGCGGCCGCCGATCTCCTCGGATGTTCGCCCGACGAGGTCGTGTTCGGACCCAACATGACGACGCTGTCCCTGTCGCTGTCGCGCTCGATCGCCCGAACTCTGGGGCCGGGCGACGAGGTGATCGTGACCCGGTTGGACCACGACGCCAACATCGCCCCCTGGCTGGCGGCGGCCGAAGACAGGGGGGCTGCGGTCAAGTGGGTCGACATCGACCCCTCCGACTGCACTCTCGATCTTCGCTCCCTGGAGGAGGCGCTGAACCCGAGCACGCGCGTGGTTGCATTCACTCTCGCTTCGAACGCCACCGGGACGATCACAGATGCAGGGCGCGTAGTCGAGCTGGCGCGCACGACTTCCGCGCTGGTGGTGGCGGACGCGGTCCACTTCGCTCCCCACCGGCTCATCGATGTCACCAGCCTGGACATCGACGTGCTGCTGTGCTCGCCCTACAAGTTCTTCGGGCCTCACCTCGGCGTGATGTTCGGTCGCCGCAGCCTGCTGGAGAAATTGGAGCCCTACAAGGTGCGCCCGGCCTCCGACGAGGTCCCCCACCGCTTCGAGACCGGGACGCTGAGCCACGAGGCGCTGGCCGGGTTCACCGCCGCGGTCGACTACCTCGGTGGCCTGGTCGGTGGTCCTGCCCCCGACCGTCGGGCGGGACTTGCGGCCGGAATGACCGCCGTCTCAGAGCACGAGAAGGCGCTCACCGGGCTCTTTCTCGACCGCATCGAGGCGATCCCGGGCGTGAGGCTGTACGGGATCTCGGGGCGGGACCGGCTCGATGAGCGCACGCCGACCTTTGCCCTGACGGTGGAGGGCGTGACTCCGAGGGACGCGGCTTCCGAGCTCGGTCGGCGGGGCATATACGCGTGGGACGGCAACTACTACGCCCTCGCGGTGATGGAGCGGCTGGGGCTTCAGGGGTCCGGGGGTGCCCTCCGCATCGGCTTCTGCCACTTGAACACTCCCGAGGAGGTCGAGCGAGTGGGGGCCGAACTGGCCCGGCTCGCCTGAGGGGGCCGGCAAGCTGGGGCCGCCGAGCCCAAAGTGCCTCTGAGTAACATTGAGCTCGGAGGGGGCGGCTCAGTGCGGCCTCGGCCCAATGGGGTGGGGAGCTAGGCGTCCCACCACAGGGTCGCCATGTCTCCCGGCTGCAGGACTGCGCGCTCCCCCAGCAGCTCGTCGATCTCGCCGTCTCGCTCCTCGGACAGGCACAGCCGTCGGCGGACGAATGCGACCAGTTCCGGCCTCGTCCGGGAACGATTCGGCGGGGTGCGTTTCCAGCGTTCGAGATGCGCGTCGATCCCGGCCTCGACGAGAACCGCCAGGGCGTCCTCACAGCTCGGGCCCTCGGGGCGATCGAGTCCGTGGAAATGCCGCCACAAGTCATTGAGGGCGACTTGAGGGTGACGGGCGGTGAGCTCGGCGACCACTCGGGTGCCCGCGTGCCGGCCGAGCGCAAGAGCAAAGGGCGTCAAGGAGGCCGCGTTGTAGAAGACATTGGCGCAGATGACGACATCGACCAGCGGTGCTTCAGCCGACGATTCAGGCCACGAGCCTTGGATCTCGCGATGGTCCACGCCCACGCGCTCCGCCTCGCGACCATAGGCCTCGAGCATTGCCGCGCTCTCATCGAGCGCCACGAGCACGCCCGCGCGGCCGGCTAGCGGAAGGCTCGACGCTCCGCCCCCGGCCCCTACATCCAGAATCGAGCCGGAGGGGGGCAGGGCTTCCAAGGCGCGCCGGTGGGCCGGGGTCAACTCTTGCTGCGAAGGGAGAAACAGGGAGGGAGGAAACCCCCACGGCGACTCCGGAGCTCGGTCGAGAATGGGCTGAGGGATGGCCCAGGAGGCGAGCTGGGCGGCCCACTCCTCTTGTGCAGTCGCCACTCTCAACTCCTCCGCTGGTAATCGCTGGCATTTACTGTTATTAATCTCCACTAAAGGTGCTGCGGGAACCACCTGAGGTGACTTATGCAACCTACTCGGCGATCACAGTTCGGCCTGGACCCCCCTGCCACTCCGGGCGGCCGGGCCCTGCCCCCGCTGGGTACGTTTGTCGGGCTACTCGCGCTTCTGGCGGTTGCGCTCTTCCTGGCTCGCAGCGCCGCCGATCCGCCTCCTCTCGCCGAGCCTGCAGGCGACGTCGCGGCGCAACCCAAGCCGGCAATTCAGAGCAATGTCTCCGAGCCGGCGCCGTCATTGACTCGAGCTCAAGCGGTGGCTCGCTACCGGGCTCTCGATGCATTGCGGCTGCGCGCTTATCGCGAGCGAGACGTGTCGCTGTTTACCTCTTACCTGACGGCCGACAGTGGCCTGCACGGGGTCGGGCGCAAGGAGATCGCTCGCATGCGGGCCGACGGCGTGGTGATGCGGCCGCGAGCTCGGACTCGTCGCATCACCGTCAGGCACCGGGGGCCGCGTCAGATCGTGGTCCGCCACACTTCGGTCCAGGCCCCCCGCTTCTACTCCTCGGGCAAAGACATCACGATCGACCCGGAAACCAGGCTCGTAACCGTCGACTGGTTTTTGCGACCTTCGAATGGAACCTGGAAGATCTTCAACTCGCGCGTGACAAAAGTGAAGCCGTTGCGGAGGGGGAAGCAATGAGAAAGGCCCTGGTGGCTCTGGTGGCCTCATCGGCTCTGGCGGTGGCCATCCCGGGCACGGCCAAGGAGCCGCAGGGGGACGCCGACGTAACGACTCAGCAGAACGGACAGCCGGGAATCACTGCGATTGCCGAGTACGAAGGACCGGAGGCCGCAGGGGCTGGGGTGTCCCCCGAGGGAACAGGATCCTCGGGCAACACAGAGACCTCGGGGGTCACGGCGGCGGAGATCAGCTCGGGCATCGCCGTTTCGATCGCCGAGGTCAATGCCCCGGTCACCGAGCTGCCCCTCGCTCCCGTCGGGTCGGGCGTCGATCCTGCAGAAGAGTTTGCTCCGCTCCCCGTAATAGGTGACGGTTGCTTCGTCCCCTCTCTCCCGGAATGCGTCCCCCCGCCGGCTGCTCCACCGAACGCCAACCCGAATCCGCCCGGAGACGGCCCCAAGCCCCCTGCCCCACCACCGCCGCCGTCCCCCGAGGAGCTCGCGCAAGTAGCCATCGACCAAGCCGTAGCCGCCGCCGCGATTCCCGAGCTGCGTCTGGCGCCCTCTGCCGTGGGACTCACCGGGCTCGACAGCTTCGTGTGGCTGGCGGATCGGCCCCAGCCGATCGAAGCGGTCGCCTCCGTCCCCGGGCTCACTGTGATCGCGCAGGCCAGGCCGGTCCAATACGTGTGGGACTTCGGGGATGGGGCCACCGCAGTCACGTCCCATCCGGGGCGGCCGTGGACCCCTCAGCAGCCCGGCGACATCGCCCACCTCTACGAGGTGCGTGGGACCTATTCCGTCGGCGTCGAGGTCATCTGGAGCGCCCGCTGGCAAGTGGCCGGGGGGCCGTGGACGGACCTGGGCTTCTTCTCGACCTCGGACTCGAAGCCGTATGCGGTCCGCCAGATCGTGACTCGCCTCGTGCCCGGCCGCTACGCCTGGTAGAGCTGCGTTACGCTGGGAGTCTTGGCGGCCGTAGCTCAGCAAGGTTAGAGCACCTGGTTGTGGTCCAGGATGTCGCCGGTTCGAATCCGGTCGGTCGCCCTCTCGTTTGATCGTTCAGTGGAGATTTACCTACCCCTGAGGTGGGTAAATCGCCAAAGAAGTCTGGGGGCCGGGCCGTTGCTAGACTGCAGCCGCGGGTCGCTAGCTCAATCAGGCAGAGCAACGGACTCTTAATCCGTAGGTTCAGGGTTCGATTCCCTGGCGGCCCACCTCCCATAAGACCTGGTCAGTGTGAAAGTCCGGTACCTCTGTCCCACATCGGCTCCGGCACCTGTGTCGCACTGCCCGACCCGGCTTCGGCTCCTGGGCGACAGTGGCTCCGGTACCTATGTCCCACTAAATCCA
>JALZJN010000217.1 GCA_030859735.1 Actinomycetota bacterium
CAGAGCCACTTCGGGCGGGGCATCCGGGCCGTGTCCCAGGATGCTGAGGCCGCGGCCATGATGGGCGTCGACATCGATCGAGTGATCGTCGTCACCTTCCTCGTCGGCGGGGTCATGGCCGGCGCGGCGGGGCTCCTCTACATCATCGTCCTGGGGGCGCCGGCCTTCTGGTTCATAGGTTTCATTCCGGGGATCAAGGCCTTCACAGCCGCGGTGCTCGGAGGCATCGGGAACATCCGGGGGGCGATGCTCGGGGGACTGCTCCTCGGTCTCGTCGAGGCCTACTCGGTCCCCTGCCTAGGAACTCAGTGGACGAGCGTGACGGCCTTCATCGTGCTGGTCGTCGTGCTCATGTTCAGGCCGACCGGATTGCTGGGGGAAAGAGTGAGTGGATGACTGAGGCCGAGCAGCGCCCCGAATCGCAAGATCGCAGGCCGCGCCCTCGCAAGAAGCAGCGGGCCTGGCAACTTCAGAGGCAACGGCTCCGTGAGTCGCGCAAGGCCGCGTCGAGACGCGCCAAGTCCGCTCTGAGCAAGGAGTTGGCGCCCGTTTCGAAGCGGTGGGCGGTGTTCAAGCACTGGTACGAAGCGAACGGCAAGTGGACGAAGCCGGTCGCCGCCCTGCTCCTCATCGGGATCGCCCTGTTGCTGCCCTACACCGGCGACTTCTTCGACGTGCCACTGTGGCTCGAGCTCGCCACCAGCGGCAGCACCCTGGCGCGCGTCATGCTGTTCGCTCTCTTCGCCCTCGGCCTGAATGTCGTGGTGGGCTTTGCGGGGCTCCTCGACCTGGGCTATGTGGCTTTTTGGGCCATCGGCGCCTACACGGCCGGGATACTGACCGGTGCTCAGGACTACTCGCAAGCCATAACGTCGGGTGCGGAGAACCCTGTAGAGCCCGAATGGCAAATGTGGATGTGGCTCTTGTTCCTGGTAGCCCTGGGGGTTGCGGTGCTCGCGGGGATAGTCCTCGGCTCACCGACCCTTCGCTTGCGTGGCGACTATCTCGCGATCGTGACGCTGGGCTTCGGCGAGATCGTCCGCATCACGGCCAACAACCTTGACTCCGTCACGGGCGGCCCGCGTGGGATCAGGGGCATACCCCATCCCGCGATAAAGGTGGGCGGCATCGACATCGAGTGGGGCACCTTGATCGATATCAAGTACTACTGGCTGTTGCTCGCCTTCGTCGTCCTATGGATCATCGCAATAAACAAGCTGGATAAGTCGAGGATCGGGCGCGCCTGGGTCGCGATTCGCGAGGACGAGATCGCGGCGGCCGCGATGGGAGTGCCGGTCGTGCGCATGAAGCTGACCGCCTTTGCCATAGGAGCTTGTACGGCGGGAGTAGGCGGCGTGGTCTACGCCGAGCAGATCACCTTCATCAACCCGCCGACCTTCAGCCTCATCCAGTCCATCCTGATTCTCAGCATGGTGGTCATTGGAGGCATGGGATCTATCGCCGGATCGCTCTTGGGCGCGGCGCTCATCGTGGTGTTGCCGGAGATCTTCCGCCCGCTGGAGGATTATCGCTTCTTCCTCTTTGGATTAGCTTTGGTTGTGGTCATGATTTTTCGTCCTCAGGGCTTGCTTCCTTCCAAGCGCCGTCAAGCGGAGCTGATGGCCGGGGCAGAGGTGACCGCGATGGAGGACGCCGAGGCCGAAAAGGGAACGGCCACTGCATGAAGGTCCTAGAGGCCAGCGGCGTGACCAAGAGGTTCGGGGGCCTCGTCGCCATAGACGGCGTCGATCTGGACATAGAAGAGAAGGAGATCCGTGGTCTCATCGGCCCCAACGGCGCCGGCAAGACCACGCTCTTCAACCTGGTGACCGGCATTTATCCTCCGAGCAACGGAAAGATTCTCTTCGGCGAAGATGACCTGCTCGTTGCCAAGGGTTTCTTGCGTATAGGCACGAGAGCGCGCAAGCCGTTCGAGATCACTCAAGGCGGAATTGGTAGGACGTTTCAGAACATCCGCCTGTTCCAGAACATGACGGCTCTAGAAAACGTGGTAGTGGGCACGGACGCGCATCACCGCACGAATGTCTTCGACGCCATCTTTAGAAGTCCGCGGCTTCGTAGGGAGGAGCATGACGGTTACGAACAAGCTCAGGGGATGCTCGATTTTGTAGGGATTCTTAAGTTCGCGAACGAGCTGGCCGGTAACCTCTCCTATGGAGACCAGCGGCGTGTCGAAATCGCCAGAGCGCTGGCTACCAAGCCCAAGCTACTGTTGCTGGACGAACCGGCCGCGGGCATGAACCCCACAGAGAAACAGGCTCTCATCGGACTCGTCGGAAAGATCCGCAAGCGGGGTGTGACGATTCTCGTGATCGAACACGACATGAAGGTCGTGATGGGTATCTGCGATCGTGTCGCCGTACTCGACCACGGAAAGAAGATCGCAGACGGGTCCCCCACGCACGTGCAACGCGATCCGAAGGTGATCGAGGCTTACCTGGGGAGCAGTTCTTCAGACGATGGAGCAGGAGACGATGGCGACACCTCTCCTTGAGCTGAAGAAAGTCCGGGTCCGCTACG
>JALZJN010000241.1 GCA_030859735.1 Actinomycetota bacterium
AGGAGCGAGCATGCAGGAAAGAAGAACGCCTCTCTACGATGTCCACAAGCGCATGAGCGCCGACATGGTGCAAGGCGGCGGCGGTTACATGTTCCCGCTGTCCTACACGTCTCCGATGCAGGAGCACACCAACACCCGCACCAATGTCGGTATGCAGGACCTCTCCTCGATGGGAGAGGTCGATATCAAAGGCCCGGGTGCGGAGCGGTTGCTCAATTACCTCCTGGTCAACGAGATACGAGATCTGCAGCCCGGGCGCCTACGTTATTCGACGGTTTGCAACGAACGAGGCGGCGTGGTCGACGACGTCACCGCCTACAAGTTCAACGACGAGCACTTCATGGTTGTGACCAGCTCGGGACCGCGCAAGAAGACGGCTCGCTGGATAGCCGACCACGCCATCGGCACGAGCACGTATGTCACCGACATATCGGGCGCGATTGCGTTGATTTCGGTGCAGGGACCGCGTGCCCGCGATGCGGTGAAGGCGGCTCTGTCGGAGGCAGACATCGACCAGCTCCGGTTCTTCCGCTTCTCGGCGGAGCGTTGTGGAGACACCGAGCTGACCGTCTCTCGCTCGGGCTACACAGGAGAGCTGGGTTACGAGCTTTACGTTCCCGCTGAGGAGGCCGCGCTCGTGTGGCAACGCCTGCTGTCGTCGGGCGGACAGTTCGGGCTTCTGCCCTACGGCGTCGCTGCGATGCAGAGCCTTCGCACCGAGAAGGCCTATCCGCTCTATGGAAACGACGTCAACGAGGACTACACACCCTTTCACGTCGGCCTCGACCGCTGGATCCGCTTTGACAAGCCTCAGTTCGTAGGACGTGACGCGCTCCTCGAAATACAGGAGCGAGGGCCCGATCATCGTTGGGTGGGCCTCGTGCTCGACAGCGCGGTACCTGCAGCGGTGGGGGATAGGGTAAGCGCAGTCGGCGACGTGGTACATGATGCCGAGGAGATCGAGACCGGGCCCGAGGCGGGCAGGGAGGAAGACCGCATACTTCCCGGGCGCGAGCCACTCGGGCGGATAACGTTCTCCACCAAGGGCCACTCGGTCGACAAGATGCTCGCGATGGCTTATGTGCGGACGTCTCATTCCTGGCCGGGCGCGAAGCTCGTGGTGTCGGTGGGCGGAAGACCGGTTCCGGCCGTCGTGTCTCAGACGCCGTTCTTCGACCCTCAAGGAGCGAGGCTCAGAGGATGACGATCATGCCTCGGCGTTACGACGTCATCGTGATCGGGGTGGGCGGGATGGGCAGCGCCGCCGCCTACTACCTGGCCCGCAGAGGCAAGCGTGTACTTGGTCTCGAGCGTTTCGATGTTCCGCATGCGATGGGTTCCTCTCATGGCGAGACTCGAATCATCCGCCTCGCCTATTACGAGCATCCCTCCTATGTGATGATGCTGCAGCGCGCCTATGAGTTGTGGCGCGAGCTGCAGTCGAACGCAGGTGAGCAGCTTTTGCACATCACCGGTTCGATCGACGCTTCGCCGCCCGAGAGCTGGGTCTTCAAGGGATCGCTCCAGTCGAGCCTCGAACACGACCTCGAGCACGAGGTCCTCACCAGCGCAGAGATGACCCAGCGCTGGCCGGGCTACCGGCTTCCGCGTGAGACGCTTGGTCTCTACCAACCGCAGGGCGGCTTTCTGGTTCCCGAGCGTTGCATCGTTTCTTACGTTGTTGCTGCGCAAGGCTTGGGGGCCGAGATCCACGGTCGCGAGAGAGTGCTCGAGTGGGAGCCGATCGAGGACGGCGTCGAGGTCATCACCGACCGGGCCCGCTACGAAGCCGACCGGCTGGTAGTAACGGCCGGCGCGTGGAACTCGAAGCTCCTTCCGTTTCTCGAGGGTTTCGCCGTGCCCGAGCGCCAGGTGCTGGCGTGGTTGCAGCCCGAGCGGCCCGAACACTTCAGGCCCGAGGTCTTTCCGGTCTTCAACCTGTTGGTCGACGAGGGCCGCTTCTACGGCTTTCCGGTGTTCGGGGTCCCCGGCTTCAAGTTCGGCAAGTACCACCACTTCGAGGAGCGCTGGGACCCCGACGACTTCGAACGGGAGCCGCGTGAGGAGGACGAGAAGCTACTTGGTGAGTTCGCAGCGCGCCACTTCCCCACCGGCTGCGGGCCGACCATGGCGCTGCAGTCGTGCCTGTTCACGAACTCTCCCGACAACCACTTCATCATCGATCTCCATCCCGAGTATCCGCAGGTGTCGTTTGCGTCTCCCTGCTCGGGACACGGCTTCAAGTTCGCCAGCGTCATCGGCGAGGTAATGGCGGACCTCGCCGAACGACAGGAGACGCGCCACAACATCGAGCTGTTCCGGCTCGATCGCCTTCTCGGTGGCGGTGTCTCTACATCCCGCACCAACCGCATGCCATCTCACCGCGATTTGCACAGACGAGAGTTGATGCGCTCGCGTAGCAGGCTGACGGGAAGCAGATCGGACGGCCGCCGGGACTCGCGTGAACTTGAGCGGGGCCGTTTGGTCTCGACCGTAGCAGAAGAGCAGCGCGACGCGGTGGCGAGCTTCTGGTAGGCGCGCGGTGAACTCGGCCGAGGACAAGTCACAGTTGCGCCGCCGCGTCCGTGAGCTGAGGCTTCAACTCGGCGCCGATTATCGACAACGAGCTTCTGGAGCTGCGTGTGCGCGGCTGCTGACGATGCCCGAGGTCGAGGCCGCCCGCACCGTGGCGCTCTACGCGGCGCTGGGACCGGAGGCAGATCCGGCAGTCGCTCTCCCGCTCCTGCTCGAACGTGGCGTCGCGGTGGTGTTTCCGCGCGTCGTGGGCGAGTTGCTCGAGTTCGCCCCGAGCTTCTCGCTTGACGATCTTCACGCGGGCTATAGGGGAGTGCTGGAGCCGAAAGGGGATGCCATCGATCAGTCCGTGCTCGATGTGATCGTTGTGCCCGGAGTCGCCTTCGACCGAGCAGGTGGTCGTCTGGGCCAAGGGGGCGGCCACTACGACCGAGCACTGGCGGGACTTAGCTCCAAGACGTTTCGCGTCGGCTTCTGCTTCTCCTGCCAGGTGGTCGACGCCGTTCCTCGAGTGCAGCACGACGAGCTTCTCGATGCGATCGTTACCGAAGACGTGACGGCCTATATCAATTGACAGCGCTGCCTGGATTCAGTGCATGCCGTAACCCCCCC
>JALZJN010000121.1 GCA_030859735.1 Actinomycetota bacterium
CTGGGCCATCCCGTTGTCGGGACCCCTGGCTTTGCGCCCCTGCGTTGCCGCAGGTTTGCCTTTTCGTCGGACCCGTCTCGGTTGCCCGAGGGGGCGGGTTACCTATAACTTCGGCCCCCGCTGGGGGGGCCTTGAGGGATTACCTAAGATTTGTTGGAGGGGTAGATCAGATAACTGAATGTGGTAGCGGAGGGAGGCCCCGGGGACGAGGGGAAGCGCGACCCGGGGGCCCGCCTCAGCCGATGTGGGGCCGGTGGTCGGTCTCCTCCTCGAAGGTGTTGCCCTCCGCTGGAATCGGGCTCGCCTTCAACATCCGGGCGACGTGGACGAGGTTGTGCGCCATCCAGCGCGTTGTCCGCTGTGTGTAGGGGTGGTTCTCGCCTCCAGCGTCCAGATAGGAGGGACCGGGGCCGGCGTCGCCCACCCAGTAGGTATCGGAGTTGGGCGGGATCGTACACCCGAGATGCGACAGGTTGAACAAAGTCGACTCTGCCGCTGCGTGTGCCCCGTCCTCGTTGCCGGTGACCACAACCCCACCCACCTTGTTGTAGAGCGGGTACTGACCTGCCTCGTTGCGCTCGTTGTAGGTACCGTCGAGTCTTTCGATGACAAGCTGGGCGACGCTGGAGCGATGTCCGAACCAGATGGGCGTCGCAATCACCAGGATGTCGGCCGCCTTGATGCCCTCGAGGATCTTGGGCCACTCGTCCCCGTCGCCCTCATCCGAGCTGACTCCCGTCGGCACGTTGTAGTCGACGATCCGGATGATCTCGCTCTCGACCTCCAAGCGGTCGAACCATCCCACGACCTTGCGCGCCAGGGCCTCGGTGTTCGAGACCTCGGGAGATCTCTTGAGAGTGCAGTTCAGGAAGACGGCCCTAAGGTCCACGTTTCCACCCCGTTCATTCGAGTCCCATGTCAACCTCGCTCCGGGAGGAGCGGCATGCACTCTACTGGGCGCCTCCGGCGGGCACGGTCATCGCTTCCTCGTCCCGAGGTTGCTGGAACTGTGTCCGATAGAGCTCCTCATAACGGCCGCCCGCGGCCAGAAGCTCCGAGTGAGTCCCCCGCTCGACGATCTGCCCGTCTTCGATTACCAGGATGAGGTCCGCGGCCCGGACGGTGGAGAGGCGGTGTGCGATCACCACTGCGGTTCGCCCGGCCAGCGCCTCGCCCAGCGCCGCCTGCACGGCGGCTTCTGAGGTGGAATCGAGGTGAGCAGTGGCCTCGTCGAGGATGACCACCCTCGGGCGCGCCAGCAGCAGCCGCGCGATCGTCAAGCGCTGGCGTTCGCCGCCCGAGAGCCGGTAGCCGCGCTCCCCCACGATGGTCTCAAGCCCGTCGGGCAACGACCGCACCAGCGACTCGAGACGGGCGCGCCGCAGCACCTCCCACAACTCCTTCTCCGAGGCCTCCGGGCGTGCCAGAAGCAGGTTGGCCCGAACCGACTCGTGGAACAAGTGCCCGTCTTGAGTGACCAACCCGAGCGTCTCCCGAATCGACTCGAAGGTCAGGTCGCGAACGTCCACACCGGACAAGCGCACGGTGCCGCCGTCGACGTCGTAGAGCCGCGGCACCAACTGCGCCATGGTCGACTTGCCGGCCCCCGATGATCCCACCAAGGCCACCACCTGTCCCGGCTCGGCCCTAAACGACACCTCATGCAGCACCTCGACACCGCCGCGGGCGTCGAGCAGCGCGACCTCCTCCAAGGACGCAAGCGACACCTTGTCGGCCGACGGATAGCTGAAGCGCACTGCGTGGAACTCTACAGACACTGGTCCCTCGGGTACTCGCCGCGCATCCGGTTTCTCTGCGATCAAGGGCTGCAGGTCCAACACCTCGAAGACGCGCTCGAAGCTCACCAGCGCGCTCATCACTTCCACACGAGCACTCGCCAGAGCAGTCAGCGGAGCATAGAGCCGGGTGAGTAGCAAGGCGAGTGCAACCACTGCCCCGGCCTCGAGCTCCCCCTGCAGGGCGTAGTAGCCGCCGACTCCATAGACCACCGCTAACGCCAGAGCCGAAACCAGTGTGAGAGCGGTGACGAATACCCACTGCACCATTGCCGCCCGCACGCCGATGTCACGCACCCGCTGAGCGCGGGCGGCGAACTCTGCAGACTCTTGGGCAGGCCTCCCGAAAAGCTTCACGAGGGTCGCCCCGGGGGCAGAGAAACGCTCTGTCATCTGTGTAGTCATAACCGCGTTGTGGTTCGCCGACTCACGCTGGAGTTGCGCCAAGCGGGTTCCCATCCGCCGGGCAGGAACTACGAACACGGGCAACAACAGAAGTGCAAGAAGTGTGATCTGCCAGGAGATCCCCAGCATCACGACGAGCGTAAGCGCGAGCGTCACGAGATTGCTGACCACACCCGAGAGCGTGTTGCTGAACGCTCGTTGCGCGCCGATGACATCGCTGTTCAAACGGCTGACCAATGCGCCGGTGCGAGTGCGCGTGAAGAACGCAATCGGCATGCGTTGGACATGGTCGAAAACCGTCGTTCGCAGGTCGAGGATCAGGCCCTCACCGATTCGGGCCGACAGACCCCGAGTGGCCAATCCGAGTCCCGCCTCGAGCACGGCGATGACCGCAATGAGTGCTGCCAATCCGACAATCGTGCGCAACGCCTCGCCTTTGACGATCGCATCGAGAACCCGGCCCGCCAGCACGGGGGTGGCCACCGCCAGGGCAGCCGTAACGACGCTGAGCAGCAGGAACCAGGCCAATTGAACACGATGAGGCCGGGCGAACTCTCCGATACGGCGCATCGTGGCCTTGGAGAACGGCCGCCGGTCCGACTCGGCGTTCATTGCGTTGTAGAGCGACATCCAGGCGGTGACTTGCATGTCCATCGCACACCTCCTCGGGTCTCGAATAGTCGTCGCCGCCAACATGCTAGAACCTCAAGTGCAGTTGAGGTCAAGGGGAGGCGAAGCTCTCGGTGCGCCGGGCGCCCACCGGCCATGCTTGCTGGAGGCGCGGGGAGTCACCATGAGCCAGGATGTCATTATGGACCAACAGGAGGCGCGTCCCAGATGAATACTCAATCGAGAACGAGCAACTTGTTTGGGCGGAGGTGGTCGCCTTGAGTGAATCCGACGTCCTCTTGCGACGGACTCAGCAGCTAGCGCAGGACTACCTCGACGGCCTCTCCCGACGCGCGGTTGCAGCTCCGGTGGATATGGAGAAATTGCAGGCCACCCTCGGCGGGCCGCTCGGCAATTGCCCGGTGGATCCAGTGACCGTTCTGGAGGAGCTGGCCCAGGGCGTTGATTCGGCTCTTGTAGCGACCAGCGGGGGCCGGTTCTTCGGATTCGTCGAAGGTGGCGTACTGCCGGCCGCTCTGGCGGCGGACTGGCTGACTACGACCTGGGATCAGAACCCGGGCCTCCATGTGCTCTCTCCGGCGGCTGCAGCGGTCGAGGAGATCACTGCCGGCTGGCTACTCGACCTCCTCGGCCTTCCCTCGACCGCGTCGCTTGGATTTACGACAGGGGCGCAGATGGCCAATTTCGCCGGTCTGGCCGCCGCCCGCCATGATGTGCTCGCCAAGGCAGGCTGGGACGTCGAGGCCGACGGTTTGACGGGCGCTCCCCCGGTGACGGTCCTGGTTGGAGCTGAGAGCCATATCACGATAGGCCGCGCACTGCGTTTTCTCGGCATGGGCGAACGCACGATGGTGGTCGTCGCAGCCGACTCGCAGGGCAGGATGGACGCCGATGCGCTGCGCCGCGCGTTGAAGCAGGTACAGGGGCCGAGCATCGTCTGCTCACAAGCCGGAAACGTGAACACCGGAGCGTTCGACCCTCTCCCTGCCATCGCACAGGCGTGTCGGGATCGAGGGGCCTGGCTGCACGTGGACGGAGCGTTCGGGCTGTGGGCGGCGGCCAGCCCGGCTCGCCGCCACCTCGTAGACGGCGTCGAGTTGGCGGATTCGTGGGCGACCGATGGACACAAATGGTTGAACGTGCCCTACGACTCCGGTTTCGTGGCGTGCGCCCACCCCGAGAGCCATCGCACCGCCATGGCCGTGCGCGCGCCCTATCTGGTCCGAGCAGGAGATGGCACCAGGGACGGAACCGACTGGACGCCCGAAAGCAGCCGTCGAGCTCGTGCATTCGCAGTGTGGGCGGCGCTACGCAGCCTCGGCCGAGAGGGCGTCGCTGCTCTGGTCGATCGCTGCTGCGATCACGCTGCACGCTTCGCCGAGATCTTGTCTGGAACCGAAGACCTAGAGGTGTTGAACGATGTCGTACTCAACCAAGTGCTCGTGCGAGTAGGCGACGACGATTCTCGCACGAAAGGGGTGGCCGCCATCATCCAAGATGAGGGGGAGGCGTGGTTGGGCGACACGGTGTGGCAAGACAAGGCCGCCCTTCGGATCAGTGTCTCGGATCACGCAACCACCACGAGGGACGTGGATCGAGCAATCGCAGCGATCATCGCCGCAGCCGCTGCGACGCGCACTTGACATGGCGAACCTGACCCGCAGGCGTGGGGGTCGTCCTCTTCAGTCAAACGGGAGGCAGGAGCCCAACGCAACTCGGGGACCTATGCGGCCCCCCCGCCTCCTGCACACCACACCCGGCAGCCGGCCCGAGGCGTTTGGGCCCGTCGAGTGGGGCCTTCTCGTCGGAGTCTCATTGATGTGGGGCTCATCCTTCTTGTTCATCGCAATTGGAGTGGATTCGTTCGCCCCGGCGATCGTCGCTTTCGCCCGTCTTGCTCTGGGAGCTATGACCCTGGCCCTCTTCCCCCGCGCCCGCGCCCGCGTCGAGCCTGAAGACTGGCGTAGAGTCGCAGCGCTCGGAATTCTGTGGATGGCCGTGCCCTTCGTGCTCTTCCCCATGGCCGAGCAGCGGATCTCATCGGCTCTTGCAGGGATGCTCAACGGAGCCGTTCCTCTCTTGAGCGCATTGTTCGCTGCGCTTCTGCTCAAGAAGCTTCCCAACCGAAGCCAGGTTGCGGGCTTGATACTGGGATTCGTGGGCGTGGCCGCGATTGCATCTCCGGCAGTCGAGTCGAGCTTCAGCGCATTCGGCGTCCTCCTCATCCTTGTGGCCGTGATCTTGTACGGCATATCGTTCAATCTGGCCGTCCCGCTACAGCAGCGCTACGGCGCCCTGCCGGTGCTCCTGCGCGCCCAACTGGTCGCACTGGCGGCAGTCGCGCCGGTCGCGGCCCTGCAACTTCCACAGTCCGACTGGAGCTGGCCCAGCGCGCTCGCGATGCTGCCTTTGGGAGTCGTCAGTACCGGCGTCGCCCTGGTGGCGATGACGAACCTGGCAGGGCGGGCGGGGGCCGCGCGGGGCTCCATCGCGATCTACTTCCTGCCGGTAGTGGCCGTGATCCTCGGTGTGATATTTCGTGACGAGACGATCGCCGTTCTGTCGCTGGTGGGAACGGCGCTTGTGCTCGGCGGCGCCTGGTTGACCAGTCGCAAAGAGTCCTCGGGGTGAGGCTTGCACCGATCAACCCCGCTGAGCTCGGCACGCAATTCGAGGAGGAGCTGCGAGCAAGCGGAAACCCGGAGAGGGCGGTGGCGGGAAGGAAGTACCTCAAGAGCGATCTTGAGTTCTACGGGGTATCGATGGGGGCCATCCGGGGGATCGTCAAGGCATTTGTCCGTGGGCGTCCATTGGTAACCCACGACGATCTCCTCGAGCTCGCCACGGAGCTATGGTCGCGGCCAAACTTCGAACGCCGAATGAGCGCCGTTGTCCTGCTCGAGAGCTGTCCGGCGGTCCTTTCTGTCCGCGACATCCCGGAGATCGAACGAATGATCCGCGCGTCGAAAACCTGGGCCCTCGTCGACGGCCTGAAGGTGAACGTCGTCGGGGAGGTTGTCCTTCGTGATCCTGTGGCTCTTCGCACGCTGGGGGGCTGGGCTACCGACGCGGACTTTTGGATAAGGCGTTCGCTCCTGCTGGCTCACCTGAAGCTCCTTCGCAAGGGCGAGGCATTCTCAAGCTTCGGCCGGTACGCCGACATCATGCTTTCGGAGAAGGAATTTTTCATTCGAAAGGCAATCGGGTGGGCTCTGAGAGAAGCTGCGAAAAGGGATCCCGTCGCGGTGTTTGATTGGCTTGCGCCGCGAACGCATATTGTTTCAGGGGTAACCATGAGAGAAGCCACCAAACCTCCCGGCGGATCGAATGGACGTGCTGATGATTGCCTACAAGAGCAGGCGGCCGGCGATCTGAGCGAGTACGCCCGCCGGAGGGTTGTGTGATTGAAAAACTCTTTGTGAGATCATGAGCTGATGGATGTCCCAGACTCCGTTAGATCGGTACTGGACTCGGCGGCGTTGGCGCACCTCGTCACTCTCAACTCCGATGGGAGTCCACAGGTGACCTGTGCGTGGGCGGGCACCGAGGCCGGCGAGATCGTGATCGCCACCCTCTTCGATCAGAGAAAGCTGCGCAACGTGCGGCGCGACCCCCGAGTCACCCTGTCGATTGAAACGGAGAGCGTTAACGAAATGGGACTCACCGAGTACCTCGTGATCCACGGGCGAGCGCGCGTGACTGCGGGCGGCGCTCCCGAGCTGCTGCAGGAGCTGGCGCGCACCTATCTGGGTCCGGAGGTGACGTTTCCCCCGATGCCCGATCCTCCGCCGGGCTTCATCACGCGCATTGAGGTCGAACGCGTCGGCGGCAGCGGGCCTTGGACTTCTGGGAACGAATAGTCCCTTTCATTGGCTCATTAGCTCGTTAGCGGCTGGCGGCTCGCTTGTACTGCCGCGTCGCCAGCGGGACAAACACGACCAGGATGATGGCGATCCAGATGAGCGTATATATGACGGGGTGTTGCAAAGGCCAGCCTTGCGGCGTCGGTGCCGCCGGGCTGGTATTGCCGAATAGCTCGCGCGCCGCTTGCGTAACGGTCGAGACGGGATTCCACTCCGCAATTGTTCGCAGCACCGTGGGCAAGTTCTCAGGAGGAACGAAGGTGTTCGCCACGAAGGTGATCGGGAAGATCACGATGAACGAAGCGTTGTTTACGACCTCCGGAGCGGGCACTAACAATCCCACATACGCCATCACCCACGAGAATGCATAGGCAAAGAACAGCAAGAGTAGGAACCCGCCGAGCGCTTCCAGAAAAGACGTTCGAATCCGCCAGTCCACTACCAAGCCGGTCATGGACATCACGAAAATCGACAGCATGTTATAGACGATGTCGCTCGCAGTTCGTCCCATCAAACCGCAGATCTCGACATCGGCAACGAGCGAAACCGATCGATGACACCCTTTTGCATGTCCTCGGCCATACCGGCTCCCGTAAAGGTCGCGCCGAAGATCACCGTCTGGGCGAAGGTCCCCGCGATCAGGAACTCCCTATAGTTGACTCCTCCCGGCTGGTTGATAGAGCCACCGAAGACGTAAGCGAAGAGCAACACGAACATGATCGGCGAGATCGTGGTGAACACCAGCAGATCGGGCACTCGTTTGATCTTGATGAGGTTGCGCTTCGCTACCACGGACCCATCCATGAATGCATAGCGGAGATTGCTCATCGGGCGGGCTCCTTGACTCGGCGCTTACCAGGTCGCTGACCGTCACTGCGCTTGCCGCTGCCGTCGTCCTTCTCTAAATCGGTGTCGGAGGCTTCTGCAGCATGACCGGTCAGCGTCAAGAAGACATCATCGAGGGTAGGCCGCCGCAAACCCACGTCCAGGACCTGGACGTGGTCCGCGTCGAGCCTGCGCAGGGCAGTCATCAGCGCGCCGGCACCGCCACTGATGGGCGCCGTGAGCCGTCGGCCGTCTTCGTCGACGACGACCTCTCCCGCCGCGACCTCTGCCAGGACGGCCCGAGCGGGCTGGATGTCCGAGGGCGCCCCCACGACTAGCTCCAGCCGCTCACCGCCCACCTGAGCCTTGAGCTCGTCTGCGGTGCCGTGCGCGATCATGCGACCCTGGTCGATCACGACGATGTCGTCGGCGAGTTGGTCGGCCTCCTCCAAATACTGAGTGGTCAGCAACAACGTCGTGCCCTCGCGCACGAGTGTGCGAATGACGCCCCACAGGTCGGTGCGGCTGCGCGGGTCGAGACCCGAGGTCGGCTCATCGAGAAACAGCACTGCCGGTTCGGCGACGAGGGCCGCGGCCAGGTCGAGGCGTCTGCGCATACCGCCCGAGTAACCCTTCACCGGACGGTCGCCGTCGTTGGCCAGCGAGAAGATTTCAAGGAGTTGACGCGAGCGATTTCGCGCCTGCTCCCGCCCGAACTTGTATAGCCGGCCCACCATGTCGAGGTTCTCGAATCCGGTCAGATGTTCGTCTACGGCCGCGTATTGGCCGGACAGACCGATGCGCTCCCGCACCTTGCCGGGTTCGGTGCGCACGTTGCGCCGGCGGCCTCCGCGGTGCCGGAGTCCGGCTCCAGCGGTCTCAGTCCGCACCTTGCGCCGAGACATTGACCGGTTGCGCGAGCTGGGCTATCCGATCGAAGCCCACCGCGGGGTCGATGGTGGCTACGGACTCGCTGCGGGGGCCGCGCTACCCCCGCTTGCGATCGATGATGATGAGGCCGTCGCACTCGCGATTGGCCTTCGAGCAGCTGCGCAAGGCGCAGTGGCGGGCATCGAGGAGTCCTCTGTCCGGGCGCTGACCAAGATCCTCCAGATCATGCCGCCGCTGCTGCGACGTCGCGTCGACGCGTTCAACGCGGTCACCGTGCCGGCAGCATGGGACGCGGGACCCACCGTCGATGTCGCCGCCTTGACCACCATCGCACAGGCATGCCGCGATGAAGAGAGAATGCGCTTTTCCTACACCGGGCGCGACGCAGAGAGGACCGAGCGTCACGTCGAACCTCATCGTCTCGTCTCACTCGGACGTCGGTGGTACCTGGTTGCATACGACCTGACCCGGCAGGACTGGCGCACCTTCAGGCTCGACCGCCTCGACGGACCGCTCTGTACCGGTGCACGCTTCCGCCCGCGCGACTTACCGGCCGAGGACGCCGCAGCGTTCATTCGGGCAGGGCTCGAGAGTGCGCCGCAATTGCACACGATCGAGGTGCTGATTCACGCGTCCGCCGCTAAGGTTCGCTCATCGCTGGGCCAGTGGGGAACCGTCGAGGTGCTCAGCGCCGAGCGATGCCGGCTAGTGATGTCTGCAAATACGCTCGACTGGCCCACGCTCGCACTCGGAGCAGTGGGAGCGGAATTCGAGGTACTCACGCCGCCCCAACTAGTTGAGCACATTCGCGAGTGGGGGGAGCGTTTTTGCCGGGCAAGCATCAAGTGACCCGGGTGGTGATAGCGTGGATCCATGCCTACTAAAGACTCTTACCTGCCGGGTACCCCTTGCTGGGTGGACCTGGGAACAACGGACCCCGAAGCCGCTCGATCCTTCTACGGCGAGTTGTTCGGGTGGACCGCAGAAGTTGACGATCGCCCCGAGGCGGGAGGCTACGCGCAGTTCCGCAAGGACGGGCGCGCTGTAGCCGGAGTGGGTCCGCTCTTCACGGAGGGGATGCCTCCCGCGTGGACCACTTACATCGCCACAGCCGATATCAAAGCGACCGCCGCCTCGATCACCGAACACGGCGGCGCAGTGATGATGGATCCTTTCGATGTGCTCGATGCTGGGCGTATGACGGTGTTCGGCTCACCCGACGGCGCCATCGCAGGAGTGTGGGAGCCCGCGAACCATCAGGGGGCAGGGCTTGTCAACGAGCCGGGCGCGTGGTGCTGGGCTGATCTCGCAACTCGGGATGTGGATACGGCCAGATCGTTCTATCGAGACGTCTTCGGTTGGGAGCTCAAGAGCGATCCCACCTGGGGCGAGTACATGTCGCTAGAAGAGCGGGAGATCGCCAGCATCTCGGCGCTCGGCCCGGAGATGCCGCCGCAGGTTCCGGCTCACTGGCGAGTTTCATTCCTGTGCGACGATGCCGACGCCTTTATTGCACGAGCCCAAGAGCTGGGGGGCACACTACACGGCCCGGTCACCGACGTCGCTTCGGGTGGGCGAGTGGGAGCCCTGGCCGACCCTCAGGGCGCCCAGTTCGGCGTGATGTCTTTCCCCTCTCAGGGATAAGCGGCCGCTTTCGCCCCCACACGACTGTCGTTCGCAGCAACCAGCGTCGATCGTGGGTTGCGCGAAAGTTGGCTGAGAGATAGATGAGTCCGCTGAAGGTGGGGAGGCGCGTCATAGACACGTCTAACGAGCACAAGGTCCTCTTTCCCGGCAACGGCGTGACCAAAGGCGACTTGATCGCCTACTACGACGAAGTCGCATCGGTGATGGTTCCTCATCTGAAGGGGCGTCCCCTCACGATTCAACGCTTTCCCGACGGAATAGAGAAGAACGGTTTCTACCAGAAGGATGCCTCAAAGTACCTGCCGGAATGGATCCACACGAAGAGACTGCCCAAGGACAAGGGCACCGTCAACCACGTCATCTGCGACAATCCGGCCACCCTAGTCTACCTCGCGAATCAAGCCGCCATCACTCTGCATACCGGTACCAGCCGTGTAGATCGTATCGAACAGCCGGACCAGCTCATCTTCGATCTCGACCCTCCCGAAGACGCCTTCCGGTCGGCTCAAGAGGCGGCCGAGCTTCTCTCCGAGTTGCTGGAGGAGATCGGCTTGCCCTTGTTCGCGAAGACCACGGGGGGCAAGGGCCTCCACATCGTGGTGCCTCTGCGGCGAGGTTGGCGCTACAGGGAAGTGCGAGCATTTGCAGAGGACACCGCTCGCGTTGTGGCACTCCGTTCCCCGCAGAGGCTCACGACCGAGTTCCGAAAGGCGAAGCGTGAGAACCGTCTCTATCTCGATGTTGCGCGCAACGCCTACGGCGCACATGCAGTGGCTCCCTACTCTGTGAGGCCGAGCCCGGAAGCACCGGTGTCGACTCCCCTCTCGTCCGCTGAGATCTTTGACCGGGACCTGCGACCCGAAACCCTTACCGTGAAGTCCGTTCCCGAGCGAATCGGGGCCGCAGGAGATCCGTGGGCTCAAATCCGAGCGAGTGCAGTATCGCTCACAAGGGCTCGCGAGGCTCTGGACAAGCTGCTGGCTTCGACTTGACCGGCGCTAGCGCCGCGTTCTATGCAGATTAAGCCCCCGCTGAGCGGGGCTGGCTCTGCACTGAACATGAACGAGTTCGTTAGTGCTGCTCAGTTGCTTTCGGCGCGCCGTGCGTTGGCATGTATTGCATCGCGCAGGAACGCAGCCAGGCCGTGAGCGATCTCCTCGTAACGAGCGGTGAACCGAGAGTCTGCCACGTACATGTCGCCGAGGCCCCGATGAATCTCGTAGTCGCACTCATAGAACCAGCGGGTGATATGGAGGCGGTGTTCCTCGGCCAGATCCATCGCCTCCTCGCCGTCTGCGACAGCACCGCCCTCGAGAGCCGCGGCCAACCTGCGGTCGATGTCGGCGCCCTGTGCCTTTAGCCTCTGCCAGTCCTCCTTGGTGTTGGCAGCCACTCGGCGCTGGGACTGCCGATAGGTATCGGTGTCCCCCCAGCGCTCTTCTGCCTCCTCGGCATGAGCCTCTGGCTCGAAGTCCCCGAAGACCTCGAAGCGCTCCTCCGGCGTCAATGAGATCCCCATTTGTCTCGCCTCCATCTCCTTCTCGACAACTGCAACGATCCTCTGCAGACGTGCGATCCGATCCCTCAGCAGACGGTGCTGCCGGCGCAGGTGAGCCGACTGGTCACCGGGCGCGTCCTTTAGGATCGAAGCCACCTCCTCCAGAGGAAACCCGAGCTCCCGGTAGAACAGGATCTGGCGCAATCTGTCCAGATCGCGGTCGTCGTAGCGCCGATAGCCGTTCTGCGACTGCCGGCCCGGCGACAAGATCCCTACCTGGTCGTAGTGGTGCAGCATTCTCACGGTCACTCCCGAGAGGGCGGCGACCTGACCTACCGAGTAACCGAGGGTCTCCTTCATTCCGATCCCCAGGCTAGACCCTCACGCTACGTCAGGGTCAAGCATCATCCGGGATTGCGCCAGAAGGCTTCACCAGTGCCCACAGCAAGCGGTGATCAGAGTAGAAGTCCCGGTCGCCCCTGCGGGCCGCGTAGCCGGCGTCGTGGCTGGCATCCAGGACCTCACCGCGCACAAACACATAGTCGATTCGCTTGCGCCCGTTCATTTGCGCGCTCAGCGATTTGTCCGAGCCCCCATGCCGTTCGAAGACGGCATCCGAGAACCCACCTTGATCCGTAAGTACATGCCAGAAGGGCAATACCTCGCATGCTACTTTCTCGCGCGATCTCAGACACCGCCGGTTGTTGAAATCACCGCCGATCACCGGCATCTGGAGCGCATCACCCCGCGGATATTGAGTTTGAACGAAGGTCGTCAACTCGCGAGCCCATTTTGCCTTGTAACAGAAACCCATAGTAGAAGCCGCAAACTTCTGGTTGGTGACGAAGTGAACGCTGACCAACGGCACCTCGATATCTCCGGCTTTCGTGCGTGCCAGACAGTGCGCATGTTCTTTGACGCGCGGCTCCTCTTCAGGCGCGGCATCGCGCGACGCGTAGCGCGACGGAACAAGACCTCCCTCTCCGGCGACCTGCATCGTCTTTCTATTGAGAAGTATGGCAGTGTTGCGCACGACGATCTGATCGTCTTGCGCTCCTACTATGGGTTCAGGCCCAGGAGAAACCGCGACTTCGAAACCCGACCCCGTGGATTCCTCGAGAAGTTGGGCTACTCGCGCCGTGCTGCTCTCGACAACCTCTTGAAGGAGCACGGCGTCGGGTGCGAAGGGCACAACCCTTGATACGCGCCCCGCGAAGTTCATGATCTCGGTGTCGACTCGATCGCGAGCCACGGACTTCTTCAGGTTGGCGCTGAGAACCAACAAGCGCCCGGCAGGAGAGCGTTTCACTGCATCTTACTCCGTCGCCGCCTCAAAGCCCTTGTTCTCTTACCCGACTGGATGTCACGGAAGTACGGCGATCGCTTCGATCTCGATGAGCTGGCCTTCGTAGTCCAGGAAGGTGACGCCCAACAATGTGCTCGGAGGGCCGGTCAATCCCGATTTCTCTAGACACCTCCACGCCCGCCCCAGCACTGCCCGTTCGCTTGCAACTACAAATACTGTCGTCTTGGCGATGTCATCGGTGCCTGCGTCGGCCGCCTTCAAGGTGATCAGCAGGTTACCGGCCGCCTGATCTGCCTGTGCCGCCAGGTCCCCTTCACCGACGAGCCGTCCCTTTGCATCCAGAGGCACGGCGCCCGCCGTATAGACGGTCCGCACCCCCTGAGCGACCACCGCGTAGCTATAACCCGGCGTTGGGCGAAGCTCAGGAAGTTCGACACGTTCAATCACCACCCCCGGTCGGCTCCCACGTGCTGAAACGGTAACAGAGGCCATGCCAGGGGTGAGCGACTACTCAACTCCTGGGGCGCCGGTTACGATAGGTCAAGGGTGGACCGGTCAAGAGCTGTTGTTGTCAAGCTAGGGGCGTGCTTGGTGCTGTCGCTGCTTGCGGCCTGTGGTGCCCAGGCGCAGGCCCCCGCCGACCCTCCTGTTCGAGAAACTCAGCCACAGAGCGAAACAAAGGATGAAGCTCGGACAAACACCGAGCGAGACCCCCGTAAGCCTCCGGGAAACTCGAAGCCTGAGGGACGCGCGCCCAAGGCTAACGAGCCCCCGACCGGCTCGGCCAAGATGGTTCAAGTCACGAGGGTTGTGGACGGGGACACTGTCGAGGTGGACTACAGAGGCTCAACCGTGGACATTCGCTTGATCGGTGTCGATACTCCCGAGACCGTCCATCCGACCGAGCCCGTGGAGTGCTTCGGTCCGGCTGCGTCCCGCTTCACCACTGCATCCCTGATGGGCGAAACCGTGAGACTTGAGTTCGATGTGGAGCGTCGGGATCACTACGGGCGCTTGCTTGCCTATGTATGGGTTGACGACAAGCTCCTTAACAGCGCGCTGGTGCGACGCGGTTTCGCCACCGTCTCGACCTATCCACCCAATGTGAGATATGTCCACCGTTTCACACAGGTCCAGAACCAAGCCCGGGACGCCGGGAGAGGCCTGTGGGAGAGATGCTCCGTCCCGGCGCCCGACACCGTCGGCGCCAGCGCCGGCAGCGGACAAGACAACTCCTCGACAAGCTCATGTAACGGCTACTCGCCCTGCCTTCCCCCGGCCCCCGACTACGACTGCGCAGGCGGCAGTGGCGACGGACCCGAGTACGCCGAGGGTCCGATCGAAGTGACCGGCCGCGATCCCTACGAGCTCGATTACGACGGCGACGGAACTGCTTGTGAGTAGTCCGCCGCTTAACGTGCTCCCGCGCCGACCTTCTCTCCGACCGAGGGCCGGAGCGAATCGAGCAGGCGTTGGGTGGCGGCGGCGATCTCGGTCACGCCCCTATTGAAGGCTTCCTCGTTGACGCGCGAGGGGCGCGTAAAGCCGCTCACCTTGCGCACGAATTGCAGGGCAGCTGCGTCTACCTCTTCAGATGAAGCAGGCTCGCTGTAGTCCCGAAGCTTGTGGATGCTGCGACACATGGCAAATCTCCTCTTGATCCGAAACCTCGCTATTTGCCTTTCAACCCCGAACCCTATCCCCCGTTTGTCTGCGAAACTCTCGAGTGCCCACGGCGAGGCAGATTCCTGCCGCAATAGCCAGCACGCCCAATGACGACAAGACACGGCCCGACCAGCCTTCGATCACGAGCGTCCGCATCGCCTCGATGGCGTAGGTCAGGGGGTTGATTCTGGCAACCACCATCATCCACGAAGGCATGGCGTCAAGCGGGACGAATGCGTTGCTCATGAACAACAGCGGCAGAGAGATGAAACCGACCACGGCAAAGAACGTGCCATGCTGTGGCACGGCGTATGCGAGTGCCGAGAAAGCTGAAGTGACCGACATCGTCAGAAGAGCAGCAGCAATGAGAATCACCACCAGACCCAGCGGCCCCGACTCGATACGCACTCCAAGTGCGAGGGCCACCATCACGACCAGCATGATCTGGACCGACTGCTGGGCTACCTGGAAGACGAAACGGCTTACAATGACCGAGCTGCGTGCGATGGGCATGCTCATCAAGCGATCGAGATAACCCGTTTCCTTGTCCCACAGCAGCGGCATGGCGGCGCTGACCCCATTGCCGACTATCGTAAACGCAATGATGCCGGCCAGCATGAAGCTGATGTAGTCGTCGGTCCCTATGACTCGGGTATCGATGGCACGTTCGACCCCTGCTCCGAAGAACACCAGCCAGATCGCCGGCTGGGCGATGCTGAAAACGAGATTGAGCCGTTCGCGCAGAAGCTCGATCCACCACCGCCTGACGAGCGCCAGTACCTCTTGCATCCAGCGCGAGCGGGCCTCCGAGCGCGTGGCAACTCGTGTCGCAGGCATTCGCTCATCCAGAGCTGCTTCCTCTACGGTCACGATACGTTCTCCGTCTCTCTGAGCTCGCGCCCGGTATGAAGCAAGAAAACATCGTCCAGGGAGGGCTGACTGTACGTCATCTGCTCGAGCTCTATGCCCTGCTCCAATCCGATGCGCATAACGGCGGGGAGGGCAAGGGAGGCGTCCTCGACGTACAGGTGAAGGTAACCGGAGTCGGCCATGACTACATCTTTGATCCAGGTCTCTCCGCCGACCGCTCCTCGCAAGCGCTCTGCGTCATTGGTCTTGATCTGCACCAAGTCGGCTCCGACCGAACGTTTGAGCTCGGCAGGCGATCCCTCCACTACAACGGCCCCACGATCGATGATGGCGACCTTGTTGCATAGACGGTCGGCCTCATCGAGATAATTAGTAGCGAGAAGGACAGTGGCCCCGAGCCGTCGCTGTTCACGCACGTACTCCCACACGCGGTGCCGTGATTGAACGTCGAGTCCGAGCGTCGGTTCATCTAGAACCAGGACTTCGGGCGAGTGGAGTAGTCCGCAAGCAAGATCCAGGCGCTTTTTCATGCCACCGGAATACTCCGTCCACCGCCTGTCGGCGTCGGGAAGAAGTCCTACGGCCTCGAGCGCTTCCTCCGCGCGCCGGCGCACCTCGCGCCGGGGCACATGATACAGACAAGCCTCGATCTCCACCCACTCTCGGCCGGTGAGGAGTCCGCGATATGCAACGGTCTGCATCACATAGCCGATCCGGCGGCGCACCTCCCTGGCATTAGTGGCGATATCGAAACCGCAAACCCGCGCCGAGCCTGAGGTCGGGGCGAGCAGCGTCGTAAGCATTCGAATCGTCGTGGTCTTGCCGGCGCCGTTGGGGCCGAGAAGTCCGAATACGTCTCCCCGGCCGACCTGCAGATCGAGGGACTCTACCGCGAGGTGGGCCCCGTAGGACTTGCCGAGGCCCGATGTCTCGATAACGGCGCTCAAGCCGACGGCTCCCGGCTTAGGTTGCTCTGCTCACACCTCCACATCCGTTCATCCTAAGTGCGAGACGTCGTGGTGCGCTCCTCGAGCTCGGTACGAAGCAACCACGCTCACCCAAGATCGGTAGGGACCCCATTTCTCTGCGATCTCCGCCAAACCCTCGATCGTCGGCACCGGCTGGGAGCGATAGGCGTCCGCCATCGCCTGATGAAGGCGCCGCTCGCTACCTGAGAAATGGTCCGGATCACCGGCGCCGCGGATGAGGATCAGCTCGGCCGAGAAGTCCCCGATGCCGGGCAGTCGCTTCAGCCGGTGAGGGCGTCGTCGCGCGCAAGTGCCCGGAGACGTTCCGCGTCGAGTGCGCCACGCATCGTCCCTTCGGCGATCCCGTGCAGCTGCTGGACCTTGCGGGGGAACAGGCCCGGGAAGCCGCTCATCGCAGCGAGCCGCTGTGGGCTCGGAAAGGCGTAGAGGACCTCTCCGTGAACTTCCACTTTCTGACCATGCTCCTGCGCCATGCGCTGCTTGATGCGAGCAGCCTGCGTGATGCGGATACGGTGTCCGATGATCGTCCACGCTGCGGCCTCGTAGGGCGACCAGAACAGCACCGGCCGCAGACCTGGATACGACCGCTGCAGGGCTCCCACGACGGAGTCGCGTTTGGCCACCGACGAGAAGCCCGATCCATTGACATCGAGTGACAGAATCCGTGCGACCTGCTTGCGAACTCGTGCTTGATCGGCATCACCGAAAATCTCTCCGACGATCGCCTTGTTCGTCTGTCGTACGCACACTGCAGCCGTTTCCCTCCAGCGCCCCTCTACGGGGAAATGCAAGGTGCAGGTGGTTTGGCTGCTGTGGGCCGTCGTAAGCGGCAGGCGTAAACTCCTCGAGGTAGCGGGTGCTCGCCTCGAGTGAGAACGAGCCCTTGTGGATAATACGGAAGCTCGGCATGTATTGCACCTCCCTGGCTAGAATACCGGCATGAGGATCGCCGCCCTTTACGACATACATGGCAACATTTCCGCCCTGGAAGCGGTCCTGAAGGAGGTCTCGGAAGATGAGATCGACGCCCTTGTGATAGGTGGCGACGTGGTCTGGGGCCCGCATCCGCGCGCTGCCCTCAAATGTTTGAACGAGCTCGACTTGCCCTTGACGTTTATACGAGGCAACACCGACCGCTCCGTGTCTAGAGTTATCTCCGAGAGTTCAGGCGGGAGCGGTGAGGAGGGCGAGGTCGCGCAGGTCACCGACTGGTGCCGCCACCAGCTGAGCGAGCGACAGCTCAACTGGGTGAGGAACCAACCTCTTACCGCAAGCTTCGTTGTGGAGGGTCTGGGCGAGACTCTCTTTTGTCACGGATCTCCTCGCAGCGACGAAGAGATCATCACCGTCGCGACACCAGAAGAGCGCTTTCTCGACGCGATGAGCGGCGTCCACGCAAGTACTGCGGTCTGTGGGCATACACACATGCAGTTCGATCGCACGGTCCGGAACCGGCGTCTGATCAATGCCGGCAGTGTCGGCATGCCGTACGAGGGTAGACGCGGGGCCTTCTGGGCGCTGTTCGGCCCCGGCGTGAGCTTTCGCCGTACCGACTACAACATTGAGGAAGCGGCGTCAGAGATGCGAGCTTCGGGCTGCCCACATGTCGAGGAGTTCTTCATCGACACGATCCTGAACCCTCCCGGCAAAGACGCCACCGTGCGGCACTTCGAAGAGCGGGCCGCAACTGAGTCGGCGATGAACGATCAATGACTGACTCGCGGTGCGATCCCTAAAGGAAGGAGAGAGCAATGGCAAGTGGGCAGCTAGTCGTTGGAGCGTTGGCCGGCTTCGCCTCCAGCGTGATCATGGATCAAGCCACTTCGCGCTTCTACGTGCGCCAGAGCGACGCGTCCCAACGCAAGGAGGAGGAGCTGGCCCCGGGAGGGACCCTTGTACAACTTGGCAAGCAACTTGGCCGGGCGGCCGGGCGCGACCTCTCGGACGAAAGCGCCCAGCGAGTCGGAGTTGCCCTGCACCGGACCCTCGGAATGAGTTACGGGGTAGCCGCCACGTACTTGATCGGTCGAGGTATGCGCCCGGTGTGGGCGGGCTTGGCGATGGGCATCGCGGCGTTCGTGGTGGTGGATGAGGGCACTGCGATCTCGTCGTTCTCGGATTATCCGATGGAGAGCCACATGCGCGGAGTCGTGGGGCACGGGACGTACGGCCTAGCGGCCGGCCTTTTGCTAGCGCTGATCGAGCGGGGCTAAAGGCCGGGGCGCGGGCCACGGACCGGAGGCGTAACTGGCGCCGGCGACAGTTTTGACCCGGGTTCCTACCGGCGCGGGAAAACGACCGTAACGATATCGATACGGTCGTAGGACACAATGTCCCAATGAGTCAACGCCGCGCCACCCGGCTCGTGTGGGCCGTGCCTGCTATCGGCGCCTTGGCAGTGATTGTGGTTGCAGGGAGCCTGCTCGGGATCGGCCTCCCCGGGGCCGCCGGCATCGGCGCCGAAGCCCCCGGCGCTGCCGGAGGCGGAGCGATCTTTGATGTGCTGGCCGGGATGGCGTTCGGTTGTGTCGGAACACTGATCGTTCGCCGCCGGCCCGAGAACGCGATCGGCTGGTTGTTCTGCGGAGCCGGGCTGGCCGGCGCGGTGTCCGGATCGGCGTCCGTCTATGCAGACCTACCGGGCGGAAGGTGGGGGGCATGGCTGGCAGGCTGGGCGGGCCTTTTCATCCTGGCCAGTGTTCCGCTGGTGCTGCTGCTGTTCCCCGATGGAAAGCCGCTGTCGCGCGGATGGCGGGTGGCCGTGTGGTTATCGGGCATGGCGCTGGCCTACCTGATGTTCCATGATGCCTTCGCTCCCGGCCGGCTCGAGGGCTCTCGTGTTATCAACCCGGCTGGAATCGAAAGCCTAAGGGGCGTGCTCAGAAACCCTTGGCTGGGCTGGGGCTCCTGGATCCTTTTGGGCGGGTCGGTCGTAGCCGGAGCCGTGAGTCTCGTGCTCCGCTTCAGGCGGTCGCGCGGGGTGCAGCGCCAGCAGCTCAAGTGGATGGCTCTGGCCGCATCGATCGTGGGGCTGGCCTTCGTCCTTCTGGTCGCCACCGCAGGCGAGAACGAGTTGGTGGGCGTTCTTACCGCGATAAGCGTCCTTCTCCTGCCGGTCCTGGTGGGCATCGCGATCCTGCGCTATCGACTGTACGACATCGACACCATCGTCAACCGCACGCTCGTTTATGGATCGGTCAGCGCAATGATGGCCCTCATCTATACGCTGGGTGTCGTGGGCCTGGGTTCTGTCATCCGTGGGTTCGCGGGCCATGAAAGCAATCAGCTTGCGGTGGCGGCATCCACTCTGGCGGTGGCGGCGTTGTTCCGGCCCGCACGCAACCGCACCCAGAGACTCATCGATCGTCGCTTCTATCGCAGCAGGTACAACGCCACTCTCACGGTCGAGGCGTTCTCGACAAGGCTTCAAGAGGAGATCGACCTCGAAGCTCTGGCCGCCGAGCTCGAGACCGTAGTGCGCCACACCATGCAGCCGGCCAGCGTCTCGTTGTGGCTCCGCCCCTGACAGACTTAGGGGAGGGTCGCATCTCGCGTTTGTGGGCACCAGCGTGCAGAAAACCTCACCGAGAAGCCTCAAAACGCGGCAGCGATCCGCTGAAGGATCGCGAGAACAGAGTGGGGGGTGGGGTTAGGGTTTCGAAGCGACGAAGAGCTCGGTCGAGCCGGGCTCCAGCTCCGAGTGCTCGAACGGCACGTTGCGCGGGACAAAGCCGGCTTCGGCCAGCCACGTCATCCATTGATCTCGGGCAAACAATCCGCAGCGATGGCGGTCGTGCTCGACGCTCACGGTCCCCGTTTCGTCGCGCAGCAAGTAGGCGTAGTCCACCACGTAAGTGGTGCCGGTGGAGTCGGGGTCCGACGTCCACTCGAGGTAGCGCAGCCCCCGGCCCCCGGCGTCGTTGCCCCCGTGCTCGGTGCCCGGCTTGAAATTCTCACGCACATGGTCGGGAGCGAACAGCGCCACACCTCCTGACTTGCAGTGCTCGAAAACCGTTTCGATGGCCGCTCGCAGGTCGGACTCGGTCAGCATGTAGTCCACGGCGTCGTGTACGAAGACCGCATCGAAGGCTCGGCCTAGCCGGACTGAGCGCATATCTCCTCCAACATGCTCACATTCAGGGTTGATACCTTTGCTCAAGATCAACATTCCCTCGGAAGGCTCGACGAGGGTGAGCTCGAAGCGAGACTTCATGTGAGAGGCGTTGTTGCCTGCGCCCGAGCCAAGCTCGAGGACAGTGCGTGGAGGCGACTCGCACGCCTCCTCCAGAACCCTGCTGTAGATGGCCGCTTCTTCCACATATTCGCCGGGAGCGCTCAAGAGATGAAACCACGGTGCCAGGTCACCGTAGAGCCTGTTCTCACCCATCTTGCCGGTCACAGAACGGGGGCCGAGAAAGTGTCACAGGCATTCGGATCACCCTGCTCGAAGCCGGTGCGAAACCAGTTGACGCGCTGTTCGGACGAGCCATGGGTCCATGACTCCGGATCGATCCTTCCGGTAGATCGCTGCTGGATGCGATCGTCGCCGACTGCGGCGGCGGCGTTCAAACCCTCTTCGAGATCGCCCGTTTCAAGCAGCCGCCGCTCGTAGGTAGTGAAGGCCCACACTCCGGCAAGACAATCGGCTTGCAGCTCGAGCCTGATCGACAGCTCGTTAGCCTCTGCCGGATTCGTGCTTTGTTCTGCGTTCACACTCGAGCTTATCCCCATCAGTTGCTGAACGTGATGGCCTATCTCGTGCGCGATCACATACGCCAAAGCGAAATCTCCGGGGGCCCCAAAGCGGTCGCGCAAATCGCGGAAGAAGTCCACGTCGAGGTAGACGTTCTCATCGACTGGACAGTAGTGAGGTCCCACGCCGACGCTGGCGCCTCCACATGCGGAATTGGTTACTCCCTCGAAAAGGATCAACTGGGCCTCGCGGTACTCGCGTCCCGACTCTCGAAACGAATCCGCCCAGAAAGTCTGCAGATCGTCGAGGACGAAAGACAGGAAGTCGACGAGCTCCTCGTTGGTCTGGGGACCGTCCAATGAGGTCTGAGCCGAATCTCCCGTGCCGGTGAGATCGTCGAGCGGGTCGCCCATGCTCGTCCCCGAGCCAAGCCCGCCGTTCAGCATCACGACAAGAAGGACGATAACGAGCACCGGGAGGCCCAGCCCGCCGGCAACCGCAGGAACGGAGGAGCCGCCGCCGAGGCGAGCACGCCCTCGCCGGACGTCGATGTTGTCGCTGATCCTCCTCTTGCGCCACCGCATCTCGCCATTCTCCTACCTGTTCCAGAGATAAGCAGGCTCACTTATCGTGTGGGGAGCAGAGTGAGAGGAAGTTTAGTGACGATCGGTGATACAAGCTTGCCCGAAAGGGCCTATGACGTGGCGATCATCGGCGGAGGTAACCTCGGCCTGTGGACCGCTCACCGACTGGCTGCTCGAAGCTTCGGAACCATCGCAGTGCTCGAGCGAGGCTGGGCGGGGGGCGGCGCCACCAGCCGCTCCGCGGGTGTAGTCCGCCAGCAGGGCGGCTCCTACACTGCGGCGGTGCTCGGCCGGCTGAGTCGGACACTTTACCTGGAGCTCGGAGACAGGTTGGGAATCGATTCCGGCTTCCGAGAGCACGGCTACTACATCATGGCGCAATCAGAGGATGACAAGGACGTTTTTCTGGAGCTCGTCAAAGTGCGAGCCGAAGCAGGCGTCGACAGTGAATGGATCGATCCGGCGGAGGGCAAGCGCCGTTTCGGCGATCTCGACTGGGATCTGTTCACGGGCGCGACCTACTGCGCGCAGGACGGCTTCGTCCAACCCCCGATCGCGGCGCGCAACATTACTTACGCGGCGCTCGATGATCCCAGTGTTGACCTCTACGAGATGTGCGAGGTCCGCTCGATCGAGCACTCGGGAAATCTCTACTCCTTGGAGACCACTCGCGGCGACATTGCAGCAGAACACGTGGTGAACGCGGGGGGACCCCGTGGCGCCCGGGAAGTGGGAACCATGGTGGACATCGACGTGCCGGTGAGGGCAGTCAGGCATCAGGTCGTTACCTTCCCCTTCCTTCCCGAGGGCGTCACACACCCACTTCCGTTGATGTTCAACCTCGGAAAGGGCTACTACGTGCGGCCGGAGGAAGAGGGCGCGCTATTGGGAATGAGTAACCCCGCGGACGAATCCGACCACTCGGATCGCTACCAGCTGGACTACGACTTCGGCTATCACAACAGGCTTCGCGACGAGTGGGAGGCGGAGTTCCCCGCGCTGCGCAACCTTCCCATCTCAAGGTCGTGGGCGGCTTCCATCGACTACACGCCCGACCACCTCCCGATAATCGACCATCCCCGCGAGGGCTTCTACGTGGTTGCGGCCGGGGGTCACGGAATGATGTGGGGGCCGGCTCTGGGAGAGAAGACGGCCGAGCTCGTCGCAGAGGGAGTCGTCTCGGAACTGGCCTCGGGCGACATCGAGCTGGCCCGCTTCTCCCAGGAGGGGTCGGGCGGTGCGGCCGACTCCATCGCCCTGCCGTTTCCTAAAGGGGATTAAACGCCCAAGTTGTGCTCCCGACCACCGTTCCGGTGCCTGCAAGCACCAGTTGTGCAATCGACCACTTCCCGGAGCTCAGGATCTGGTCCGGACGCCCTTGGGGTCGTAGAGAGGCTCGGAGGCGATCTCGGCCCCCATCCAGTCACCGAACATGGACACCTCGACCCTTCTCCCCGACTCAGCCCGATCGGAGGGAACGTAAGCGTAGGCGATGGAGCGCTCGACCGTGTAGCCGTAGCCGCCCGAGGTGACGCGGCCGGAGATGGCTCCGTCTATGCGCACCGGCTCCGAGCCTGTCGCCACACTCAGTGGATCATCGAGCACGAGGCAGACCAGCTTGCGAGTCGGCCGACCCTCACGGGCCGCCACCAATGCCTCCTTGCCGACAAAATGCTCCTTGTCGAGCTTGACCGCAAATCCCAGCCCTGCCTCCCAGGGATTGTCGTCGGGCGTGATGTCGCTCCCCCAGGCGCGATAGCCCTTCTCGAGTCTCAGCGAGTCGATGGCCCGATACCCAGCAGGAACCAAGCCGCTCGAGCGGCCTGCGTCCCACAGCGCGTCCCACAACGCCCCGCCAAACTCGGTGGGACAGTACAGCTCCCATCCCAGCTCTCCCACGTATGTGACCCGCAACGCCAGGCACGGCACCCATCCGATTGCGATAGAACGCGCTCTCAAGAAAGGGAAACCATCGTTCGAGAGATCCTCGTCACACAGCGGTTGCAGTATCGAGCGCGCTTGAGGTCCCCACAGTCCCAGACAGGCGTAGCGCGAGGTCACGTCTTCGAGCTTTACCGAGTCTTCAGGCGCGTGCTTGCGAATCCACGCCAAATCGTGCCCACCGAACGCGGTTCCGGTAACTATGCGAAAGAGCTGGGGGCCGAGCTTTGTTACTGTGAAGTCGCTCTCGATCCCTCCCCGCCCATTGAGCATCTGCGTGTAGGTAACAGACCCTTCGGCACGATCCACTCGGTTGGCACACAGTCGCTCCAACAAGACGCCGGCCCCGGCCCCCGATACTTCGATCTTGGCGAAGGAGGACTGATCGAACAGCGCTGCCGACTCCCGGCAGGCGCGGTGCTCGCCCCCGATGGCGGGGGACCAGAAGCGGCCCGCCCAGCCGTGCGGCCTGAGAGAATCATTTCCGGCGGACTCGTTGGTGGAGAACCAGTTCGCACGCTCCCAGCCCGCCTTCTCCCCGAACGACGCTCCCAGCCGTGCCAGGCGTTCGTAACAGGAGGACATCTTCAGGGAGCGAGCGGACTCCTTCTCTTCGTTCGGATAGATGATCTCGTAGTAGCGGGAATAGGCCTCGAGCACCCGCTCCCGGACATAGCGGCCGCTCCTGTGCTGAACGGAGAACCGACTCAAGCTCATCGACGACACATCCCATTCCGGCTGCCCATCGACGATCCACTCGGCAATGGTCTTCCCGGCACCGCCGGCTCCCGCGAGCCCGTGTACGCAGAAGCCGGTTGCGACCCAGAAACCGCGCACCTCGCTTTCGCCCAGGATGAACTCGCCGTCCGGCGTGAATGATTCCAGCCCGTTGATCCAGCGCTCGATTCCAACACCTGCCAGCTTCGGCACGAGGGCTCGGGCGCCCTCCAAAGCCTCTTCGAACCGCTCGGGAGAATGATCGAGAAGATGGCGCGGCCGATCGGGAGT
>JALZJN010000268.1 GCA_030859735.1 Actinomycetota bacterium
CAACATCATCAAGGCGATCGAGGCGGCGCAGTCGCAGTACTCGTCGGCTGGGGCTTGAGAGAGGATTGTCGATGACAACGACCGAAGAGAAGGCCGAGCGCTACGTAGGCGGCGGGCTCCTGCGCAAGGAGGACCCCGAGCTGATCACCGGCCAGGCCAGCTATATCGACGACATCACCTTCCCCGGCATGTTGTGGGTCGGGGTGATCAGGAGCCCAATAGCCCACGCCCGCCTGGGAGCGGTCGAGATGGCGGCCGCGCGGAGCATGCCCGGAATCGTCGAGACGTACTCGGGTGCGGACCTTGCCTCCGAGTGGGCCAGTGGGCTCCCCTGCGCGTGGCCGGTGACCGAGGACATCAAGATGCCCACCCACTGGCCGGTGGCGCAGGACAAGGCCCGTTATGCCGGAGATGCAGTGGCGGTGGTAGTGGGCGAGAGCCGGGCCCAGGTCAAGGACGCCATGGATGCGGTGGAGGTCGAGTACGAGCCACTCGATCCGGTGGTAACCATGGAGGAGGCCCTCGCCGAGGGGGCGATCAAGGTTCACGATGACTTCGACGACAACGAGACCTTCGTCTGGAAACTCGCCAACGGCGAAGTGGATCAGACGTTCGCGGATGCCGCGGTCACCATCAAGGAGCGCTACTACCACCCCCGGTTGATACCGAATGCCATCGAGCCGCGCGGTGTCGTAGTGGCGCCGGTCGCTGCCCAGGGTGAGTTCACGCTGTACACCGCGACGCAGATACCACACATCCTTCGGACAACGCTGGCAATGACCTTGAACATCTCCGAGAACAAGTTGCGGGTGATCGCGCCGGACGTCGGCGGGGGCTTCGGCTCCAAGCTGAACGTCTACGCCGAAGAAGCGATCTGTTTGGCGCTGGCGCGCAGGCTGGGCCGCCCGGTCAAGTGGATCGAGGAGCGCTCCGAGAACTACCTGGCTACGATCCACGGGCGCGACGTGATCCAAGAGATGGAGCTCGCCGCCACGCAGGAGGGGAAGATCACCGGCGTGCGCGTCAAGCTGACGGCGGACATGGGCGCCTACCTGCAGCTCGTGACACCGGGCATTCCCATTCTGGGGGCGTTTCTATACGGCGGTGTATACGACCCCCAGGCCTATTCATTCGAGTGCGTCGGAGTGTTCACCAACAAAACACCGACCGACGCTTATCGCGGTGCGGGTCGCCCCGAGGCGACTTACGCCATCGAGCGCGCGGTTGAGGCCCTCGCCCGCAAGGTCGACAAGGACCCGGTGGAGATCCGCAGGCTCAACTTCATCGAGCCCTTCGATCAACCGCGGGCGGTGGCCGGTGGCCTCGAGTTCGACTCCGGCAACTACCGGGCCGCCTTCGACAAGGCCCTCGACCTGGCCGACTACGACGGCTTGCGCTCCGAGCAAGCACGGCGGCGCGAACAGGGCGACGTCAAGCAACTTGGTGTCGGGCTCTCCACCTACATAGAGATGTGCGGTCTGGCGCCGAGCCAGGTGCTGGGCTCGTTGCGGTACGGCGCCGGGGGCTGGGAGACCGCCACCATCCGCTGCCATCCCACCGGCAAGGTCACGGTCATCACCGGCACCTCTCCGCACGGCCAGGGCCACGTCACCACCTGGTCGCAGATCACCGCCGACGCCCTCGGCGTCTCGCCCGACGACGTAGAGGTCCTGCACGGCGACACGGCAGTCTCCCCCATGGGCATGGACACCTACGGAAGCCGCAGTCTCTCGGTGGGCGGCACCGCCCTGTACCACGCGGCCGAGAAGATCCGCAACAAGGCCAAGAGGGTTGCCGCCCACGAGTTGGAGGTATCCGAAGAGGACGTCGAGTGGTCCGAGGGCAAGTTCCGGGTGCGAGGCGCGCCCGACAAGGCCAAGTCGATCCCCGAGATTGCGCTTTGCCTGTGGACGGCCCACGACCTGCCGGCCGAGACAGAGCCGGGGTTGGAGGAGACCTACGTCTTCGACCCGCCCAACTTCACCTACCCTTCCGGTGCCCACATTGCAGTGGTCGAGGTGGACACGGAGACAGGCTTGGTCGATCTGACGAAGTACGTGGCGGTCGACGACTGTGGGACCCAGATCAACCCCACAATCGTTCAGGGCCAGATACACGGGGGCGTTGCCCAGGGGGTCGCAGAAGGCATGTTCGAAGAGGCGATCTACGACGAGTCGGGCAACCTCACGACGAGTCACATGGGCTACTACCGGGTGCCCTCGGCCGCCGAGCTGCCGTCGTTCACCCTCGACTCGACCGTGACCCCGTCCACAACCAACCCGCTGGGGGTCAAGGGGATAGGCGAAGCGGGCACGATCGCAGCGCCGCCTGCGGTCGTCAATGCGGTCCTCGACGCTCTCGCGCCTCTGGGCGTCACCGACATCGATATGCCAACCACGCCCGAGCGCGTGTACAACTCCATCCAGAGCGCCAAAGGAGCGAACGCATGATCCCGGCCGCCTTCGAATACGAGAGGGCCGAGTCGGCCGACCACGCGCTGCAGCTGCTGCAGCAGTTCGGTGACGAGGCCAAGATCCTAGCCGGCGGCCACTCGCTGCTGCCGCTTATGAAGCTGCGCCTGGCACAGCCGTCTGCACTGATCGACGTGGGCCGCATCGCGGAGCTGTCCTATATTCGCGATGACGGCGATGTCATCGCCATCGGCGCACTCACCCCCTACGAGGACGTCCACTTCAACGGCCTCGTCAAGGAGCACTGTGGGATAGTCGCCCACACCTCGGGTGAGGTCGGCGACCCGCAGGTGCGCCACCGCGGGACGATCGGTGGATCGGTCGCACACGGCGATCCGGCCTCCGACATTCCCAGCGTGATGGTGGCGCTCGACGCCGAGTTCGTCGTGCACTCCGCCTCGGGCGACCGCACGGTCAAGGCGACGGAGTTCTTCAAGAGCGTGTTCGAAGTGGACCTCGGCCCCCAGGAGCTCCTCACGGAGCTCCGTGTTCCTAAGCTCAACGGGGCCGGTTGGTCCTACCAGAAGTTCCAGCACCGGGCTCAGGACTGGGCCACGGTCGGAGTGGCGGCGGTAGCGCGAGGCGATGGGCGCGCCGCGATCGGCTTGACGAGCATGGGCGAGACCCCACTGAGGGCTAGCGCTGTGGAGCAAGCGCTGTCTTCGGGAACCAGCGTTGCCGACGCCTCCCAGCACGCGGCGGAGGGCACGAGCCCCGTTTCCGACCCTCTCGGGTCGGCTGAGTACCGCCGGGAGATGGTCAAGGTGTTCGTTCGCAGAGCGCTCGAGGAGGCGCTATCTCGCTGACGGGGAGAGCCTCAGAGGAAGGGCGCGGCGGTGGCCGCGCCCTTCCTTTTGCCTCGGTAGAGGA
>JALZJN010000310.1 GCA_030859735.1 Actinomycetota bacterium
CGCATGGGTACGCACTTTGGGAGGCGATTCAGAAAGCGCTCGACGATCGCTTCAAGGCGACCGGTCACGAGAACGTCTACTTCCCGTTGCTGTTTCCCGAGAAGCTCTTGTCGAAAGAGGCCGAGCATGTCGAGGGCTTCGCTCCCCAGGTGGCGGTCGTGACCCATGGTGGAGGCGAGAAGCTGGAGGAGCCGCTCGTCATCCGGCCGACGTCCGAGGCCGTCATCTGGTCTACCTACTCGAACTGGGTGCAGAGCTATCGAGACCTTCCCCTGCTCTACAACCAGTGGTGCAACGTATTGCGCTGGGAGCTGCGAACGAGACTGTTCCTTCGCACCAGCGAGTTTCTGTGGCAGGAGGGCCACACTGCGCACGCCTCAGGGCCGGAAGCGGTCGAGGAGACACTGCGCATGCTCGAGGTTTATCGCGAGGTGTGCGAGGACGTCCTCGCCATGCCGGTGTATCCGGGGCGAAAGTCGCCCTCCGAGCGTTTCCCCGGTGCGATCGAGACGTACACGATCGAAGCACTGATGAGGGATCGCAGAGCCTTGCAATCCGCGACCTCGCATTTTCTGGGCCAGAACTTTGCGCGCGCCTACGACGTGCAATTCCTCAATCAAGACGGCGTGCTCGAATACGCGTGGGCGACCTCGTGGGGAATGTCGACTCGCATCATCGGAGGGCTGATCATGGTCCACGGTGACGACTCTGGTCTTCGCCTTCCGCCCAAGGTCGCGCCGGTACAGGTTGTTATCGTTCCGATCTATCGCAGCGAGGACGAGGCAGGCGCGGTGCTTCCCGTGGCGCGGGCTCTCGCGGACACGCTTGCCGGCAACGGGATCAGGAGCCGAGTGGATGATCGCGATCAGCACCGGCCCGGCTTCAAGTTCTCGGAATGGGAGCTCAAAGGAGTGCCCGTGCGAATAGAGATCGGGCCGCGCGACGTCGCCGCGGGACAGGTTGTCGTGGTAGCGCGTACCTCGGGTGAGAAGCGCACGATGCCGCTGGACGAGGCGTCCTCCACAATGACGTCGATGCTGGAAGGCATTCAGCAGGAGCTTTACGATGACGCGCTTTCGTTCAGGGATGCAAACACACACGACGCCAACGATTACGACGAGCTGCGCGCCGGGCTCGACGCCGAGGGCGGTTTGTGGGTGGGCGCGTGGTGCGGAGACACTGCTTGCGAACAAAAGGTCTCTCAGGACACCAAGGCGACGGTGCGCTTCCTACCACTCCAGCCGGAGGGTCCGGGCGCGGCCTGTGTCGTCTGTGGGCGGCCCGGCGTTGACAAGGCGGCGTGGGCCCGGGCCTATTAAGGGGACAGGCGAACCGAGGCCGAATTGCCGGTCCGCCGCTTGGAGCATGTAGTCGATCGCGCGCGGCGCGCACAGAAGTACCGAATCGGTGCTTGAGAATGCTCTACGCGCGTTTGCGTACCGGCGTCACAGGTCGAGGTCCAAGACCTCAAGAATCTGCCGGTGATCGTGGAGCACGATCTCGGCTTCGGGAGCGTCGGTGAGATCGTCGTGCACTCCCTTGAAGCGGGCCGCGTGCATGCCGATGTCGTGCGCACCGGCGATGTCGGTGCGTCGAAGGTCACCGATGTGGATGGCTTCTGGCGGACGAGCACCCAGAGCTGCGAGTGCTTTGGCGAAGATGTCGCCGCCGGGCTTGGGGACCCCGACCTCGTCCGAGAAGCAGGTGACCTCGAGGTGATCGAGCAGGCCGACGTCTGCGAGGAGGTCCCTGACCACGCGGCCCGGTGTGAAGCCCGTGTCGCAGACGAGACCGATCCGGATGTTGGCCTGTTCGAGCCGCTCCATGGTCTCGAGGCAGCCGTCGACTCGCTCGACACCCGCCTCGAGGCTGGCCTCCTCGAAGGTTTGAGTCAGAGAGGCAATCGAATCGTCGTCGTCTATGCCGCGTGCCTCGAGGCAATAAGCGGCCATTCGGCCGGGGCCGAAGGTCTCGACCTGCTTCCAGGCCTCGTCGTGGTGGGCCCAGGCCTCCTCCACGAGAGCTTCTGCCTCGGTTTCGTCGAGGTCCACGAAACGACGAAGGGCGCCTATGCGTTTGCGCATGGCGCCCTCCCAGTCCCGATCCTTCAGCAGCGTCCCCCAGCAGTCGTAGGTAATCGCTCGGATCCCCTCGACTCTCTTCATTGCATCACGCTCCTCTCGGACGGCTGTTTCCAGGGTAGCCGAGTTGCGCGACAGCGGCCACCCCTCCCTTGGCTCCCTAGCTTGTCATGCTCGCTCTGCTTCAGCCGGAGGCCACACACGCGTGCCTGAGATCCAGGTGCCCAGCACCTGAGTCTCGAGGAGCTCCTCCACCGAGACGGCGAGGGGATCGCGATCGAGCAATGCGAAGTCGGCCTGGGAGGGAATGGTCGCCGACATAAGGCCCCGGAGAGGCTCGTCCCGCCTGCGCAAGCCGAAGCTGCCGACGGTGTGGAGCGCGAGCGCTTCGTTCGAGACGAGCGACTCCTCCGGGACGTGATGCTGCCGCAGCGCCGCCATCTGGAGAAAGGGGTCGAGCGGCGTGACGGTGGAGTCAGATCCCGCTCCCAGCGCCAGTCCCGCTTGCTTCATGGAACCGAATCGATTCATGCCCAGGGCTCGCTGGGGGCCGAGGCGGCGCGCGTAGAGACCCTCGGTTCCACCCCACAGCCAATCGAAGGCAGGCTGTATCGAGATGCGGAGCCCCAGCCTTGCAGCCCGTGTGATGTGCTCATCGGTCGCACACTCGAAGTGCTCGATGCGGTGTCCCAGCTCCCTGATGTCGTTCTCAGACCCTTGGGCGACGAGCTCCCAGGTCCTAAGCGCCTGCTCGATGGCGGCATCGCCGATGGCGTGGACGCCCACCTGGATCCCCCGCTCGTGGCTGTTGCGGAAGAAGTCGAGTAGCTCTTCGTCGGAGCGGTATCTGATGCCGTCGGACGGCGTGCCGGGAGGCGGCAGTGCTTCGTACGGTTCTTTCATCCACGCTGTATGAGAGCCGAACGAGCCGTCGAGGAAGTAGTCGCCCCCGATGCGCGTAAAGCCGAGCTCGACCACGCGGTCGATATCGCCGGTGGCCGGATAAATGGCCACATCGAGCGCCGCTTCGTCGGTGACCTCCTGCAACAGCTCGAGCTGGTCCCAGCCGCGCCAGTCCGGGATGAACATCTCGTCGACCGCCACCACTCCCTTCGAGTAGGCAAGCTCGATTGCTGCCCGCAACGCACTGCGCTGCTGCTCCTTGGGGAGGTTCCTGTCGAAGAACCCGAAGGCGCCCGAAGCCGCGTCTTCACGCAGGTATCCGGTCGGCACTCCGGACTCGTCAACGTCTACACCCTCGAGACCTGAGAGGTCGAGGCGCGCAAGGAGCCTGGAGGACACCACACAGGAGTGCATGTCGGCCCTGATCACGAGCGCTTCGTTGTCCCCCACCGCCCGATCGAGGGCCGCGGCCGTCAACGGCTCGTCGAGAGGATCCTCGAAGTTGCCGCCGAACAACAACTCCCCTCCGCCGGCGGCCCTCGACGCCAGCGCGTCGAGTATCGGTGCGGCCCTCGTCTCTCCTCTGAAGTCGAGGCCCAGGGTGTACAGGCCGGTCGCCGGCAGGTGGCAATGGGCGTCGCAGAACGCAGGCACGAGCACGCCCCCGGCCAAGTCGACGGTGTGATCGGCCGAGGGCATGTCCGATTCGAGTCCGAAGGCTTCCACCCGGCCGTCGGACACCAGCACCCAGCCGGCATCCACCGCCCCTCCCAGAGGCCGTACCAGACCGCCCCTAAATAAGCTCGAAGTCAAACCCTGCCTCCCTTGAGACAGAACCTACGACGGCCTTGTACCCGATCCGGGCCGGCGGGGCGAGACCGCTGTGGCTCAGCTCTTTCGCGCCACGAAAACGCCTACATCCGGTCCATGCCCATCAGGGTGAGGGCACTCGTCTCCCGCCTGGGGTGCGTCCCAGTTCTTCACGGCCCACCCACTGAGGTTCTTGACCGCTCCCACCAGACAATCACTGCTGGCGATGCCCTTTAGCCTCTTCGAGGAGCGCAGCGGGAAGATGACCTGTATCCAGCGCTTAGTCGGGACGTTCCAGTATCCCTTGGGAGGAACCAAACGGCGGCCGTGGAAGCCCGTCTTCGGTTTATTTGGGCACTTTCTACCCTTCAACTCTTTGTAGCTGCCGTTTGCCTTGCCGAAGTAGCAACGGATTCTTCTCTTGGCGCTTCCCTTCTTTATCGCAAACTTGGTGTTCGGGGGCAGGATGACCTCGGTCACGACCTCGTTGCCCGCCCCATCGTCGCCGGCCCTCCCCACCCAGACCTGGCCCTTGTAAACGTCGCCGACTCGGGGCCGGCTGGCGTCCTTCTTGCCCTGGTAGGCGACGTACTCGATGGTGCTGACGTAGGTCGTGCCGGTTACCGGACTCGTCTCGTAGGTGTGCGAGAACCGCCCCCGAATCCATTTCAGGCCCTTCGCAGCAGCCACCTTGCGCAGCTTCTCGGTCCGGATCACTGCATCGGACTCTCTCGGTGCCACCGGGCCCGCTTGAGCCCCGGCCCCCAATGCCAGGAGCGCACTCGCCACCACTACAGCAACCACCCGCGTTTTCATCGAGCCCCTCTCGAATGACTCCGATCTAACCACCCGACTCAGACAATCTAGGAAGCCGGCGCAACGAAAACGTTACGAACATTCGCATCACGTTCTTCAAGAGCTCAGGGGGCGAGCTTCACCATGCCCGCTCCCCGGGGTGGCCGATCGCCCGACATGTGCATCCAACCACCGGTTCCGTGGTCAATCGCACAACATGGGCGTTTGACCACCTTGCGTCACCGAGCCGGTTTCAGATGCCGGCTCAGCCGGTGCCGAGACGTACGACGGAGGGGATTACGAGCGGCCGCCTGGCCTCGGCCGGGCCGCGAGCCGCGCCCTGCGGTTGCGCAAACGGCACGACATCTGGTTGACAGGTGGCGTCGCTCGATGGGAGCCAGGGCACCAGCAAGTAGCTGTTGACCTTCTGGTCGATGCAGGAGGACAGGCCCAACGACGTATGGCCCCAGCCCTCCAATGTGAGCAAACGGGATTTCGGAAGCAGTCGCCTCAACTTGACTGCTCCTCGGTAACGGGTGGCGGGATCGTACCTGTTGCCAACCACCAGCACCTGATTGTGCGTCGCCTTCGTGAAGGGACCAGTGTAGCGATCCGCGTCCTGGCCCGGCCACGGCTCACAGATGCTTGAAATCCATGTCCATGCCCGGCCGAAGTAGGGGAATTCACTGTCCGAGTCCTGCGCAGCCTCGGCCCACGCCCCCACGCTCTCCGGGTTGTCGCTGTCGGAGCAAAGGACGCCGGGAAAAGACTCGACGAAGTTTGGATAGTCACCCTCGTGGTTGAGTCCCCTCAACTGAGCCCGCAACGCATGCAGCGCAGCGGTGGCAGCTTCTGGGTCGCTCATGGTCTCGACCTCATCGAGGAACTCTGCGAAAGAGGGCCACGAACCCGGCCCGTACATAGCGCCTATCGTGAAGGCGACAAGCTCGTCGTAGCCGAGAGCGAAGGTGCCTCCCTCTCCGTCGGGTATCTCTACGGGATCGTTCCGCAAGCGCTCGGTGAGCTCTTGGTAACGCCGACGCGGACTGCCGTCAGAAAAGGCGCAGTTGTCCCCGCCTTCGTTGCACAAGGTGAAGAACTGGCGCAGCGTGGCATAGGTCCCGTGATCGCTACGAAGCCGAGTGCTTACCGGCAGCGAACGGGTCTCGTCCGTCCCCGTGGACCACGCGAGGGGGTCGAGCACGCCGTCCACCAGCAGGGCGCGCACATTGTTCGGGAACATATTTGCGTACGTGGCGCCGATGTAGGAACCGTAGGAGTAGCCCGCAAAGCTGAGCCGGGAGTCACCCACTGCTCGGCGGAGGAGGTTCAGGTCCCGCGCGACGTTAGCGGTCGACATATGGTCGATGATCGCGCCCCCCCTTTGGGCGCAGGCGTCCGCCAGGGCGCGATCTGCCTCCACCCATACATTCTCTTCCGGGCGGGTCACCGGGAAAGCCATTGGGGGGAACACCGCGAGCGCCTCTTCGAAACTGCTGAAGCAACGCAGAGGGGAGCTCGCAGCAATGCCGCGAGGATCGAAGCCGACGAGATCGAAGCGCGCCCGCACCTCGTCCGAGAACAAGAACCTTCCGCCGAAGCGCACCATGTCGACTCCCGAGCCTCCGGGACCGCCGGGATTGAGGAATAGCGAGCCGATCCTGCGCTTGGGGTTGCCCGCCTTGAGCCTGATGAGCGCGATCCTGATGCCTGCTCCATCGGGCTCGTCGTAGTCGAGTGGTACGCGGGCGGTGGTGCATTGGAAGTGCTTGTAGCACTTGGTCCACGCCAGCGAGGGGACGGGGGCTGCCGCCGCGCTCGCCCCTTGAGCCTGCGGTCCCGCGGTCGCCGCGGGCAGTGCCAGTGTTGACGCAGTCAGCGTCGCGGCGACCACAACAAGCGCCACACGACGGAGTCGACTGACGAGGACCGGAGCTAACGACATTGGGAGCCCCCTGTTCGGTGCCGGATGGCCCGATCCTACTCGTTGAATCAGGCCGCGACGGGGCGTTCCCCCGGCGGGTCGGGCCCGGGGTCGTAGCGACGGCCGTTGGCTTGTACCACTCCGCCACGGTGCCGTTGAGAGACACGCTCCAGCCGCCCTCGTGCACCAGCTTGTGGTGGAAGGAGCACACCAGCACGAGGTTGTCGTAGTCGGTAGGCCCTCCCTCTTCCCAGTGATGGATGTGGTGCGCCTTCAAGAACATCCTGGTCCCGCAACCGGGAAGGTGCAGCCGTGGTCTCGGCGCAGCAACTGGCGCTGCAGCCAGCGGGGGACGTTGCGAGAGGCCCTGCCGATGCCGAGGGCGTTTTCCCTCTTTGTCTGAGAGCACGTACTGGAGGCGGGCGTCGCAGCTAAGTCTCTGAGCGATGGCGGGATGAAGCCCCAGGCCCCCCTCGATCTCTGCGCCACCCAGCCCCCGGCCGGCGATGGTGGCATGGACCACGACCGTGGACCGCTCCGCGTCGGGGTCTGCTGCGATCGCCCGGGAGGCCAGCGCAGAGAGAGCGTCGGCACAGCGCTGCTCTCTTCTGTCCTGAGCCGAGAGGGGGATGGCACAGCCGGAGGGGGGCTCCTCTTCGGGCAGGGACTGGGGCAGGCGCTCTGCTGCTCTCTCGAGCGCCTTTATTAGGGCGGCTCCCTCGGCCGCCGGCAGCAGGCCCTCAAAGCCCAGGCTGGTACCTCCCTGCTCCCACCACCAGCGCAGGAAGCGGGCCCGCTCGGCGGTGCGGACCTC
>JALZJN010000311.1 GCA_030859735.1 Actinomycetota bacterium
CTACGGATCTCGCTCTCACCGCTGCCGGCGTCGCCGGTGAACAACGGCGAGCCGTTCATGATGATTGCGACGCGGCTCCCACCTTCCTCCGGGGGCGCCATGCGGGCCAGCATGTGCTGTAGGAACAACAGTTGTCCGTCGGAGATGCGCGGGAGCCCGGGGGAGAAGCGCCCAGCCTCACCCTTTTCGTGCTCGGCGCGAACGTCTTGCTCGTCGCCCTTCCAGTCCTTGCCGTAGGGAGGATTGGCGATGAGGTATTCGAAGCGGCGATCGCCGTGATGGTCGTGTGCGAGTGTGGAGCCGAACGAGATGTTCTCACCGTCGCGGCCCTCAGCAGACTTCATGAAGAGGTCGGATTTGCAGATTGCATAAGTTTCGGGATTGACTTCCTGGCCGAAGAGATGCACCTGCGCGTGTTTGTCGTCGGACGCCTCGATCTGTTCCTTGGCAATCGTGAGCATGCCGCCCGACCCGCAGCAGGGATCGCAGATCTTCACCACCAGGTCGGGGTTCGAGAGTCGCTCCTCGTCTCCGGCGAGCAGCAGCTCGACCATGAGGTGGACGACATCGCGCGGGGTGAAGTGCTCGCCGGGATTCTCGTTGAGGGCCTCGTTGAACTTGCGAATCAGCTCTTCGAAGATTGTGCCCATGGTGGCGTTGTCGACCAGGCCCGGATGAAGATCGACGCCCTTGAATCGCCCCACCACTTTGAAGAGGAGTCCGGACTCATCGAGCTTCTGGATCGTGTTGGCAAAATCGAAGCGATCCAATACTTCGCTCATGTTCGATGAGAACCCGCTGATGTAGTTGTTGAGGTTGCTCTTCAGGTTGGGGGCGTCGGCCAGGAGCTTGTCGAAATCGTAGCGAGAGGTGTTGTAGAAGGCGTACCCGGAGGCCTTGCGCAGCAGTTGCTCCGGGTTCTCGAGGCCCTTGGCCTGCATCTTCGCATTGGTCTCCAGAACCTTCTCTTTGGTCGAGGCGAGCACGCAGTCAAACCTTCGGAGAACCGTGAGCGGGAGGATGACGTCCTGATACTTGCCACGCCTGAAGGTGTCGCGAATGAGATCTGCGACCCCCCATATGAATGAAACGATCTGGCCGTGGTTCACGTGTTGGTGAGACCTCCTCCTCTGGGACAATGGTAACGAGCCGGTAGGACACCTCAGGGGATGAATGTCACACCTGATCTCTAGGGTGACCGGATGACGGTGTCGATGGCCCAGATAGCCGAGCAAGACAGGCCGCGCGAGCGCCTCGACCGCCTTGGCGCCCATTCCCTCACGGACGCCGAGCTGGTGGCTCTCGTGCTGCGCAGCGGTGCACCGGGACGCAATGCGCTCGAGCTCGCTCACCAGCTGCTGGCCGAGCACGGTGGCTTGGGGCCGCTCGCCTGCCAGGGGTTGGCCCGCTTCGCCTCCACTCATGCCGTGGGCCCCGCCAAGGCGTCGTCGCTCATGGCCGCGTTCGAGCTGGGGCGCCGTGTGGCCGTCGCCGAGACCCCCTCGGCCGTTCGGATCAGGGACGCCGGCGACATCGCTGCGCTGGTGCGCCGGAGCATCACCGATCCCGCACGAGAGGAATCATTCGTGGTGGTGCTCAGTGCGTCCCATCGAGTTCTGCGGGTCGAGCCCATCACCAAGGGCAGCGAGAGTCGCTGTCTTGTGGAGGTGAGGGAGGTGCTCACCACGGTTCTTCGCGGGGGCGGCTCGGCCTTTGCGCTGGTCCACACGCACCCTTCCGGGGAGGCGAGTCCCAGCGCCGAGGATCTCGCCTTTACACGAGTGCTGGCCGGCGCCGCCGAAGCCGTGGGTCTGGTGATGCTCGATCACATCATCGTTTCCGGGCCCAAATGGTCAACTCTCGGCGAGCTTCTTAGGTAAGGGCAGCTCCAGGCAGAATCCCTTGACAGGATCAAGGAAAGTGATAGCATGCACAAGGACATCAAGAAGATCATGAGGGAGGCTGAACGGCAGGGCTGGCGGATCGTTCAGGGCACCAAGCACATCAAGGCGTACCCGCCCGACCCATCGCACGGCATGGTGACGATATCGTCCACAGCCGGCGACCGAAACGCCATCAAGAACATCCTCCGTGATCTCCGTAGACGAGGTTTTGAGTGGCAGGAGAAGAAATGAAATGACCAGACGGTGGAGTGTGGCAGTCGAGTTTGCGGAAGCATCTGCCGATGGCGATGGTCTCATCGAGGCCATCAACGGCCGCTTAGAACACTTTCTCGATGAGCTGGCGAGCCATAATGCTTCCGTATCCGGATGCCCCGAGGAGCCGAACGGGATCTTTGGTTATGGGGCCACCGTCTACCTCGAAGAGGACTCGGCAGGAGCAGCCGCTGTAATTGGTGCGGCTCTTGTGCAGGAGGCAGCCAAGAGCACTCGAATGCCCGAGCTGCCGATTGTGAGGCTTGAGCTGATTGAAGATTCAGAGCTCGAGAGAGAGCTTCAGCGACCGACGTTTCCAAACCTGCTCGGTGTTGGTGAACTGGCCAATCTCCTCGGCGTCTCGAAGCAGCGGGCTTCGGAACTAGCCCGCAGCTCCGGTTTCGCCAGGCCCTTCGCCGAACTTGCTTCCGGCCCCGTGTGGCTCGAGCCGAATGTTCAGCGCTTCATTCGAGATTGGGAGCGCAAGCCTGGTCGGCCGAAGAAAGCGATTCCCTCCAGGAACGCCGACTGATTCTTTCTCGGGTAGGCGGTGTGCAGGGCGGCCCCGGAGAACTCGGAGCGCACCAGGATGATGTTGGCTTGCTCGCGTCCCCAGGGAAAGTCGACCTCCGCTTCGTAGAAGTCGACCTCCCCGGCGCGTGTCACCTCATGATGCTGGGGCACATAGGCCTTGAGACCCACACCCATCTGGCGCTTTCTCGCCCGCACGTAGGTGCGCACCGCCGTCTCTGAGACCTCTGCTCCGCGCTCCTCGCAGAGACGCTGCCAGATGCGGCGAGCGGTGTGGCGCTGCTTGCGCGGCGCCTGCGGTCGGCCTCGAGAATCGAGTCGACGAACGCCTTGATCTCAGGCGTCAGCTTCGGTGCGACCCGCTCCGGCGACTTGCGCTTGGGAGCAACGCCGAGCGCAGCGCCTGGCGCACCGTGCGCCGGTGGACGCCGCGCTAGCCGGCGATCTCGCGGATCGACAAACCGGCTCGTGGTCCTTGCGAATAAGCTCGAACAGCTCCACGCTGCGTCCTTTCCCCTCCCGTTTCGAGCCGTCAGATAGCACGATGGTGAGGGCTGGAGGGCGCAGGGTGGGGCCAGTTCAGGCTGTCATTTCACGCCTGGGGTGGGGCCAGTTCAGGCTGTCAGACCACAGCTCAGGATGTATCGGCTCGTCATCAAGCCGCTGCTTGATCAGCAAAACATCCGGCATCACTTCGAAGAACAGGTCGAGCAGATCGGCATCGAAGTGCGAGCCCCTACCGTCCCGCATTATCTCGAGTGCCCTCTCCACCGGGAAAGCGTCCCGATACACGCGATTCGTGGTGAGCGCATCGAAGACGTCCGCGATCGCAGATATGCGGCCCTCGACGGGGATCTCTTCGTCCCTCAGCTTCCTCGGATAGCCAGTTCCGTCCACTTTCTCGTGGTGAGTCAATGCGATGCTTGCAGCAAGCTGAAGCAGTTCGGATGTGGCATGTTCCAGGATGTGATAGCCCATCTCCGCGTGCTGCTCCATGATCGCCCTCTCATCTGGCGTGAGCTTCCTGGGTTTGAGCAGGATGCTGTCGGGAGTGCCGATCTTGCCGACATCGTGCATCTTGCTGGCCATCCGGTACAACTCGCTGCATTCTTCGCTTTCTCCTGAGCATCGAGCGAGCAGAGCACAGTAGTGGCTCATCCTGTGGATGTGCTG
>JALZJN010000004.1 GCA_030859735.1 Actinomycetota bacterium
GTGCCGGATGGCCATTGGGCGATCGGGCACGGGCCGCCTGTCGCGAAAAGTATACCATCGAGGATTTATGTCACGACGTGGCAGGTCGGTGGCAGTCATCGTCTGCTCGTTAACAGGAAAATGGCACAACAATATAATTGTGTCCATGGTACCGGCCTTTAGTTTGAATGGGAACTTGCCCCCAGGACTCCACCTCGCGACCTGGCAAGAGGTTTTGGTCCGGTTCGGCTGGAATCCCCATCGACTCCGTCTCTTACAAGGACTCGAACGAGCATTGACAGACTTGCAGCGTGCTGGCTGCCTAACGGTATACGTTGACGGAAGTTTTGTGCCGATGAAGGAGTTTCCTGGTGACTTTGACGCGTGTTGGGAGAGTACAGGCGTCAATCCACGCCTTCTCGATCGTGCTCTTGTCACGTTTGATCCCGGGCGAGCGACCCAGAAGGCGAAATACTATGGCGAGCTTTTCCGAGCTGACTCGCCGGCGTCAGTATCAGGGTCCCCATTTCTGCAGTTCTTTCAACAAGATCGGTCAGGTCAAGCGAAAGGCATCGTTGTCCTCGACCTCCGGAGCTGGCCATGATTAAGACCCAGCACCAGTACCAGAATACGAAGAAGCAGATTCAGAAATTTCAAGACGCACTCGACGAAGTACGCAATCGGAGCTTTGAAGAGGAATCTGACGAATTCCTCTTTCAGCAGATCGACATGGCTGGACTAGAGAGTCAGCTAGCCGATCTGCGGTCAGAGCTGCGTCAGTTTGAGCAACTCGTGGCTGAGCAGCCGTCGATCATTATTGCTGAGTCCTTCGACGACCTGCCCCTTGCCTTGATTAAGGCGAGAATCGCGTTGGGTCTGACTCAGCGAGAACTGGCCGGTCGCCTTGGTGTTCAGGAACAGCAGGTTCAGCGATACGAAGCCACCGACTACTCGTCCGCGAGCCTCAACAGAATTGGAGACGTTGTTCGAGCGCTCAATGTCCAGATTCGAGAAGAGATTCTGCTTCCTGCATCGAGCGTTTCGCCGAGAACGCTATTTCGACGACTGAAAGAACTCGGACTTGACAAGGAACTCATTCTTCGAAGAGTCTTACCGGCAACTATTCGAGCTCGATTGGAAGAGCGAAGTATTGGAATAGATGGACCAAATCTGGCCCGCCAAGCGGCTGCTACCGTGGGGCGCGTGTTCAATCTAGACCCAACCACGTTATTTGGCGAACAAGAGATCCGTCTGAACTTGGATGCGGTCGGGGCTGCGCGTTTCCGGGCGAGCCAGAGTGTAAATGGTCGACGGTTGGGCGCGTATGCGGCCTACGCGCATCATCTTGCGGGGCTGGTACTACGCGCAGCTCCGGGACTTGAACCGCGACCCATCCCAACCGATCCCATCGAGTTTCGGGCCCAGGTAACCGCGGACGGAAAACCCTTCGACTACGAGTCGGTGCTGCAATATGCCTGGAGTCGTGGGATTGTGGTGCTTCCCTTATCCGATCCTGGGGCCTTTCACGGGGCATACTGGAGAATCGACGGTCGTCATGTTGTGATACTGAAGCAGAAGGCGAAGTTTTCGTCGCGCTGGCTTCTCGATCTCCTCCATGAGGTTCGGCATGCCGCCCATGATCCTGAGCGAAGGGAGCTGGCGGTCATCGAGGAGGGTGAACTCCTCGTGGGCCGGAACAGGTCTCCTGAAGAACGCGAGGCAGTCCGATTTGCTGTTGCTGTCGCACTCAATGAACGAGAGGATGAATTGGCGGCACTCTGCTCGAAAAAAGCAAATCATAGCGTTGATCGGCTTGCGTCGGCAGTCCAATCTGTTGCTGAGCGAGATGGCGTAGATGTCGGTGTTCTCGCGGACTACCTCGCCTACCGAATGGCGTTCGAAGAACCACCTGTCAACTGGTGGGGTGCAGCAACTAACCTTCAGCCAAGGACGATAGACCCCTGGCGGGTGGCCCGCGACACATTGCTGGAGCGAGTTGATCTAAGCCGGCTCGATTCGTTCGACCGCGGCATCCTCATGAGGGCCCTAGCGGAAGATGAGGACTGAATGAAGCCCGACGAGCAAATTATTGAAGATGCTCCAAAACCCCTCGGATTGAAATGCACCGATAGCGACTGCGAGAACGGTCTCCACTGTTTTCGCCAGACGAAGAAGATGCGCCGGAATAATATTCGGGTCGTATGTCGAGTGTGCAATGCGAATCTAGTGGACTGGGAGCGAGTCCGCCGACACGATTTAGCTGACGCCGACTACACTATCGAAGCGCTGCAATTTGAGATGATTCGCCACCGCTTCTGGCACGTTCCTGAGGTGACCTCCAGAAACTGATCCACAGACAATGAGAGTCCTTCGGGGCAGAAAGCCTCAAGGAGGACAGCCTGCGCAGAAGCCGATTCAGTGAGGAACAGATCGTCAGTATCCTGAAGGAGCACGCGGCCGGAGAGCGCACGGGGGCGCTGTGCCGTCGCCACGGCATCAGCGAGCAGACACTCTATCGCTGGAAACAAAAATACGACGGCTTGGACGGACATAACCTCAAACGGCTGAAGGCGCTGGAGGAGGAGAACGCCCGTCTCAAGCGCTTGGTGGCCGAGCAAGCCCTCGATAACCAAGCCCTCAAGGAACTCCTCCGAAAAAACTGGTGAAGCCCGCCCAGCGGCGGGCGGCGGTGGTCGACGCGCAGGAGCGATTCGCGCTGTCGGAGCGCCGGGCGTGTCGGCTGGTGAACACGGCACGGTCGACGGTCCGCTATTTGAGCCAGCGGCGAGATGACGCGGCCCTGCGCCGCCGACTGCGGGAGTTGGCAGAACAGCGGCCGCGCTTCGGCTACCGGCGCTTGCAGGTCCTGTTGCGGCGGGAGTTCGACGGAATCGTGGACGGTCAGCCGGGAGCGACAGTGCCGGCCCCCAGGTGCGGTAGGATGCGCACGAGATCCCGGTGAGAAGTCATGGTGTGGCAACCGGGCCGCAGCTTGCTCAGTCATGTCGATTGTCGAACAGGAGGAGGACGTCGTGGGTGATCAGCACGCCGATCGGGGCTTCACTACCCCATTCACGCGCCGGACAGCGGTCACGATGGGCCTCACCTTCGCTGCCGGCGGCACGTTGGTCGCCGCAACGGCGCGCCCTGTCCTCGCCGCCCCCATGCGGCAAGCGACGCCAGCGGTGAGCCCAACCAGTGACCACGCCGCGGGCATCATCGCTTTGGCGCGGGACATCATGGCCAAGCAAGACGTCAAGGCGGTCCTCCTAAGCGTCACGATCGACGGGCAGGAGGTCGTGACCGAGGCGCTGGGCGAATCGATGACTGGCGTCCCGGCCACCACCGACATGCACTTTCGCAACGGGGCCGTCGCCATCGCCTACATCGCCACCCTCCTGCTGCGGCTGGTAGACCAGAACGTGGTCACGCTCGACGATCCGCTGTCTACCTGGCTGCCCGACCTCCCCGATGCCGAGCAGGTCACGCTGCGGATGCTGGCCAACATGACGGCCGGCTACCGCGACTTCGAGCAGACCACGGAGTTCAAGCTGGCGTTCTACGCCGACCCGTTTCGCCAGTGGACCGCCGAGGAGCGGATCGCCATCAGTCTG
>JALZJN010000006.1 GCA_030859735.1 Actinomycetota bacterium
CGTCCCGTTCACCTTCGTTCACCGATTCGTTTCCGCGCGTTTACCGGCACATTCACCCGCGCCAGCTAGGCTGGCGAGAAGAGGTGGCTGTGCACCGAGCGGCGGTTTCGCCATGCACCGTCACACCACTCCGAAGGAGTCGACGACGACATCGGACAGTACCTGTGGAACCCGGAGAGGGGCGATGGAGGGAAGAGGAGGTGTGAGGAACAGCCTGAGCGAATGACCGTGGTGTTCTGGCCGGCATGACACCTTGGCTTTTCAATTTTCGGTGAGTGAGAAGCGGAAATCACAGAAGGAACCATCGCCATGATGAATCGAGTGCGCGGTCCCGTCGGTCGCTCCCATCTGCTGTTGAGAGGGCTCTTGGTACTTACGGTGCTCTTCGGTGGGGGCATACAAGCCTACGCCCAGGATGGTACACCACCGCCGGGTGAGGAGGTTCAGCCGCCACCCTCCAACGTCGGCACCGACATCCCCATCACCTACCAGGGACCGCCGCCGTCGGGGTTCCAGAAAGAGTTGGTCGGACCGGTCGAACTGCTGCGGGCGGCCGATGTCGACCTCGAGACGTTTACGTTCACGTTGCCGCTCTACCGTGGTGAGATGACCGACGGCACCCCCGTTTGGTACATCCTGACCGACACCACCGACGAGGGCAACGCGAATGCCCTCGGCCTCAACCACTCGCCCAAGCTCGCCTACGCGAACGTCGAGGGCGGCGTCCGCACCGCCACCTTGGCGCAAGACCTGACCTTGATCTTCGACCAGGGCGCCGTCGACTTCGCGCCGGAGCGGCGGATCGCGCCGGGCTTCGGTGACGAGCCGTTCCCGCCGGTCGTGGCCGAGCCGGGTTCCGTCGGTGATGCCGCCTACAGCCCGCTGGTACGAATCGAAAACGCCGGTGGCCACATCTACAACGCCCCGATCATCGCCCAGGGCGTCGAGGCTGAGGAACTCCAAGGTTTCTGCGAGGGTGCCCCAGACTACAGCAGGGTTCACGACCGGGTCATTTCGATCTGTCCAGATCGGGCACTCGTCACCCTTAAGGCCGTCGCCGGCTTCAGCTTCGCCCGGCCGGTAGTTTACGTCAGCTTCGAGGCCTCCGACCCGATGGCGGCGACGATGGAGCAGTCGACGTTCGCGCCCGCTCTCGCCAATATCCAGGTCGGATTCGATGACGGGGCCTTCAGCGCCGTCGAGCGCCTCTTCTCCTTCGCCAACGGTCCAACTGGTGTCGGCAACCCGCAGCGCCAGGGTTTCGCCAGCGTGCTGTCGGGTGAGTCCACCGAGCCGCTCAACGTCTTCGGCGGGGTACCGACTATCGCCCTCGACTACAGTCCGCTCTGGGACATGAACCTCGGTGTCTGGACCGACGAGGCCATCGAGAACGGCTATCGCTCCCGCCTGATCGATGAGTTCCAGATCCTGAGCTTCGCCGACCAAGGGTTCCTGACGGGCCCGGATGGTGCCGACTTCGGCTCCAGTGGGATCATTATCAACTGCCCGATCGTGATGCGTCTGCTGTAGATGAGGGCAAGCGCCCGCACCATCGGCGCCACGTTTCGACCGGGGAACACCAGGCGGGACGGGAGAAGAGTACCGTGTTCCCGTCCCGTCTCGGCAGGCAACCAGCCGCCAGCAATTGTCCGGCCGAATGGACGACGCAAATCGTCCAGTGCCCACATGAGGGGCCATACCAATGAGCGACAGCGACACACCGACTCCAAGCCGAGGCCGCCTCCATCCCGATCCGAGTTGCGGTGACCGTGTCCAGCCGAATGACGATGCCGTCATCACCGCACCAGTGAGCCGACGCACCTTCCTCGCCGGCATCGGCGGCGCGTCGGCTGTGATTGCCGGGCTCCCGCAAGCGTTCGCACCGTTGAGTGTGCAGGCGCAGGACGCTCGGGATGAGCAGCCAACTGAGCCGAGAGCCGTGGTGCCGGCGCGATCCGGTAAGCTCCCTCGTCACGAGCGAGCCTACCGGATCCGGGTCGAGGCGGCCGACCGGCTCTACGAACTGCCGCTTTCGGGCATCCCCCGCGTTACCGACGAGGAACTGTACACGACCAGAATCGGCAACTTCACCAAGGGACTTCCCCACGACGCGCTCGGCGAGGTGAACCCGTTCGCATACGAGGCGCTGGTCCAGGCCGTGGCCAGCGAGGACCCTACGGCCTTCGAGAATATCCCGATGGGCGGCACCGCACGGCTCCAGAATCCGCAGGCCGGACTGGCCTTCGGCCTGATCGGCCTGGACTCGCACCA
>JALZJN010000017.1 GCA_030859735.1 Actinomycetota bacterium
GCGCCGGAGCGCTGCCCCGTCCCCCGACCAGCAATGGAACACGAGGCGCTCCGGCGCGCCCTCCGAATCGAGCATGTCGAGGACCTCGACGACGGAGTTGCGAGTGTGGATCACCAATGCCTTCTGGTGCCGCTTGGAAATTTCGACGTGCGCCGAGAAGGCGGCTCGCTGAAGGTCCGCAGGGACTTCATCCCGGTAGAAGTCGAGCCCCGTCTCGCCCACGGCGACGACACGCTCATCGCTCAGCAACGCCTCGATGTCCGCGGCGGCCCCGTCGCTCCATGCGCCCGCGTCGTTCGGGTGCACTCCCACCCCGGCATATACGCCGAAGTCATGCGCGATGGCGACGGCGCGCCGGCTCGAGGATGCATCGGTTCCCAACGACACCAAGGCGTGTACGCCGGCGTCCTCTGCCCGCTCGATCAAATCGGCAAGGGACGTCCCCTGCTCGCAGATGTGGAGGTGGCAGTGCGAGTCGAACCACATGGGGCTCGGCCCGCTAGCGCGGGGCCTCGGCGGCCTCGTCGATGCGAGGAAACAACGGCGCACCGACAACGGTGGCGTTGCCCGACGGGGTCAGACCGGGGTGCGCATCCACTGGAAAGGTCGTGTCTGGGATGGGATCGGTGTTGCCGAGCCGCCGCCACAGCTCGTCCGCGGCGCGGGGGATGATCGGCCACAGCATGAGCGCCAGCAGGCGCAGCGAATCAAGGAGGGTGTACAGCACCACTTCGAGCCTTCTGCTGTCGCCTGACTTTGCGAGGGCCCAGGGAGTCGTCGCCTCCACGTACGCATTTGCCTTTCTGACGAAAGCCCACCCGGCACGAAGGGCATCGTGCGGCGCGAGTGCATCTACCCCTTCCTCCATGGCGCGGAACGACGAGGCAAAAGTCTCTCTGAGGTCGATCTCTAAGTCCGTCAGATCCTCGGGTTCGGGTGCAATGGGGACAACACCATCCAGGTAACGGTGAGCCATCGTAAGCACGCGCGATGCAAGGTTGCCGAAGTCGTTCGCCAGGTCCGAGTTGTAGCGAGCTGCCATCGACTCCCACGAGAAGTTCCCGTCCAGCCCGAAAGAGATCTCGCGCGCGAAGTAATAGCGATAAGCGTCCGAGCCGAATGTGGGAAGCAGATCGTGAGGGGAGATGCCGGTGAGCTTGGATTTCGACATCTTCTCCCCTCCCACCTGCAGATACCCGTGGGCAAAGACCTTGCGGGGCAGCGGCAATTCAAGCGCCATCAGCATCGCCGGCCAGATGACGGTGTGAAACCACAGGATGTCCTTGCCGACGAAGTGGACGTCGGCCGGCCACATCGATTCGAACATCTCCGTTTTCGACCCGTAGCCGACTGCGGTGATGTAGTTCTGCAGCGCCTCGACCCACACGTAGATGACGTGAGCGGGATCCCAGGGAATGGGGATGCCCCAATCGAATGAGGTGCGCGAGATCGACAGATCCTCGAGTCCCTGCTTGACCTTGCCTTCGACCTCGTTGAGGCGGGCCTCGGGCAGGACGAAGGGCGGGTCGCGCCTGTACAGCTCGACGAGGCGGTCCGTGTACTTGCTCAGCGGAAAGAAGTAGTTGTCCTCCTTGACAACCTCGGGCACGGTGCCGTGAAGGGGACAGCGACCGTCGACGAGGTCCTCGGAGACCTTGAATGCCTCACAACCGACACAATAGAGGCCCTCATAGGTCCCCAGATAGACTTCGCCCCGGTCGTGCAGCGCCTGCATGAACGTTTGGACCGCCTGCTCGTGGCGTGCCTCGGTGGTCCGGATGAAGTCGTCGTTGGAGATATCAAGGGCGTCCCATAACTCGATCCAGCGGGGCACGATCTGATCCGTCCATTCCTTGGGCCCCAGCCCGCGGGCCTCCGCAGTCCGGGCGATCTTCAAGCCGTGCTCGTCGGTCCCGGTGAGAAAATGAACCTCGTGACCCTGAAGACGGCGGAACCGGGCGATGAAGTCGGCGACGACCGTCGTATAGGCGTGCCCGAGGTGCGGCACGTCGTTGACGTAATAGATGGGGGTCGTCAGATAGTAGACATCATCGCTCACAGCGGTTTGCTTTCTCCTTCTCTTCCTACGAACGTTCTCGGCGAACGTGCCCTTCCACGCAACCCCTGCTCACCTGGTAACATCTGGAGAAGGCCGGGGGCGGCCTCGGATGGTTATCAAGGGATCGAATCTTGACTGTTAGCTTATCCCTCGCTAGGTTGTCTGCTAAATACTGGCACAGGGGATGGCCAGCCGGTTGAACTATTGGGGAAGGCTGGGAAAATGAAGTCTACTGGGGTGGTTCGCAAGATCGACGAGCTGGGCCGAATCGTGCTTCCCTCCGAGCTGCGGCGAGTCTTTGGAATCCGAGAGGGTGACGAACTCGAGATCAGCGTGAACGGCGAGCAGGTCATCCTGCAGAAGCGCCAGGACGTCTGCGTCTTCGACTCGGCCGAGAACCCTGCCTATGAGTTCAAGGGCCGCCGGGTCTGCGAGAAATGTGTCGCGGAGCTAAGCGAGCTCAGCACGGTCGAGGTTCGGCTGCCCGACGACACGTCGGTCACCCGGTAAGTTCCCGACCTCGACCGGCTCTCCCCCAGGCCCACAGGGTCACTCAGCTCCCTCCCTAACGAGCGCGTCGAACACGTCGCGCCGTGCCACACCGGCCTCCTTCGCCACCTGCCTGAGAGCCTCTCCGCGCGCCACGCCCGCCCCCATGAGCTCGGTCGCACGCCGCGCAAGGTCGATTGCCGGAACCTCCTGAGGGGGGTTGTCCGCCCCGGCGATCACGAGCACAAGCTCGCCCCGGGCGGGCCTAGCGCCGAACTCATCGAGCAGGGAGGACAGCGATGCTCTGAGCACCTCCTCGTGCACTTTGGTCAGCTCCCGAACGAGAGCTGCAGGCCGGTCGCCCAGCGTCGCGACCAGGTCGTTCAGGGTGGCCTTCAGACGATGCGGCGACTCGTAGATCACCAGGGTGCGCGACTCATCCGCCAGCTCGGCGATCCGCCGCCGGCGCGGCCCGGCCGCCCGGGGCAGGAAACCTTCGAAGACGAAACGATCCGAGGCGAGCCCCGACACGATCAGGGCGCTCACTGCGGCCGTGGGGCCCGGCACGACCTCCACCCTCAGGCCTGCCTCCGCACACGCCTTCACCACCCGGTAGCCCGGATCCGAGAATCCGGGCATACCCGCTCCTGAAACGACGACCACGTTTTGCCCATCGTTCACCCTGGCCACAAGCTCGCCCGATCGGCTGCGTTCATTACCTTCGTTCAGCACCAGGAGCCTGGGTGAAGGGATCTCGAAGTGGGCCAACAGTTTGCGGGTCCGCCCGACATCCTCACAAGCCAGCACGTCCGCCTCACGCAGAGTGCGCACGGCGCGCCAGGTCATGTCCTCGAGATTGCCGATCGGGGTGCCGCACAGGATGAGCCGGCCGCGGGAATCGCCTGTCACAGCCACAGAGACTAACTATGCTGCCGCCTCAATGACACCGACGAAACGGTCACACACCGATCAGGTCGAAGCCGGGAATTTGACCCCCGCTGACTTCCCTGCCGCCCTTGTTGTCGTCCTGATCGGGGGCGCGATGCGACTCGTGCAGGTTGCCGTTCCCGCGGGACGGATTTTTGACGAGAGGTACTACGCAGAGGACGCGTGCCTATACGCGAACGCTCCCGCGTCCCTTTGTGGAAGCGCGGCCGAGCTAACGACGGTGCATCCCCCACTCGGGAAATGGCTTCTTGCCGCGGGCATACGAGGCTTCGGCTACAACTCTCTGGGATGGCGCATAACGGCGGTGGTAGCCGGCACCGCCACCATCGCACTTCTTTACCTGTTGGCGCGCGAGTTGTTGGGATCCACCATCGGCGCCACCTTTGCCGCCGGACTACTCGCAATCGACCCACTGCACTTTGTGCAGTCACGCGTCGCAATGCTGGACATCTTTGTGCCGCTGTTCGGTCTTGCGGCGTTCTACTTCCTGCTCTTGGACCGAAAGCGGCTCCTGCGCGCCGGGGAGGATTCCCGGCTCCCGTTGCTGAACAGGCCATGGCGAATGATCGCCGGCGTCGCTGCCGGAGCCGCGACCGCCTCGAAGTGGTCCGGCGCCCTCGTGACCGTGGCGCTGATCGGTCTGACCCTCGCATGGGAGGTTGCGGCTCGGCGCGCCGACGGCAAGCCCAATCCGGCTCGCCGGGCGCTGGCCGAAGAAGGAGCCTCCATATTCGTGTGGCTAATCCTCACGCCGGTCATCGTCTACGCGTACAGCTATGCCGGGGTCTTGGACGGTTCATGGCGCGCCGCACCCTGGTCCGAGGGGTCGTGGATGCGTGTCTTCATCGAACGGCAGATCTACATGGCGAACTTCCACCTCGGCCTCGACAAGATCCATAGCTATCAGTCCCCGGCGTGGTCGTGGATACTCATCAAGCGGCCCGTCTCCTATTACTTCACCCATGCCGCAAACGGCGACTACAGAGAGATCGCCGCGATCGGTAATCCGTTGGTGTGGTGGTCCTCCCTCTTCGCCCTGCTCTATGTTGGAGTCAGATGGGTGCGCCGTCACAGCCTCGGACGACCCGAAGGTTTCATCATCGCCGGTTTCCTGCTCACCTACGGTCCCTGGCTGGTGATTGCGTCGGGAAGATCGGCTGTCTTTCTGTTCTATCTTCTGCCCACTGTGCCCTTCATGTGCCTCGGGCTCTCTTACGTGTTGACCGATCTCGTCCGCTCGGTTGCGGGTCGGGCCGCAGTCACCTTGTTCGGGACGGCGTGTGTCCTGACCTTCGTCTTCTATTACCCGCTGCTCGCCGCAAGACCGCTGCCTTACGAACAATGGCACCGCCGCATCTGGGTTTTCGACAACTGCGACAAGCCGGCCCCGAAAGAGAGCTCAGACGCAGTCGAAGACCAGCCGCCGCAAGGGTGGTGCTGGATTTGACCGCCGGGCGTTTGCCGCGGGCACACCATCGCCCGAGGTGTCGATCATGGGGCGCGTGCCTCCAGAAGCTCGATGCGGTAGATGAGGGTTGCGCCCGGGGGGACGCGAGGGGGCAGCCCGTCATCGCCGTAGGCGAGCTCCGGCGGGATGACGAGCCTGCGGATTCCGCCCACCCTCATCCCCACGACTCCTTCATCCCAGCCGGGAATGTTCTGCCCGCTTCCCAGTGAAAACCGGAATGGCTCCGGGATGCTGAGTGACGAGTCGAACTGTTCACCGTTCGCCAGTGTGCCCGTGTACTTGGCTGTGAGGATCCAACCGCGCTCCGGGAGAGCGCCCGACCCGCACTTCAGATCCCTGTAGCGAACCCCGGACTCGGTGGTGAACGGCTGTTCGGCACAGGCAGGCGGCGCCGGCACGTTGTCACCACAACCCACCGCAAACAGCAGAGCCACGCCTGCAAGTGCTCGAGCCCAAGTTGCAATCCACGGATGCGGCCTGTCCCCGCCCGGTCGTCCGGGTCGGATGACCGGGACCTGTTCCTCGATGATGGAGTATGCGTCCGGCCTGAATGGCTCGAGGGCGCGCAAGAAAAGCCGGTTGCGCATGACATAGTCGAACAGCGTCGGCGCGTCCGAGGTCTTCAAAGGAGCGATAACCGGGGAGATCGGGTCCTTGTCTGGGGCATCCATATCGGAGCAAGATAAAGGTCCAGGTGAACCCGAGGGTGCTCCTGTAGGGGGGTCTTGCTGAGATCGAGCGCGATCTGGACGCCGGGCGTTCCATCCGGCGGGACGAGCACGATCCAATCCTCGTGCTGGTCCGGGTCGCGGGGCAGATAACCCAGTGCCCGGCTCCAGAACTCCGCAGCTCGCCGAGGATCTGTGGCCCCCAGCACAACGCTTCCGATGGTCAGCATGTGCTCGATTCTGGCAGCAGAGATGGGAACCGGAGCCCCTGCACGACCTCAAGGCAACCGGGCACTTCTTCGTCGAGTTCTGCACCGAGGATCCGGTTCGCTACCAGCTGCTCTTCCAACGCACGATTCCCGGCTTCGAGCCTTCCGCCGAGTCCTTCGCCTTGTCTG
>JALZJN010000034.1 GCA_030859735.1 Actinomycetota bacterium
GAGACTACATTCATGTCGGGGACGTCGTAGTGGCATTGAGGAAGGCCCTGGGCATCAGGGGAACCTTCAATGTGGCAACGGGAGCAGAAACGTCCGTAATGCGCATCTTCGAGATACTCCGTGAAGCGTCGGGGCGTGATCTCAAACCGGAGCTACGTCCTCTGCGGCCGGGGGAGCTGGAACGCAGCTGTATGGACCCCCGGCGAGCGCGCGAAAGCCTGGGGTGGCAAGCCGCAATCGAGGCAGACAAAGGCATCGCCGATACCTACTCCAAGTTGATCGAAGAGTTCGAGTCTCCCCGCCCGGCCAAGCCTTGATTTCGCTCTTCGAAAGTGCAAGAGCGGCTCCACAGCCGATATAGAATCGAAGCTGGGAGAAGGCCATCCTCGACCGACGAGGCTGCCCGGGGACTGAGTATGGGGAAGCAACGGGGAAAAGCCCTACCCGTCGCGAGACGCTTTTTCAGGATGCCTTGCCCCGTCCCGACGCCCAGGGCAGGGCCCTACCAGGGTCCGGGTGGCTCGCACGCCCGCTCCCTCCAGTGCAGGAGACCGGGATCTGATGCTGGAGCGCCCTCCCATCAATGTGGCCTCGTCGCCTTCGCGAACCGCTCTGCACGTTCCCGGAGCCGACGGGAGCCCCGTCCGGAGTCAAGTGACCAATCGAGTCGAGCGAGGCAGCGTGTCGGCCCACGCCCTCGAGCACTTGAAGCTCCTTCAGGACGTCATGGCCCTGAAACCCGACCCCGTGCGCGCCATACCGAGACCGAACCACAGCGACTGTATTCGGGTTACCCTTTGCACGCCCGTCCCCGGCTCCCCACTTGCTGCCTCGAAACACGCCCCAACTATCCCTGGGAGGACCTGGCATGATTCTGCCAGGCCCTTATTAACGCTCTCACAAAAGGGCGAAAACTTCCGGATATGCGTACTGCCTGAGCCACACGCGCTGGCTCACCCTCAGCAGGACGGCTTGCGGCAGCGGGACGAACTGTCGCGAGTCGTCGCAGGGGCGGGCAGGTAGCCACCCGGCGTTCCTCACGCACCTGCAACGGGTGGGGCTTACCGGAACGGCCTCGAACCGGAGGGGACCGGTCGCGATGGGCCGCTTGCGCCCTCGCTCCGGCTCGTATATGGCTGCCCGGCCGCCACTCTGAGGACTGGCGGCAATGGGAGAAGGCTAGTCCACGTCCTCCATGTAACCGTCGCTGTCGTGCCCAAAGCGATGGGCGAGGTGGCCAAGGCTGTAGGTGACCAGTTCGTCGCCCTCCCAGAGCGCTCCCAGGTTCTCCGCCTCCGAAGGCTCGTTCAGGCCCTCGGGTTCCGCCCCCGTCCACTGGAAGCCCACCATGGTCGAGTCATCCCGCCGCCCGAGCACAACTCTTTCCGGCGGTCCCGCTTCGCTCATGCGGTCTCGGTGCCGTGAGCGTCTCCATCGGAGGGCTCGGGTTCCCGGTAGAAGCCGCCCTCGAACACGCGGCTCTTGAGCACATCGTCGGCTTCGATTGTCACCAGGTCCTTCTTTGTCAGCCGGCCACCTCCCCGCCCGCTCGCATAGAGGCGGACCGCCTGACGCATACGCGCCCGATCGAGCGCATTGCGAATGCTGCGGCCGTTGGCAAATCGAGGCTGCTCACGTCGCAATTGCAGATACTGGGCGAACGCTTCTTCGGCTTCGTGGGAGAAACGGTAGCGCTGCTGCTCAACCATAAGCCAGGCTATCTCCATCAACTCGCCGGGTGAATAATCGGGAAAGTCGATGTGATGTGCAATGCGCGAGCTAAGGCCGGGCACGTCCGCGAAAAAACGATCCATTTGCTCCTTGTAGCCGGCCATGACGACGACGATGTTCTCCCGCTCGTTCTCCATCACCTGCAACAGCAATTCGACGGTCTCCTGCCCATAATCTCGCTCGTTGTCAACACGGTAGATGTGATACGCCTCGTCGATGAACAGCACCCCGCCCATGGCCTTCTTCAAGACTTCCCTCGTCTTCGGCGCGGTGTGTCCGACGTACTGGCCGACCAGATCGTCGCGCGTGACGCTCACGACGTGGCCTTTGCGCACATAACCGAGTTTGTAGAGGATCTTTCCCATCTTCGCTGCGACCGTGGTCTTGCCGGTTCCCGGATTGCCCGTGAAGCTCATGTGAAGAGTGGGAGGCGAGGCTTCCAGTCCAATGCTGCGGCGCAGCCGGTCGATCAGGAGCAAAGCTGCGATCTCCCTGATTCGCCCCTTCACCTGCTGGAGCGCGATTAGCTCGCGGTCCATCTCCTCGAGGACTTCATCGATGCGGGACTCTCGGAAGATAGTTGCAGCATCCACTTCTGCACCGTCTGGAATCTCATGCAGTGGATCGTCGAGCTCGGTGAAGCGTTCATCAACTTTGGCGCGTCCGTAAGGCTCCTGGGTCTCTCGAGGCGGGAGGCCCGGACCGAGCGAAGGGCCGCTACCTGCTTGCTGAGCCATCGCCCGAATAGCGCTCACCGTGGGGCCGGCCTGCGGCGTAAGACGTCAGCGTGTAGCGCACCGTTCGGTTGGGCCCCTCTTGTCGCTCGAGGCGGAACCCGGGCTCGTGTTGCGGCCGGTTGACCAGGAACTGGAGCGCAATGCTTTGTTTGGTTAGCTTGCGGTTGTAGAGGCTCACCTTGATGTATTGATCAGGGTACGCTTCCCGGCAGCGGTTGACCTCGTGGAGGCCCGCGGCGGCGTCCTCGATATCGAACATCGGCATTCCCCACATGTCCCAGTAGATATTGCGAGGATGCGGATCGTCGGTGAACTCGATGGCTACCGCCCATCCATTGTCGATGCCGTACTGAATCTGTGCCCTGATCTCGTCGTCGTCCAGTTCGGGCAAGTAAGAGAACGTGCCCTGGGTAATGTGCACTCCTGTTGTCATGGTTGCCGTTTCCTCTCAGGCGACCGGCGTCGGCGTCTCGACAACGTCCGGAGTGTCGGTGGACTCGAAATCAAAAGTGATGTCGCCCCATGTCTCGATCGCCGAGTCGAGCTCGGGCGACCTCTTCGCAGCGGTGCGCAAGATGTCGGGGCCTTCCCTCATGATGTCGCGGCCTTCGTTGCGAGCTTTGATCATCACTTCGGTCGCCACGCGGTTGGCCGTTGCCCCCGCAGCTACCCCCATGGGGTGGCCAATCGTCCCACCGCCGAATTGCAGGACCACATCCTCGCCGAGATAGTGCAGGAGCTGATGCATCTGACCCGCGTGAATACCACCAGAGGCGACCGGCATCACGCCGGGCATGTGGATCCAGTCCTGGTCAAAGTAGAAGCCGAGGGCCGCATCCTGCTTGTTGAAGTCGTCGGTGCATGTCTTGTAGTAGCTGCGCACGGCGTTCGGATCACCCTCGAGCTTTCCCACAACCGTCCCTGCATGGATATGGTCGACTCCCATCATCCGGCACCACTTTGCAAGGACACGGAAGTTGACTCCGTGGTTCTTCTGGCGCGTGTAGGTAGAGTGGCCGGCACGGTGGAGATGGAGCAGCATGCTGTTGGCGCGCGCCCACTTCGACATCGACTGCATCGCCGTGAACCCGATCGTAAGGTCGATCATGATGATCACGCTTCCGAGCTCCTTGGCGAATTCGGCGCGCTCATACATCTCTTCCATAGTGGAGGCCGTGACGTTCAGGTAGTGACCCTTGACCTCACCAGTCTGCTCCATCGCCCGGTGGACGGCTTCCATGCAATAGAGGAAGCGCTCGCGCCAGCGGTTGAAGGGCTGCGAGTTGGTGTTCTCATCGTCCTTGACGAAATCGAGTCCCCCCCGCAGAGCCTCGTAGACTACCCGCCCGTAGTTTCTCGGCGAGAGCCCGAGCTTGGGCTTGGTGGTCGCACCTAACAGCGGCCGGCCGTACTTATTGATCATCTCGCGCTCCTGGATGATCCCGTGCGGAGGCCCCTGGAACGTCTTGAGGTATGCCTGCGGTATCCGCAGATCTTCGAGCCGAAGGGCGCGCAGCGCCTTGAACCCGAAGACGTTTCCGATGATCGACGATGTCAGGTTGGGGATCGAGCCTTCTTCGAAGAGGTCGAGCTTGTAGGCGATGTAGGCGATCCATTGAGGGGGTTCGGCACCGGGTACCGGTGTGACCTTGTAGGCCTTTGCCTGGTAGTTCTCATAAGCGGTCAGCTGATCCGTCCACACCACCGTCCAGGTAGCCGTGGACGATTCACCGGCCACCGCGGCCGCCGCCTCTTCAGGATCCACCCCCGACTGGGGTGTGATGCGGAACGCGGCGATGATGTCGGTGTCCTCGGGCTCGTAGTCGGGGCGCCAGTAGCCCATCTCCTTGTAGGGAATGACGCCGGCAAGAAACCGGTCTCGCTTGGTTTCGCTCCCGCTGCCTGGGGACATCTCGCGCTCCACTCTCTTGGCTGCCCGTCGACCCCAGATTACGCCGGTTTAGCCAAGATAACAATGTAAATGTTGCCAGGGACTCTTAAGTTTATGCTTAAGTACCAACATGACCTTTGGACAACTGCGAACTTTTGTGGAGGTAGCCCGGGCGGGCTCCATCCGTGGGGCCGCGGCGGCACTCGTCGTTTCGGAGCCCTCGGTATCCTCGGCCGTTGCCTCACTTGCACGCGAGCTCGAGGTGTCGCTGGTCGAGCCGGCAGGCCGAGGGATCCGACTCACCGCGGCCGGCCACGAGCTCGCACGGTACGCAGCACAGATTCTGGGTCTAACGACTCGCGCGGTTCAGGCGACACGGGAAGCTGCAGGCGCGCCCGGTCACCTGCGGATTGCGGGAGTGACAACGGCAGGAGAATACGTCTTGCCCGTCCTCCTGGCCAAGTACCGGGACCGCCACCCGGAGATCCAGATATCACTAGAGGTCGGGAACCGAGCTACCGCCATCGCTCGCCTGTTGGAGCGCAAAACGGATCTGGCGGTCGGAGGCCGGCCGCCTCCGGCAGCAGGGATTGTGGGCGAGGCGTTTCTTGACAACGAGCTCTCCATCGTCGCCCATCCCGACCACCCGCTGCGAAAGCGACGCTCGATTCAACCTGCCGAGCTGACCGAGGAGACATGGCTCCTGCGCGAGCCGGGGTCCGGGACGCGCGAGGCAACCGAGGAGTTCTGGGCATCTTCACAGACTGCGCCGCGATCGGTGATGACGGTGGGAAGCAACGGCGCCATCAAGCACGCGGCGACCGCGGGTTTGGGCATAACCCTGATCTCCCTCGATGCAGTGATGGTCGAGCTCCAGTCGGGGGAGCTGGTGCGTCTACATGTACAAGGGACACCGTTACAGCGGCCCTGGCACGTACTCTACGTGGAGGGGTTCGAGCTTCCCCGTTCGGCCAAACTGTTCCTTGAACTCTTGCGGCCTCAGGGCGGCCTTTGAGCTCGACCTTTCGGGGCCGGGAGCAAGGTAGTCGATTGTGCGCAGCGCGCTCTGGGGTCCGGATTCCGTACTCAGGCGCGCTCTGCGCGCGTCTGAGAACTGGGTTGCGGGACCGAAGGAGGTCCGGCTGGGGTGTCACGCACTCGGTTAGCGTGGGACCGTGCAAAACCGGCTCGTCGCTTCGGTGCTGAACGCCGACTTGGCCCGTTTGGGCGAGGTCTGTACCGGCCTCGAGGAGGCCGGGTTGCATGCGATCCAGTGGGATGTCATGGACGGTCATTTCGTGCCCAACCTGACGGTCGGGGCAGCAGTAATCGCTGCCTGCCGTGCAGCTACCGACCTTCCCTTCGAGGCCCACCTGATGATCGCAGCCCCCGAGCCCTACCTCTCTGAGTATGTGGACGCAGGCTGCGAGACGATCATCGTCCACGCAGAGACCTGCACCCACCTGCACCGAACGCTCGAGGGGATCCACGACCTCGGGGCGAAGCCGGGGTTGGCTCTGAATCCATCGACGCCACTCCATGCATGCGTTCACGTGATCGACCTCCTCGATCTCCTCCTGGTCATGACCGTGAACCCGGGTTTCGGTGGGCAGAGCTACATAGCGGCCATGGATTCAAAGATCGCCGCGGCACGCGAGCTGATCGCTGGCTCGGGTCGCGATGTGTCGCTCGAGGTGGACGGAGGTATATCGCCCCTTACGATCGCGCAGCCCGCCGCGGCCGGCGCCGACCGCTTCGTCGTGGGATCGGCCCTTTACAAACAAGGGGACCCCGCCGCAGTCGTGAACGAGCTCAAGCTGGCTCTGGACTCCTCCTAGAGTCCGGCGCAAGCCGAACGGGGTTGTTCTAACGGCCGGGTAGCTCGGCCCACCAGATCGCAGCATCCTGCTTGTGGCCCGCGCCGCCATCCCAGCCCGCCCCCACCAGCCGCGACTCGACCGCCGCAACGACCTTCATCTCTTGGCCGCGGTCGCCCCCGAAAACGCTCTCGTCACTGGGTGTGCGCGACCAGTCGAGGCCATCCTCCGAAGTCCACACCGCAGCATCCGACCCGCCGCCGAAGTCGTCACGGCCCACCGCGATGAACGTGCCGCGTGAGAGCTCGACTCCCCACAGAAGCTGATCTCCGTCGCCGCCGAAGACCGCTTCGTCATAGCTGAGGTCGTTCCACTCCATCCCGTCCTGGGAGGTCCACACCTGCGCGTCGAGGTCCGACCTGACCGTGGACCAACCGACCGCCACGAAGCCTGCGTCGGAGGCCACCAGCGAGGTCATGATCTGCTCCCCCGGCCCGCCGAGGACTTCGGGTGGCTGGGCCCGCCGTCGCCAACTCCTGCCGTCCTCCGAGAACCACACGGCGGCGTCATAGTTGCCGGCGAGGCCGTCCTCACCCACCGCCACGAGGTCGTCCCCCAGTGCTGCGACACCACGCATCTCCTGCGTGCCGTTGTCACCCTGTTCCTCTGGAACCTCGGCCCGATCCCATGTCAAACCGTCGACCGACACCCACGCGGCCGCATCGCGATCCCCTCTCAGCCCTTGATAGCCCACCGCGACCAGACCGAAATCGCTCCGAGCTACTCGGTTCATGACCTCGTTGCGAGCACCCCCGAGGCCGGGATCGCCTTGAACGAGCGTCCATTCCCGCCCATCCTCGGAAGTCCACACCGCAGCATCGAGAGTTTCCCCGTTACCCCGGTAGCCCACCGCGACGAAGCCGGGGCCACCCGCTGTAACTCCCAGCATTCCCTGTCCACCGGGTTCGGCAAGTGCCTCGCGAGCACGCCGCGACCAGACGGTTCCATTCTCAGAGGTCCACACCGCCGCGTCGGGCCTGCCGGACGAAGCATCTTCTCCGACCGCGATCACCCCCTCCTGGGAGGACAGCAGACGATTGATCCTCTGATTCCCTGGACCACCGAGCCCTGCGCTGAAGGGTTCGACCTCGGCCCAGGTCAGTGTCTGGGGAGAAGTCTGCCGGTCCAACTCAGAGTTGACGGCGAAGATGCCTGCCAATACCAAACCGAGCGTCACTCCTGCGGCAACCGCTCCTTGAAGACGAGGAGAAGCGAGGGACAGAGTTCTCGTCGAGCGCTCATCGGCCTCGGCCTGAATCGGGGGAGAAGAGCCGATGGGGGCCGGGCGCCAGACGAGCTCGCTACAAGAGACCGGTGTCGCCACTCCCTTGAGCGCGACCCAGCCCAGCTCCTTCCATTCGAACTCGCCGCGACTCCCAACGATGCTCTGGACGAGCTCGGAAGTCACGATCTGTCCCCCCTGAGCGCCGTCGCAGATCCTTTTGGCGACGACCACCGACTGTCCGAAGAAGTCGTCCCCTTCGCGCACGGGCTCGCCGGCATGGAGCCCCACTCGAAGGCGCAGCCCCTCATCCTCGTGCTCGGAGTTATGCTCATGGATGGACTGCTGCATGGCTACGGCGCACGAGACGGCGTCAACTGCGCTGGGAAATACCACCATGAGCCCGTCCCCAAGGCTTTTGACCTCGTCTCCGCCGCAGTACTGCACTGAGTTTCTGAGCAGACTGAAATAGCGGCGCCGGACACGGTCCGCGGCGTCGTCTCCGAGTCGCTGGATCAGTTCCGAGGAACCGACCAGGTCGGTGAACAAGAGGGTGACTGTTCCCGTTTTCATGGTCACGCTGCGTCCACAGCATTGTCTCGCGAAAAGCGGAAGGAAGTAAACGGGGGAAACGACCGATCAGACGTCAAATCCACCGGGGTTGGAAGCAAGCAGGCCAAGACGAAAATGAGAAAGTGGGAGCGATGGAAAACAACGAGCTGGTGTGGCAGGGAAAGGTGGGCACGATTCCGCTACGGGTGGGAGTCGCCCACGCGGGGCGGATCATCGCCGAGTGGGACACCCCCCAGGGGTCACGCCAGAAGGTCACCGGCTCGACCGAGGAGTTCGAGCGCTCGGTGCTGCTGCAGCTCATGTTGAGCGGCGGCGAGAGCGACGTCTCGACCACCGAGGAGATCACTCGAGCCATCACCAAGGCCCAGGCCGAGCGCCCTCGCCCCACCGCCGTGCAGCCGGAGCGACGCCGCAAGAACCCCAAGCAGCGCCAGCACCGCCGTTCCCGCAGGCCTCCTCGCCGCCGCTGACTCGCGAGGCCTTCGACTCTCTCGCTGCAACCCGCGCCACTACCGCTTACGGTGAAATCGATCAACGATGAGCTCGTCCTCCTTTTTCCTGGCGCCTGAGGGGCGTCGCACGCGGGTGCTCGACTCGGGGGCCGGACACCCCGTCGTGGTCCTTCACGGATGGGGTGGCCGCATCGAGTCGATGACACCCGTGCTGACCTGCCTGGCCCCCGCCTTTCGGATCGTGGCGATCGACCTTCCGGGCTTCGGCGAGTCTGCCGTCCCACCTCCTGAGTGGGGCACGTCGGATTACGCGGTCCATGTCTGTGAGATCCTGGATGAGCTGGAGGTCGAGAGGGCTCATTTCGTGGGGCACTCGTTCGGAGCGCGCACTTCCATGTTCATCGCCGCCACCGAGCCCTCTTATGTCGAGCGCCTTGTCCTCCAAGCGCCCTCCGGGCTTCGAAGCCCTCCTAGCCTGAAGGCTCGGCTCAAGAAGGCGGCCTCCAAGGGGGGGAGACTGGCCGGGCGTCTGGGACCCGCAGGCCGACGCCTCAAGCAAGGCATCTATCAGAGGGTGGCCTCGGACGACTACCAGGAAGCGGGCCCGATGCGGCCGGTTCTGGTGAGGGTCGTCAATGAAGACCTCTCCGCCATGCTCCCAGCAGTTGTGTCCTCCACCCTCCTTATCTGGGGCAGCGAAGACGATGCGGTTCCGGTGGAACATGGTCGCCGAATGGAGGCGCAGATCCCGGATGCCGGACTAATCATCTTCGAGGGGGCGGGCCACTTCGCCTATCTGGAGGAGCCCGACCGGTTCTGCCGGATCACCCGCCATTTCCTGAACTGATGGCACGCGACTGATGGGACGCGCCGATCCGTTCTTTGCCTACTCGCTGTTGTTGCGGACGATCATCTTCGCGTTCATCCCCGCCCTGACCATTGCGCAGTACTTCAGGCTCAGGCGAGGGCTTCACGTCTTCCAGCTCGAGGGCTACAAGCGAACTCCTTTTCTGAGGTGGTGCAGTCGCAATCCCCGGAGGGCGTTGTGGCTGGCCGCCACTCCACAGAAGAAGCCGCTGGTGATGACCGGGCGCGCTCGGCGGACTCTCGTCGTTGCGCTTGCCCTCTTCGTCGTCACATCGCTGGTCCTGCCGGGGCTCGCCCATCTCACCTGGGGGGGCTGGCCCGCAGACGTCGGCACTTGGGCGGTGGTGACCGTGCTACTGATCGTGGGTTCGCCGCTGTTGCTGACCGCGGCCGACATCCTGCTCACTCCGGTGCAAGCGAGCATCAACCGGCGGTTCACAAATCAGGCCCTCGCTCGGCTGGCGCAGATCGACCCCCTGGTGGTGGGGATCACCGGGTCATTCGGGAAGACTTCCACCCGGGCCGCGGTGCAGGGATTGATCGCGCCGAGCGAGCAGGTAATCGCCACGCCCGGCTCGTTCAACACTCCGCTTGGCGTGGTGCGAACCATCAACGAGAGCCTCGAGGAACTCCACCACTTCTTGGTCGTGGAGATGGGCGCGCGGCATCGCGGCGACATCGCCGAGCTCTGCCGGCTGGTACGTCCTCGCATCGGCGTGCTGACCGCCATCGGCTCCGCTCACCTCGAGAGCTTTGGTTCACTCGAGACCATCGCCGCGACCAAGTACGAGCTCATCGAGGCGCTTCCCGAGGACGGCCTCGCAGTAATGAACGTCGACGATGCCGCGGTCCGGACTCAGGCGGACTCGACCACGCGTGTGAACGTCGTGCGCTACGGGCTGCTGTCTGAGTTCCACCCTCACATCACCGCCTCTAACCTCTCCACCACTCGCTCGGGCACTCGTTTCGAGCTCGTAGACACTCGCTCAGGGGAGAGTTGCGAGGCGTCGACTCGGCTGCTGGGCAGCCACTCGATCGGGCACGTGCTGGCGGGGGCCGCAGTGGCTCTGGCCGCCGGTCGCCGGCCGGCAGAGCTGGTCGAACCCATCGCTGCCCTCGCCCCGGTCGAGCACCGGCTGCAACTGATCGAGGGGGCCGGGGGAGTCACCGTCATCGACGACGCCTATAACTCCAACTCCGACGGCGCGGCCGCGGCGCTCGAAGTGCTCCAGGCGCTGCCCGCTCGCCGGCGCGTGGTGGTTACACCCGGGATCATCGAGCTCGGGCCTCAGCAAGACCGGGCCAACGAGGAGCTCGGTCGCAGGGCCGCGTCCGTGGCCGACACCGTGGTGGTGGTCGCCAGAACGAACCGAGCCGCTCTCCTACGTGGAGCGAACGGCTCCTCGGCTCAGGTGGTCGTGGTCGACTCGCTCGCCGAAGCGCAGGCGCAGCTGGCGTCATTGCTGGGGTCGGGAGATGCGGTGCTGTTCGAGAACGACCTGCCGGACCACTACGAAGTCTGACCACCCCCCTCTGCCCGCCGAGTCATCAGAGATGGTCGCTATGTAGCTACTCATGACCACTCGGCACTCGGGGGCCTCCGGGATCGTCACCAAACGTCGCCAGAGCGCCACTCGCACATCAGCGGGAGCGTCGTGTCGAGATCATGCGTGGCGTCGGTTCGAAGGATCATGACGCCGCCGTCGTCCTCGGCCGTGCGCTGCGGCCGCTCCGGCGAGCGCGCGTAGGTGGGTCCCGGCCACAGCTCCCATCCCAGCCGGGCGTAGAAATCCGGCAGGCCCGTAGAGAGGCCCCCAAGCTCGAAGTGGGCTTGAATCAGCTTGCCGATCTCTCGCATGACCGTGGAGGCGTATCCCCGGCCCCCATGCCCGCGCGCGCTGGCGACGCCTTCGACGTAACCGGTTCTGAGGGGCCGGCTTGCTGCCATCAGGCGCCGTTCTACGACGGCCGCGTGAGACACGATGCCCCCGTCTTCGGCGAGCACATGAAGGCCACCCACCGTATGGTCCCAGTCGTCGTCGCCGAAGCCTCCCTCGAAGGCCTCGTCCAACAGTTCACGCAGCGCCCGCAACTCCGCCTCCGACAACTCGTGAGTTGCCGCGATCCGAATGTCCACGACAGCATGCTCCGTTTGCCGAGTGGTCATGAGATGAGCATATGGAGCATCTGACCACCACTCGGCACCCGAAAACGGGGCAGCCTCTAGACTGCAATTCATGGACAGGTTGGACGTGGGTGTGATCTTTGGAGGCCGCTCGGTCGAGCACGACGTCTCGATCGTGACCGCCCACCAGATCATGGCCGCGCTCGCTCCTCGCCACGACGTACTCCCGATCTACGTCACCCGGGAGGGCCGCTGGCTGCACTCCGAGGCGCTGAACGACCTCACCGTCTACCGGCGCGGCGCCTGGGACGAGGTCGCGGAGGAAGCCTTCATTCCCCCGTCCACGGGCCGAGCCGGCCTCTATCTGCCGGGCGGCAGGCTCAAGCGGGCCCGCACGATACCGCTCGACGTCGTGGTCCCGGCCATCCACGGGACCTTTGGCGAGGACGGCACACTGCAAGGAAACCTGGAGCTGGCCGGCATCCCCTATGTCGGCTCGGGCGTGCCCGGCTCGGCCGCCGGCATGGACAAGGTCATAATGAAGGCCACCTTTCAGGCCGCGGGTTTGCCGGTGGTCCCCCACGCGCTGGTGGAAGCCGAACGGCTCGAAGCAGATCCTGGTCGCACGCTCGATGAGGTCGAGAGCTCGCTCTCTTATCCGATGTTCGTGAAGCCGGCGCGGCTCGGCTCCAGCGTCGGAATCGGGAGGGCAGAGGACCGGCCCGGCCTGGCGCAGGCACTCGAGGTGGCCCGTCGCTACGACCGCAGGATCCTCGTCGAGCGATCGATGGAGGGTTGCATCGAGGTCAACTGCTCAGTCCTCGGCGGCGCCGGGGTCGAGCCCCGGCCCTCAGTCTGCGAGCAGCCCGTCCCTTGGGAGGACTTCCTAACCTTCTCGGACAAGTACCTCAGGGGAACGAAGCAACAAGCCGCCCCCAAGTCGTCGGGGATGGCGAGCCAAGAGCGCCGCATGCCGGCCCCCATCTCGGACCGTCTCACCAAGGTGGTTCAGGACAATGCGGTGGCGGCCTTCAAGGCGGTCGATGCCTCCGGAGTGGCCCGCATCGACGCTTTCGTGGACGAGAAAGAGGAGCAGAGCTGGGTCATGGAGATCAACACCGTCCCCGGATCCTTCGCCTTCTACCTGTGGGAGCCCGCAGGAATCTCTTTCGAGAAGCTCGTCGACACGCTCATCGACATCGCCCTCGAAACCCATCGCAGGCGTGACGAGCTGCTCTTCAGCTTCGAGTCGAGCATGCTCGAGAGCTCGGCGGGAGCCAAGACGGGTGGCTGATTCGAGGGCCACGGGCCTCGCCGAAGAGGACAGGCGGCGCTTTCAGGCCGACGTCCCTCCCCTGCTCGACTCCCTCTACGGTGGCGCCTTGCGAATGACCCGCAATCCCGCCGACGCCGAGGACCTGGTACAGGAGACGATGCTGCGGGCCTATCGCTCCTTCGATCGCTTCGAGGCGGGCACGAACCTGAAGGCCTGGCTCTTCCGCATCATGACCAATGCCTATATCAACACCTACCGCAAGAAGCAGAGGGAGCCTCAAAAAGTATCCACCGATGAGGTCGAGGACTTCGACCTCTACCAGGAGCTCAAGAACCATGATCCCCAATTCACCCAGACCCCCGAGTCCCTGGTGCTCGATGAGCTGGTGGACGGCGACATCCTGCACGCTATCGAGGACCTGCCGGATCAGTTCCGGTTGGCCGTGGTGCTGTCCGACATGGAAGATTTTTCCTACGCCGAGATGGCGGAGATCATGGACGTGCCCATGGGCACCGTCATGTCGCGCCTGCATCGGGGAAGAAAGGCCCTCCAGAAACGGTTGTGGGACATAGCCAAGGATCGAGGGATCGTCAAGGGCGGCCCCACCGGCGACGGACAGGACCCACGAGCCATGACCAGTGAGCAAGGAAATGGCAAGGGAAATGAAGGAGTAGTGCCGGAATGAAGGAATACTGCCGGGCCACGCTCGAGCTGATCTATCTGTATCTCGACGAGGAGGTCCTCAGCGAGTCAGAGCGGCGTGAGATCCGCGTCCACCTCGAAGAATGCGGTCCCTGCTATGAACGCTTCGGCCTGCAGAAGAGGGTCACCGTGATCGTTTCCCGGCAGCAGCGCCACAGCTCTTGTCCGCATCATTTACGAGCCCGGATCAGCGAGATACTCCTAAGGGGTTGAGCTCTGATCTTTTCTGTTCCAAGCTGCGTCAAACCCTCGGCCGCTCCCAGGTCTTTCCAGCGCTGTGACCGGAGGCCGGCCACCCTGCGTATAGTTCTGATTTTGCTCCCACGGTACTTTTCACAGTGGGTTTCCCGTACTAGATTCCTTGATGTAGCCTTCGAACCTTCCCGAGAGAAAGCAGTCACATGGCTCGTACAAACCTGCACCTATTAGCAACACGGTTGCTCAACGCTCTCGACCAGGCCGCAGTCAATGGTCAGTTTGAAGGCAAGCTGCGTCAGGTAGCCACGGAGGCCGGCCTCAACTCTGTGCGTTCCGCGGAAGCGGTGAAGGTGTTGGAGGGCCTCGGCCGCATCGAGGTGATGCAGCGGGGACGGCGGGGGCGAGACACCATTATCGGTGTCCAGTCGACCGCAGAGGTGACGCTCGAAGATGCGCAGTCCTCTGCCCCGGCAAAGGGCGGCCGCAAGAACGTCCGCATCGATTACAACGACGTCGGACGTGCCGTGGTCGACCGGCTAATCGAGCTCGCCCGCGACGACTCCCTGCGCGCCGCCCAGGTAGAAGCCTTTGCGACTCAGGGCGAGCAGCAAAATCTCCGGCTTGAAAAGCTGGAAGTCGAGCTCGAGGATGCCGTCAGGCGAGAGACCGATCTCAGGATCAAGCTGAGCGCCGCCGAGAAGGCGCTCGCTCGAGCCGAGGAAAACCTGAGCCGCGCCTTCGGCTTCGATCGCAAGGCCGGTGAGCCCGTCCGGGTCGAAGACGACGACGCCCAGGCGGTGCTCGACATCCTCAAGTCGGGCCGCTCGGTTGACCTCACGACGTAAGCCGCGGTCTGACCTGGCGGAAGATCACCACGCCGACGAGGACGAGCAGCAGGACCGGGAGAAGCGTTCCTGTCCCTACTATCAGTGCGGCAACTACTCCTAGGGCACCCTCGAGGGCACTGTCCCACGCCCGCGTCAGAGTTCCACGCGCGGCGGGGGCGGCGCCCTTCTCGGCAACGGTGACGCTCAACGTGGCGAGCGAGGTCTGGTCCTCCAGGTAACGAAGGCGGCCCCGGAGCTGCTCGCTTTCGAGCTGGACTCGGCCCAGCTCGGACTGCACACGAATCGTGGCTGCAACCGTGGTGGCTTTGTCGAAGAGCCGAAGGAGAACCGCTTCCTGAGCCCTCAGGTTTCTCAGGCGCGCTTCGAGGTCGACGAACTCCTGAGTCACGTCCTGCCCCGAGATGCTCTCGGAGCGAACCTCCCCGAGGTCTTTGACCTCGTTGACGAACTCCTCGAATCTGTCTGAGGGAACCCTGATGACCAAGGTCCCCGAGCGAGAGTCGTTACCTTCGATGGACGTCGAGAGAACGAAGCCTGAGTAGCGGCCCGCCAGGGCAACCGCGTCCTGGGTGGCCTCCGAGAAGCCGTCCTCCGCCACCGTGAGCTTGAGATAACCGGTCTTGATGATGGAGGGTCCAACGGTAGGGAGTCTGGCTGCCGTCTGTCCGCCCGCGTTGGCGTAGCGGAATCCCCCACCCTCCGTCGCGGAGGCGGGCCTGCGGGTAGCCTCATCGGCAACGGCCCCTTGGCCGCCACCAGCACTACCGCCGCCGTCCCCTCCGCCCAACAGGGTGCTTCCGTCACTTCCGCCACAGGCGGCCGCTATGATTGCCAGGGCCGCGGTCGCCGCCCACAGTCTCCACGATCTCATCGTCGTCCTTCCGCTCGTTTGTCGAACTGTCGTGGCTTGGACGGAGGCCGTCGTCCCAAAAGTTCCACCCACGCCCTCTACCCGGGTAGCCTCTGATCATGGCGGTTCGCTCGGACAATCCCTTCAGCCGCCTGCGATGGCCGGGCCTGGGGCTCATGTTGACCGGTGTCTATGGAGTAGCCGGCTACATGCTGATCGAGCGCTGGTCGTTCATTGATGCGCTCTACATGACGATGTTGGCCCTCACCTCCGTGGGCTTCGAGGAGGCACGACCTCTGAGCCTCGCGGGGGAGTGGTTCACGATCAGCTTGCTGGGGCTTGGAGTGGGCATCTTCGTCGTTACGCTGTCACTGATTGGGGTGGCGATCTCCGAGGGGGCGTTCGGTCAGCGAACAATTAGGAGACGGATGCAGAGACGCATAAGCGCGCTGCGCGACCATTACATAGTCTGTGCCTACGGACGGGTCGGGCGCACGGCCGCGCGCGAGCTCGCGGAAGAAGGCGTCCCCTTTGTCGTGTTAGAGCCAAAAGAGGAGCTCGTCGAAATGATGGAGGACGACGACATACTCTTCCTCATGGGTGATTCGACCTCGGACGAGGCCCTTCGGGCGGCCGGCATCGAGAGGGCGCGAGCACTCCTGTGCGCGGTCGACTCGGACGCCGAAAACGTTTACGTCGCACTTGCGGCTCGCTCGCTCAATCCCGACATCTTCATCGTGGGACGAGCTTCGGATCCGACCGCTGCGACCCGGCTGCACAAGGCCGGCGCCGACCGAGTCATCTCCATCTATGCCACGACCGGCCAACACATGGCCGCCATGGCGCTTCGCCCGGGCGTGGTCGACTACCTCGAGCTGAGCCGGCGCGGGGGCTCACCCATGAGGATCGAAGAGCTGCAGGTGGATCCGGGCTCTGAGCTCAGCGGGCGCTCGATAGCGGAGGTGTGTGGCACCACGGTCCCGCTCGCCGTATTGCGATCGGGAGGCGACATAGTCGCAAATCCCAACGGCGACCTTCTTCTCGAGGACGGAGACCTGCTCATGCTACTGGGAGAAGAGGACGCACTGCGGCGGCTGGAGGAGCCCCGGGCCTAGGTGCTCTTGTGCAACAAAAGCAGCACTTAGTCCGCCGGCACGGTGCCAAACAAGCGGTCCCCGAAATCCCCGAGGCCGGGGAGGATGTAGGCCTGATCGCTAAGCTCCCGATCGATCGCGGCGGTCACCACGGGAACGTCCGGATGCGCCTTCTCCAACGCCTTTATCCCTTCGGGCGCGGACACGACCGAGACCATCCGGATCCATTCGGCCCCCGCCTTTTTGACCGAGTCGAGAGCCGCAACCGCCGAGCCCCCCGTGGCGAGCATGGGGTCGAGGACGAAGGCATGCGCCTCCGCCATCTCCGGCAGCTTGGCGTAGTACTCGGAGGGCTGAAAGGTGGCCTCGTCGCGCTCGAGGCCCAGGTATCCGACACGCACCTCGGGGAAGAGCTCGACCACAGCATCGAGCATCCCCAGCCCGGCTCGCAGAATCGGAACCGCCACCAACGGCTGAATCAACGTGCGGCCCTGGGTGACTTCGAGCGGCGTGGCCACGCTGCGGGGCCGGGAGGGCAGGTCCCTGGTGGCCTCGAGGATGAGCACGGTCGTGAGCCTCTTGGTGAGCGAGCGAAACCACGTCGGCGGGGTGCTTCGATCCCTCAGAGAAACCAGCAGGTGGGCGGCGAGGGGATGGTCTAGGACCGTGGTGCTCATCGGCCGAGCATAGCGGCGGGACCCAAAGCGTGCCCCCGCAACATTCTGAGGCTGCAATCGCCTCCAGCCTGGGCTCGAGTCAGGCCGTGAGGGACGAGAAACGGTCAGGCTTCGCCCAGCATCCTAAGGAAGCGTTCCTCCAAGACGCCGCCGACCGAGCGCGCCTTGGCGACGCAGGCTTGCCGGTCGAAGGAGACTCGCTGGTGACGCAGCACGATCTCGGGGGCTTCGAGGTCGATCAGCAGGTAGGACGACGTCTGGCCGTCCATCGGAAGCCCTACCGAGCCGGGGTTGCAGACGATCGTGCCCTCCTTGAGGCGGCGGACAAAGGCACGATGGACGTGGCCGTAGAGCACCAGGGAGGCTCGGCCCTCGTAGGGGACGAAGTCGCGGGGCGGGGCGTCGGGCAGGGGGGCATCGAAGGCGCTGTCCGGGGTTCCGTGCACCATCAAGATCGAGCCGGTGCCCGCGTGTGAGTGGGGAAGCTCGAGCAGCCAGCGGGCGTCCTCGGAAGAGAGGTCGTGAGCAGCCGCCACCTCTTGGAGCTGGGCGCGCTCATCCTCGTCCCTCACGGTCTGAGGGTCACCTGTGATCCACACGTCGGCATTGCCCTTGACCGTGGCCCATCCCTCCCCCCGCACCTTGGCGATGCACTCGGCGGCCCAGGGGCCCACCCAGCCGAGATCGCCGGCGCACCAGATCTCATCGGGAGAGTGGTCCCGCAGGTCCGCCTCGACGGCCTCGAGCGCGGGCAGGTTCCCGTGGATGTCCGAGAGAACGGCTATGCGCATGGGTCCATTGAACCAGCTGGACTTGCGGGCCGCAGAACGGCCGCCCCTGAACTGGCTCTTTGCCAGATTAGGGGCGGATTCCGCACCTTTCCTGGCACAAAGCCGGATTGGGGGCGGGGAGGGAGGTGGGTGGGGGCGGGGAGGGTGGTGGGGGCGGGTGGGGGCGGGGAGGGTGACATGCCTGCGGACCGCCCCTCAGGGGTCGGGCGACGCAGACGGCGACGGATTGGGCGATTCATCCGGGGCCGGACCCTGGCCACCGCCACCACTGCCCCCCTCGCCGTCGCCACCCTCGTTACTGTCGTTGTTGCCGTCCGGGCCGTCTTGGCCACCTTTGCCGTTTTTCTCGTCCTCGGCGTCCTTGCCCGGCTGCGCGGGAAGAGGAGTCGGCGAAGGAGTCGGTTCCGGTGCAGGCGGCGGGCAGTATTCGGTGGGAACGAGCTGGCGCAGCATCTGGCGTGACTCCCCCTCACACCAAGGGGCCGCCAGCAGGCCCGAGTCCGGGTCGATCAAGACGGTCACGAGCTCGCCGTCGGGGAGCACGAAGTCTTGTACCGGCTCATCTGCCAAGGCGCTCGCCATGAAATTGCGCCAGATAAGAGCCGGAAACGTGCCGCCGGACACCCGGATACCGTGCACCGAGGTCATCGGAATCGCCCCCTCGGGATGGCCGACCCACACAGCCGCTACGAGGTCCGGCGTATAGCCGACGAACCACGCGTCTGCGTAGTCGTTAGTGGTCCCGGTCTTGCCCGCAGCGGGACGCCCGAAGTCGGCGGCCACCCCCGTCCCCCGCCGGATCACCTCCTGCATCGCCTGAGTCAACAGGTAGGAGTTTCCGGGAGAGATCACGCCCTCAACCACCCGCCGGTCCGGGCGCAGGACGTCGCCGCCGGTGAGCTCAACCGATCGGATGGTAGTGGGCTCGATCGCTGTGCCGCCGTTGGCGAGAGTGGCGTAGGAGGCCGCCATGTCGAGAACGGAGACCTCGGCCCCACCGAGGGCGATCGAGGGATAAGGAGGAAGTTTCGCCTTGACACCCATGTGGCGGGCCTGGGTGGCGACCTGATCCGCACCGAGCTGGAGAATGAGACGGGCGTAGACACCGTTGATGGAGTGCACCAGAGCCTCGTCCAGCCTGATCAGGCCGCCGGCCCCTCCTTCCGCGTTGTGCACCACCCACGGCTCCCCCGAAGGCAGAGTGAACGTTCCCCCAGAGGACTCGTACAGCTCGTCGAAAGTGATCCCGCTCTCGAGAGCGGTTGCTGCCACCAGGGGCTTGAAAGACGATCCCGGCTGCCGACCGGAGCCTCCGCCGTTGATGCCGAGCGCAAGGTTCACCTGCGAGGTGCTCCAGTCCCGGCCCCCGACCATTGCGACGATCTCCCCGCTCGAGGGCCGGATCGCAACCAGGGCGGCCTCCGGGTCGCCGGGCTGGTTCAGGATCCCGGCGACGGCGTCCTCGGCCAGCCGCTGGAGCTCCAGATCGAGCGTGGTCTCGACTTGGAGACCCCCCGTCCACAGCGCCCCCGCCCGCTCCCGTTCGGTAGTGCCGAGGCGGGGGTCGGCCATCAGCTCCCGCTTCACCGCTTCGACGAAATACGGTTGCCGGGTCGGCACCCGCGGCAGCTGTTCAACCACTCCCAGGCCGGAGCGGCGTGCCCGGCGCGCTCGCCGAGGTCCGATCATGTCGAGTTCAGCGAGCCGGCGCAAGATGTAATTGCGGCGTGCGCGCGCCGTGCCCGGGCGATTGCGCGGGTTGTAGCTCTCCGGAGACTTGATGACGGCAGCCAGAAGTGCGGACTTCGCCGGTGTCAGCCGGCCGACGCCGTGATCGAAGAAGGTCTCTGCCGCCGCCCGGGCGCCATAGGCCCCGTCTCCGAAATACACAGTGTTCAGGTAGCGCTCGAGGATCTGTCGCTTGGTCAGGGTGCGTTCGACTTCGATGGCGATTCGAAGCTCTCGCGCTTTGCGCTCGAGCGTGCGCGGGGCCCGCCTGAAATAGGCGTTCTTGACGTACTGCTGAGTGATCGTGCTGGCCCCTTGCACCACCTCGCCCGCAGCGAGGTTGGCCGCCGCCGCCCGGGCGATAGAGCCCAGGTCATAGCCTGGATGATCGAAGAAACGCCTGTCCTCGGCCGCCAACACAGCCGAGATCAGGCTGCGAGGGACCCTCTCGAGGGGAACCAGGGACCGATTCTGCTTGAACAGCCTGGCGAGCTTGGTGCCGTCTGCCGCTGAGATCGTCGTGCGCAGCGCAAGCGGCCGCTCCCGATCGAGGTCCACAGGAGGAAGAGAGCAAGCGCCGGCGCCGAGCAGAAGGGCGAGCGTCACCGCGCCGGCACGCACGTGCCGTGCGATCACTCCTCTAAAGCTTCTCTGAGCTGCCCCAGTGTGCGATTGAGCAGCCGGGACACATGCATCTGAGAGATCCCCAGGTGCTGTGCTATCTCCGACTGAGTGAGTCCACGAAAGAACCGCAGGTAGAGGATCGTGCGCTCCCGCTCCGGCAGCTTGGCCATCTCGGGTGCCAGCGCGGTCCGATACTCGAGGATTCGCAGATGGTCGTCCTCGGCCCCGAACTGGTCGGCGAACGAAACCGAGCCGGCATCGTCCTGATCGACAGGAACGTCGAGGGAAGTGAAGTTGTAGGCCTGGGCGATCTCAAGCCCTTCCAAGACGTTCTCTTCCGAGATCCCGGTGTGCCTGGCGATCTCGGGCACGGTGGGAGAGCGACCGAGCACTTGGGAAAGCTCCGAGACCGTCTTGCTCAGCTCGAGATGCAGCTCCTGGAGGCGACGGGGTACTCGGACGGCCCATCCCTTGTCTCTGAAGTGACGTTTGAGCTCGCCGACCACGGTCGGCGTGGCATAGGTCGAGAATTCGACCTCGCGCTCGAGATCGAAGCGATCTATGGCCTTTAGTAGTCCGATAGTTCCCACCTGCACCAGATCCTCCGTCGGTTCTCCTCTATTACGGAATCGGCGCGCCAGGAACTCGACTAAACCCAAATATTGAGTTACGAGAGTCTTGCGATGGGCAGCCTTCTCCTCCTCGCTGGGGGCTTCTTGGTAGGCCTGGAAGACAACGCGAATCTGCTCTCGGGAAAGCTCGACCTCGTCGCCGCCGAAGCGGCGATCAGGCGCGGGTCTTGCTTGCATGAAAGGTCGGCGTGTCGCCGTCGCGCTCCAGAGAAGCGGACTCGGTCACGGTTTCCAGAATCATGCGAGACAGCTCGGTGAGAGTGGTTCTGACCTCCTTCGCCTCCTCCAGGCGTCCGTAACCGCGAAAGGAGATCCGGTCCTCCTCCAGGGAGAAGACCACCTCCAGAAGGCCCAGGCGCCCTTGTGAGCCGGTTACGTAGGCCGACAGCTCGTCGACTGCGATCTTGAGATCCTCGCTGGCATCGAGCGAGAACCCCTGGCGGGCCGCCAGACCTGCGGCGACCAAGCGCACGACTCCCACGTACTGAGGGGAGGCTGGGATGGTTATCGAAACCTCGTCCACGGTCACTCTCCGGGGAGCAGAGGCCTCGGGTTCAGGATGCGGAGGCTGCATGGCGATCGGCGTCGCCGTCCTTGCCGCTCGCCCCGCGTCGCTCCTTGGCCTGGGCGACGGAGGCCTTGAGGGCCTCCATCAAGTCCACGACCTCGGCAGGCTCCTCCTCGGTTTCCGCCGAAACCGTGATCTCTTGGCCTTCGACCTTCTTCTCGGCCAGCTCCTGCAGACGGATGCGGTACTCATCTTCGAACTGCTCGGGCCGGAAATCATCGGACAGCTGCTGAATCAGCTGTCTCGCCATCTTGACCTCGTTGTCTCTGACGTCCACGCGCTTGTCGAGCTCCTCGAACGAGGGAGCACGAATCTCGTCGGGCCAGTGCATCGTTTCGAGGACGAATACCCCATCCTTGAGCCGGATCGTGGCCAGATGCTCCCGTTCCCGCAGCGTGACCTTGGCCACCCCGACCTGCCCCTCGGCCTCGAGTGCATCCGCCAGTAACCGGTACGCCTTGAGCCCCGAGGCCTCTGGTGCGACGTAGTAAGACTTGTCGAAATAGATCGGATCCACCTTTTCCAGAGGGACGAACGAGACCACGTCGACGGCTTTGATCGAGTCCACGTCGAGCGCCGCCATCTCTTCCGGGGTGAACGTCACGTAGTGGTCCTTGGAGTACTCGTACCCTTTGACGATGTCGTCCCAGGTGACTTCCTCGCCACATTTGGCGCAGGTGCGCTGATATTTGATCCGGCCCCCATCCTTTTCATGGAGCAGGTGAAACTTGAGGCTTTTGTTCTCCACAGCCGAATAAAGTCGCACGGGGATGCTAATTAGCCCAAAAGTTATGGCGCCCCTCCACAACGGTCTCATCGGCAACCATTGTAATCGCCAAGTCGGTTGCCAAAGTTTGGTAATTTATTTACTCTTCGTGACAGACAGTCCATCAGAAACATGGAACAGGATGTCGGCTGAGTAAGCAAGGGGGCCAGGAGTGACCGGAAGAGACTACGCGCGGGCGTTGGGGGACCGCCTGCGAGCGATCCGCTTACAGAAGGGGATGTCCCTCCACGACGTCCAGGAAAGCTCCGAGGACGTCTGGAAGGCCGCTGTGATCGGTGCCTACGAGCGTGGGGACCGCATGGTGACCGTGGCCAAGCTGTCCGAGCTGGCCCAGTTCTACGGCGTGCCGATGTCAGAGATCCTGCCGCCGAGTCCCGAAGGGGCTGCGGCCGCACCCGTCCGCCGGCGGCTGATCCTGCACCTGGACAGGTTCGATTCGCTCTCGTCCGAGCAGCGGGAGCCGCTTGTCCGCTTCGCGGCCGCCATCCAGGTCCAGCGCGGCGACTTCAACGGGCGTGTCCTGACCATCCGTGAGGACGACCTGCTGCCTCTATCGCTGATATGTGAGACGAACGAGCCGGAGCTGACCCGCAGCCTCAAAGAGTGGGGGGTCCTGACCAACGGCTCGCCCTGACGGCGCGACCGGGGATCGGGCCGCGCCGCGGCAGGCCTCTTCGACCGGCTCAGTCGCCCGTCGAGGACCAGGAGGCCGGTGTTTCTGGATAGCACCAACGGGTTTGGTACCGAACGCGGACCATAGCCGCGTTTTGTACCAAAGTACGGTCGGCCCAGCGCGAGGCGGCAGGCTAGCGGCCCCGAGGTACGGTGGCCGTGCGATGAGAGGCGATCGGATCGCTGCGGTGCTGGCCGAGACCTCGCTCTTCAGCGACCTCGACGACGGCGCTCGTCGGGCACTGGCTCCGGAGATCGTTCCCCGCTCCTATCGGAAGGGCGACCTCATCTTCTCCCAGGGCGATCAGGGTGAGGCCCTCTTCATCGTCGCCGAAGGGCTCGTCAAGCTTTCTCTGACCTCTGTCGAGGGAGCCGAGATGGTCCTGGCTACGCTGCGGGCCCCCAGCGTCTTCGGGGAGCTGGCATTGCTGGACGGGGGGCCGCGTACGGCTTCGGCGAGAGCGCTTCGCGCCACCACCCTCCTGACTCTGACACGGCCCTCGTTCATGCGCGTCCTGCTCGACAACCCCCGGCTCGCCGACGCGCTGCACCGCTCGCTCGGCGCGATCATCCGGCGTACCTTGCAACAAGCTTCCGACCTGGTGTTCCTCGATCTACCGGGCCGCGTCGCCAAGCTGCTGCTGGTTCTGGCCGCAGAACAAGGTCAAGAGGTGGAAGGGGGAGTCCGGCTCGACCTCGACGTCACCCAGACCACGCTTGCCGGCATGGTGGGCGGCTCGCGGCCGAGCGTCAATCAATCCCTGCGCACCTTTCAGGAAAGGGGCCTGCTCGAGCTCAGGGGGCGGGAGATCCTGATTCGCGATCTCGAGAAGTTGCGGCGGCGGGCCGAGCTCTAAGCCTGTTATCCAGCGGACAGCTTTTGTGTTCTGTGCCCGACTGTCCTGGGACCCAATCCGGCGCACGCTTCTCGCATGTTGAGTGCGTCGTGACGAGGGGGTCACATTGAAAATTCATCGCTTCGGCGCGCTGCTCGCCGGCGAGCTGATGCTGGCGGCTGCATTCGTTCTCCTGGTGTTACTTCTGCCCCTTGGGCGCGCCGATCGGCAGCCCAAGGCGCGCCCCGAAGTGCCCATCGAGAAGGTCGTGGTCATCGTCAAAGAGAACCGCACTTTCGACAATATGTTCGGGCGCTATCCGGGGGCGGACGGGGCCACGACGGGCGTGACTTCGAACGGGTCCGAGATCGCCCTAAAAAAGGCTCCCGATCGCTACCCACATGACATCGGCCACAGCTTCCTGCGCGGGCTTGTCGCGGTCAACGGCGGAGCAATGAACGGGTTCGATCTGATCCCGGGAGGCAGAGATCTTGCCTTCACTCAGTATCGGAGGAGGGATCTGCCTGCCTATTGGTCCTATGCGGACAACTTCGTCCTCGCTGACAGGATGTTCTCATCCACGTTCGGGTCTACCTTCCCCGAGCACATGTACATCATCGCGGCGCATGCCAAGAGGGCGGTCTCCAACATCAGCGCAAACGACCGACCGGGCAAGTACTGCGATGACCCGGGCGACCATGTCTTCAGGTTGGGACGGCATCCAAACCTCGTCGAGTGGGAGGACGAGGTTCAACTCGAGAGGATCGAGAACTTGATGAGCCGGATGAGAGCGTGCTTCAGCATCAAGACCATCTTCGAGGAGCTCGATTCCAAGGCGATCTCATGGCGCTACTACGTCGAGCCTTATCAGTTCCACAATATCCCCCGGGCGATCAAGGAGATGCGCTACACGTCCCGCTGGCAGAAGGTTGTGCCTGCATCCCGTTTCGTCGCCGACGCCCGCGAGGGCACCCTTCCTCAAGTCAGCTTTGTCATCGCACCGGAGGAGTACAACGAGCACCCGACTTCCGATGGGACGAGCATGTGTGCAGGCGAAAACTGGACCATCCGGCAGCTGAATGCGCTGATGGGATCGGATGATTGGGACAGCAGCGCTGTATTCATCACCTGGGATGACTTCGGCGGTCTGTACGACCATGTCGCACCACCGCGGGTAGACGACTTGGGATGGGGGCCGCGTGTTCCACTGCTGGTGGTGTCACCCTGGGCCAAGCCCGGATACGTCAGCCACACCGACTACGAATTCGCATCATTGCTGGCTTTCATCGAGCGGCTGCACTCACTGCCGCCTTTGGGAAAACGCGATGCGGCGGCCAACGACCTCTTCGATGTCTTCGACTTTTCGGGGGAGCCGCGCCCGCCACAGTTCCTCGAACCGAGGCCCGAGGTGTCCGGCGCCCATCCCGCTAGGTGTGCTTGAACAGCTCTTCAGGATCCCAGCCGTTGACAACCTCTCGTACGCAATGAGCCAACTTTGCGCCTCCACCCACACCGGATGTAGCCAGAGGTACAAGGTTGCCCGACCACGAACCTATTTTCTCTGTCAGGTGAAGGCGAAGAGCGGGGGGAGAACGACGACGACGGTCGCTGCCCAGAGGGCGAAGATGGGGAGGTAGAAGGTCTGCCATCGTTCGAGGCGATGGAAGGCGATCTGTCCCCTGAGGAACCGCATCGAAAGCCAGGCGGCCCCGGCCAGGTTCACGAGCAGGACGAGGTTGAGCCCGAGCGCTGCCGCGCGGTTCGGGGTGAACCCAAGATCGCCGATCCGAGCCACCATCGCGCCGAGCACCATGACGTCGAGCACGAGGGCGCTCGCGACGGCGAGCAGTTGGACGCAGTCCATCAGCCCGGCCGGTCGGGACGGCTCCCGCGCGGACATCGCGTAGAGGACGAGCCCCAGTACGACCACCAGGAGGGCATCGAAGACGCCGAGCAGCTCGCGGTCGAACGCGCCGGCGACCCCGGTCACGGCGTAGGTGGCCGCGGCGACTGTCAGCATCACGGCGAACAACGGGGTGAAGAGCATGGTGAGCACGGGTGCCATGTTCTCCACCACCTGCTGCTTGGACCCCACGAGCCACCCCGCCACGATCACGGCACCGGCCGCACCCGACGGCAGCACCCACTCGATAACCTGCTCGGGGATGTCGGTCCCGATCGGTTCGAGGATCAGTGCGGTGAGCATGAGCAACACGCCGCCACCGAGCGCTATGAGCACGTAGTAGATGACCCACTCGCCGGTAAAGCGGACGAAGTCCATGCGCCGCTCGTGCGATCGGATCGTGCCGGCCATGTACGGGTAGGCGACCGCGAACCACAGCACGACGGGCAGATGGAGCGCGACGAGAAGCTCGGTGGCCGAGTCCGAACGGTACGGGTAGAGGTTGACCACGAGCGCAGCGACGACGAACGGCGCGGCCGTAAGCACCGATCGCCGGGTGTCGAGATGCTGTCGGCGGGCGAAGTACCCGGCGAGGAACGGCAACACCAGCAGGGCGATGTTTCGCAGCAGCCACCCTGCTTCCTCTTCGGGGGACTGAGCTGCGAAGCGGACGGCGACCTGGATCGGGACGGCCGCTGCCAGGGCGAAGAGGAGCGCCTCGAACCACCCGGGGGACGGGCGCGCCTCGTCCTCACCGCTCAGGACGAGCTGCTTCCAGAGTCGGCCGCTGTGCTCGCGTGCGAACTCCCGGGACAGGACATCGAGGTCCCCCATACGCTTCACGGCAACGAGGAACGCCTCATCGCCCGTAAGGCCGGCCGCGTCCAGCTCGGTGATCTGGTCGCGCAGATGAGCCTCTAGCTCATCAACATCGCGGCCGGTGACCGCCGGCCCCTTCGCGACGTAGCCCCGCCACTCGGCGATCTGTGACTCCATGCCATCCATGGGTTACGCCTCACCATGTGCCATCGGTAGCCAACCGGAGCCTCGCCAGACGTCACCCAACGCACGCGTGACGGTCACCCACTGCCGTCGCTGCTCCGCGAGCGCCGCTCGCCCGTCGTCGGTGATCGCGTAGTACCTGCGGCGACGCCCTTCGGGCGGCGTCCGCCACTCCGTTGTCACGTACCGGAGCCGGCGGAGGCGATGGAGCAGCGGATAGAGCATCCCGTCGGTCCACTCAAGCTCACCCCCGGAAAGCTCACGCACCCGCTTCAGGATTGCATAGCCGTAGTTCTCACCCTCGGCCAGGATCGCGAGCACGAGCGGCGTCGCGGACGCCGCGACCAGGTCCTTGTCGATGTGCACCGGCCCTCCCCATGGCTCGCAGCCATATGCATAGCAGCACAAGGTGTCCTCGACCGCAAGCACGACCGCCGAACCAATTCCGACGCCGCCACGCGGCGACGAGCAG
>JALZJN010000077.1 GCA_030859735.1 Actinomycetota bacterium
CGGGGCTGTTTGCGGCGGCGGTAATCGTCGACGGGGCTCCTCAGCTGGGCGGTGATGTCGGGGGAGTAGTGGCGCTGGCCCCGGCCGCCGGCTTCACCTTTGCGCTGCTTGCAGGCAGGCGCCCCGGCCCGCGCTTGCTCGCGGCCATCGTGGCAGGCTCGGTGGCGGTGCTGGCACTGTTCGCGTGGACCGACCTGGCCCGGCCCGAGGGTGAGCGCACCCATCTCGGCCGCCTGTTGGAAGCGGTGGCGGAGCGCGGGGCCGAGCCCGTCACCGACGCGATCGCAAGAAAGCTCGCCAGCAATCTCGAGATCTTCCGGCTGTCGCCGTGGAGCTGGGTTGCTCCGCTCGTGATCGCCGCGGTCGTCCTTCTCGTGGTGCGTTGGCGAGAGCTGGCGGGCGCCATGCCCAGCCTGCGGGGAGCGCTGCTCGGTGCGCTGGTGGTGGGAGCACTGGGGGCGGTCGTCAACGATTCGGGGATCGTCGTCCCGGCGCTCGTCCTAGTGTGGGTCCTGCCGCCCGTCGCGCTCGCCGCTCTGGAGCTCAACGGCCGAGTGGTGGTAAATGGTCACACAGTAGCCATTGACGACCACTCGGCGGATTAGCGGAGGTGAGTCCGGCACGCCTGGTGGTGTTCGGCATCTCATTCGGGGCGCTCTCGGGTGCGCTGGTGGCGATCGCCTTGATACGCCACCCGCCGGCGGGTTCCGAACGAACCAACGTCCGCGGCCTGGTCGTCCCGGCGATCCTGGGTGGACCTCTGGTCCTGGCCGGCGTGGGCGTGGCATTGACACCGGGCTCACTCCTGCTGTCACCCCGCATCGGCGGGTCGGTTGCGGGCCTATGTATTGCCCTGGGGGCGGCGGGCTTTCTCGACGACGTGCACGGGGACCGAGGAGCCAGGGGCTTCAAGGGGCACTTGAGAGCCGCCCTATCGGGGCGCGTGACAACGGGTCTCCTCAAACTGCTCATCGGCGGTGCCGGAGGATTCGCGGTGGGCCTCGCGGTGGCCGACTCGTGGCAGGTGGTCACCACCGCGCTGCTCGTGTCTCTGTCGGCAAACCTTTTCAACCTCTTGGACCTGGCGCCGGGGCGGGCGGGCAAAGTCGGCGTCGCGTTGTGGATCCCTCTCCTCGTCTGGGGCGCCGAGGTGTGGGCGGTGGCGTCCGCGGGTGTGCTCGGCGCCCTTCTTGTGTGCCTGCCCTTGGACCTCAGAGAACGCGCCATGCTCGGCGACGCCGGCGCCAATCCGCTCGGGGCCGTGCTCGGCCTGGGGCTGGCGCTCGCACTGCCGCCGTGGGCGGGGGCGCTGGCGGCTGGACTGCTTCTAGGCCTGAACCTCAGCTCCGAGCGGTGGTCGTTCTCCGCCGTCATCTCGCGAGTGGGGCCCTTGAGGGTCCTCGACCGCATCGGGCGAGTCGATCCACGACAGCATGACGCCTCCACAGAGTAGCCCCGTGCTACGGTGAGATGACTTTCCCCGGTCCGTGGTCGATCGTCTGGACGGGCGTCCGGGGGGCGTCACCCGTCGGGATTTCTGGCATACGATCGGAGGACTGGTGGCGAAGCACATTTTCGTGACGGGCGGGGTCGTTTCGAGCCTCGGCAAGGGAATAACCGCGGCGTCCTTGGGACGTCTCCTGAAGGCGCGAGGCCTCAGGGTCATGATGCAAAAGCTCGACCCCTACATCAACGTGGATCCCGGCACCATGAACCCGTTCCAGCACGGAGAGGTGTTCGTGACCGAGGACGGCGGAGAGACCGACCTCGATCTTGGCCACTACGAGCGTTTTATCGACGAGAACATGTTCAAGACGTCGAACGTGACGACCGGAGCGATCTACCAATCGGTGATCGCGAAGGAGCGGCGAGGCGACTATCTCGGCGACACGGTTCAGGTGATACCCCACATCACGAACGCCATCAACGAGCGCATACGCCGCCTTGCCGAGGATTCCGGAGCCGATGTTCTCATCACCGAGATCGGGGGCACGGTGGGCGACATCGAGTCACTGCCCTTCTTGGAAGCCATCAGACAGCTACGCATGGAGCTCGGCCGTGATGAGACCTGCTACGTGCACGTGACCCTGGTTCCCTACATGGGACCGGCGGAAGAGCTGAAAACCAAGCCCACTCAGCACTCGGTGCGCGAGCTCCGCAGCATCGGCATACAGCCGGACGCAATCGTGTGCCGCTCCGACCGGCCCATCAGCGATGCCCTCAAGCACAAGATCTCGATGTTGTGTGATGTAAAGCCTTCGGGCATAACGTCCGCGGTCGACTCCGACAACATCTATGAGATCCCCTTGGTGCTTCAGCGCGAAGGCCTTGACGACTTCGTCATCAATCACCTGCAAATGGAGTTCCCGCACGCTCCCGACCTCTCGCAGTGGGAGGAGCTCGTCGCTCGCATACGTTCTCCCAAGGGGGGAGTACGCATCGGCATCATCGGCAAGTACGTGCAGCTTCCCGACGCGTACCTCTCGGTGGTCGAAAGCCTCAGGCATGCGGGCTTCTGGCACGATGTCGAGATCGAGCTGGTATGGATCACGTCCGACGATCTCAAGGCAGCCGATTCCTCGGACGCTCTCGATGGGCTCGACGGAATCCTCGTTCCCGGAGGCTTCGGCGTGCGCGGGGTCGAGGGAAAGGTCGCGGCCATTCGCTATGCACGCGAGCACGAGATTCCGTTCTTTGGGATATGTCTCGGACTGCAGTGCGCCATCATCGAGTTCGCCCGCAACGTGGCCGGTCTCGAGCACGCCAACTCGTCCGAGTTCGACTCCGACACGCCCTTTCCCGTGGTGGACATTCTCGCCGGACAGGATCTCTCTTCACTCGGCGGCACTATGAGATTGGGCGCCTACCCCTGCAAGCTCGAGCCGGGATCCAAGGCCGCGTCCGCCTACGGGTCCGAACTTGTCTTCGAGCGCCATCGCCATCGCTACGAGGTGAATCCGCGCTTTCGTAGGAGATTGGAGGACGCGGGGCTGGTGTGCTCGGGAGAGTCGCCGAACAGAACGTTGGTCGAGATCATCGAGCTTCCCGATCACCCCTGGTTCGTTGCGGGCCAGTTTCATCCCGAGTTTCGCAGCCGACCAGACGTACCGCATCCGTTGTTCCGTGACTTTGTGGGGGCCGCAACGAGGCGCGCGGCCGAGCGAATGAGCATCGAGCAAGAGACCGCCGCGGTAGCAGGGCCCTGAGGACCCGACATTTCACCCCTCTAGCTTTCGGGCGGTCGGGCCAGGTGGGCGGCGGTCGCAAACTGTGAACCGAGCGCGGCCGGGCTGCGTCAAATCAAACACATGAAGGTTCTTCTCTCAGCCGCGCTCGCTCTTCTGGGCTTCCTTGCGTGCACCAGTGACAACCGAACGCCTGAGGCTGATCGGATCGCCGCAAGTCCAATCGATGTCGGCTCGCCTCACGGCGGCGCTCCAGCCTGCCTACCAAATAACCGCGACCTCAGCTACGGCAAGACAATCCCAGGTCGCTGGCTGGAGGAGGTCATAGTCAGCCTCGGGGGACCCGGTCGTCATCCGGCGTCCATGAGCGACATCAGGGATACGGGGACGGCTCTGTGGATCAATATCCCTTCCTACAAGAAAAGCTCGACCATCTACGCGACGATGACTACCCCAGATACGGATGCGAACCTCACATCGTCGGCAACCGCAAAGAGGATTGGGCGCCGCGGCAACTACAACCTCTACCTCAACAAGAGCCAATACGCGTGGGAAAGCTACAAGGCGTCCAACGGGACTTGGCAGCTTTCGCTTCTGGCCTATCCGGGCGCCGGCAACGATATCGTGGCGTGGCCGCAGGGAACCATCGACTGGCTCGAAGATGCAGTCGACCGAGCCCAGCAGTCACCACCACAATGTCGAGGATCCATCAACTAATTCTCTGTTGATAGGGGCCCCAGGTCTCATCCCCGACACATTTCGAGGGCGGGTCTGCCGAGGGCGCTAGACTCCTCCGATGGATAAACCTCTGCCATGAAGGTCGGGATCCCGGCCGAGCTCAAAGACAACGAGTACCGCGTCGCCATCACGCCGGCCGGTGTGCGAGAGCTGGTGGTGCTGGGCCACGACGTGCTGATCGAGCACAACGCCGGGCGCGGCTCGAGTATCCCCGACTCTGACTTCGAACGAGCCGGCGCCCGGATCGCTGCAGACGCCGACGCCGTCTTCGCCGAAGCGGAGATGGTTCTGAAGGTCAAAGAGCCCGTTTCCCAGGAGTTTCACCGTCTGCGCGAGGGCCTCATCCTGTTCACCTATCTTCACCTCGCCGCCGAGGCGAAGGTGACTCATGCACTGCTCGAGTCGGGCACAACTGCGGTCGCCTACGAGACGGTCGAGCTGTCAGACGGCTTCCTGCCGCTGCTGGCGCCGATGAGCGAGGTCGCAGGCCGCATGGCGCCTCAGGTGGGAGCAACTCTGCTCGAGCGCGAGCATGGAGGGCGCGGCGTACTGCTCGGTGGAGTATCGGGTGTGAGGCCCGCGCGCGTCGTCGTTATCGGGGCGGGCATGGCGGGCATGAACGCAGCCTGGATTGCGCAGGGCATGGAGGCCGAGGTAATCGTCCTTGACACCAACATCAACAAGCTGCGAGACATCGACCGCATCCATCAGGGAAAGATACTCACCCTCGCTTCCAACCGGCTCGCAGTGGAGGAAGTATGCGTTGCCGCCGATCTCGTGATCGGCGCGGTGCTCGTTCCCGGTGCCCGCGCTCCGAAGATCGTCACCAAAGAGATCATCTCGAGTATGAAGGCGGGCTCGGTCGTGGTCGATATCGCAGTGGATCAAGGCGGCTGCTTCGAGACCTCGAAGATGACCACACATTCGGATCCCACCTACCTGGTAGACGACGTCGTCCACTACTGCGTCGGCAACATGCCGGGGGCCGTGCCGCACACCTCCACCTACGCGCTCACCAACGCAACGCTGCCCTACGTCGTCGCGCTCGCCGAGCAGGGTCTCGAGCAAGCAGTGCGAAACGATCCGAGTCTTGCCAAAGGCGTGAACGTACACGACAGGACATTGACGAGCGCTCCCGTGGCGGAGGCGCACGGGCTCGAGCATGTCTCCGTATCCGAGCTCCTCTGAAGCGCGGTCCGCTTTCGACTCAGAGGTCGATGAGTTCTTCACCCACCTGCGCGCGGAGAGGGGTTTGGCGGCTAACACCGTTGCGGCCTACCGGCGCGATCTGAACACATGGCGCCGTCACTGTGCACACCACGGATTCGAGCCCCTGACTGCAACCGCGAACGACGTCACTCGTTATCTCGAGAGCCTACGATCGGGATCCCCCCCGGCGTCGCGGCCTTATTCGCCTGCGTCGGTCGCTCGGATGATCGTTTCCCTGCGCCGCCTCTATCGCTTCTTGGCGCGCGAGGCGCGCATTCCGGTCGATCCGACCGCCAAGCTCGTGCCGCCGCGCCGTCCTCGTAACCTGCCGAAGGCGATCAGGGTGGAAGAAGTCGCTCGTCTTCTGGAGATTCCACCAAACGATCTTCTCGGCAGGCGCGACCGCGCGGTTCTCGAAACCCTCTACGGAGCAGGGCTGCGCATTTCGGAGCTGACCGCTCTGGATGTGGACGACCTCGACCTCGACGAGGGCATGGTTCTGGTTCGTTCGGCCAAGGGTGGCAAGGGCCGAAGACTGCCCCTGGGGAGCAAGGCGCGCGCAGCGCTCGAGAGCTACGCTGTGCTGTCCCGGCCGGAGCTCGCCGGCCGGGCCAAGTCCCTGGTCCCGGCGTTGTTCTTGAACGGTCGCGGCGGCCGGTTGGGCCGGCAGGGCTGCTGGAAGATGATCACGGCACACGCCCAGCGCGCCGGGCTAGAAAACACCCTTTCGCCTCACACACTGCGGCACTCGTTCGCTACGCATCTACTCGACGCGGGCGCGGACGTGCGCGTGGTGCAAGAGCTGCTCGGCCATTCCAGCCTCACCAGCACGCAGATCTACACGCTGGTCTCCGACACCCGGCTCCGGGAGGTGTATCTAACCTCCCATCCACGGGCACGCGCCTGAGCCGCAGTCGTCGAGTGGTGGCTGGATGACCATATAGAGCATCTCAGCACCACTCGGCATTCGTTATCGGACGGCGACCCCCGCAAAGGACTCGCCGGTAGACGGGGACGACACTCCGAGCAGCTCGGCGACGGTGGCCCCGCAATCGGCGAACGTGGCGCGCACACCGAGGTCGGTCCCCTTGAGCACGCGAGAGCCTGCGACCAGAAGCGGCACCTGCTCGCGCGAGTGATCGGTCGACGGAGTGGTGGGGTCGTTGCCGTGGTCGGCCGTCACGATCAGCACGTCGTCCTCGCCCAAAGCCGAAGTGATGTCCGGGAGCCGGGCGTCGAAACTCTCGAGTGCTAGTGCGTAGCCTGCCGGGTCGTTGCGATGGCCGAAGGACTGATCAAAGTCGACGAGGTTCGTGAATACGAGGCCGCGTGAGATCGCGCCAATCTCCGCGATCGTGGCCTCGATGCCCTCGTCGTTGGACTTCGTCGGCAGCGACGAAGTCACCCCTCGGCCGGCGAAGATGTCGGCGATCTTTCCAACCCCGCGAACTTCGAGTCCCTCACCGGCGATGTGATCGAGCACGGTGGGGGAGGGAGGTTCAATCGCGTAGTCGTGACGGTCGGACGTGCGCGTGAAGCTTCCGGGCGTGCCGGTGAAAGGCCGGGCGATCACCCTGCCCACCTCATGAGGTCCCGTCAGGATGAAGCGAGCCTGCTCGCACATCTCATACAGCCTCTCGAGCGGGACGACGTCGATGTGAGACGCTATTTGAAGGACACTGTCGCCGGACGTGTAGACGATCGGCTTGCCCGTGGCCATGTGCTCGGCTCCGAGCTCGTCGATGATCACGGTGCCGGAAGCCGGGTAGTTTCCGAGCGTCTCGGACCCAATGGCGCGGTGAAAGACGTCCATCACCTCGTCTGGAAAGCCCTCAGGATAGAGAGGAAAGGCGTGCTCGAGAATGACTCCCATCAGCTCCCAGTGCCCCGTCGTGGTGTCCTTGCCCGGTGAGAGCTCGGTCATGAGCCCGAACGCTCCTCCTGCCGGCTCAACCGACTCCACTCCGGCCGCACCCGACACGTTGCCCAGCCCCAGCTTCGCCAGATTAGGCAGGCAGAGCCCTCCGACCGAGGCGGCTATGTTCTGCAACGTCGCGCTTCCGACGTCCCCGAACTCGGCTGCGTCGGGCGCCCCCCCGACCCCCACCGAGTCGAGCACCACCACCACCGCCACCCTCAGAGGTCTAGACGTGAAGTTTACGGTTGGGCCATCCTCGCTGCATAAAAAAGGCGCGAGGGGACTCAGCCCCGCTTCTGCTTGCACGCCAGGCACAGACGAGCGATCGGCAGCGCCTCCAGGCGCTCGGTAGCAATTCGACTTCCACACGACTCGCAGATACCGTAGCCGCCCTCGTCCAGACGTGTGATTGCGGCGACGACCTCGGAGTGGGTGGCGTGCAGCTGTTCGACGTGCGCGATCAGCTCCGAGAGCTCGCTCGTCGCCTGTGCCGAGTCGGCGAAACCCTCATCGAAGGAAACCTCCACCTGGTCACCCTCGATAGATGCCCCCGAGTCGAGGAGCTGACGCTCGAGGGAGGCCCGCTCGTTCTCGAGCGAGGTACGAATCGAATCGATCGTCGCCTGTTCCATGAGCCCACGATAGTCGCTGGGGAGGCTCGCGGGGGGAGGAAAAGACGAGGCGCCGTCAACGACTTGTCGACAAAGCAACTAGGCGATCGGGGCGCCTTCCGGTTGCGCCCACCAGGCCGTTTGGGGTAGGTTTTCCAAAGCGAACAGGTACTTTGTCTCTTTGTCGCCAAGACGATAAGAAGACTCGACCGCGCGAGCTCGTCAGATCAGGGCAAACCACTATAGGAGGGGCCAGTGCGTCCGGGGGCCGGGATGCGCTCGTCGGCATCCGAAGGCGTCGAGGTGAACGCCACAGGGGGCCGGGGCGGGCGCGTGATCGCTTTCGCCAACCAGAAGGGGGGCGTGGGCAAGACCACGTCCACCATCACCCTAGGCGCCTGTCTGGCAGAGCTCGGCTATCGGGTTCTCATCTGCGACATGGACCCCCAGGGGGGCTGCGGCATCGGGCTCGGGATCGAGCCATCGACCCTGGACCTCTCCATTTACAACCTGCTGCTGGACCGTAGCTGCCCCGCCACCGAGGTGCTCCAGAAGACCTCGATCCCCAATCTCGACCTCCTGCCGTCGACCATCGACCTCGCCGCCGCCGAGCTGATGCTGGTGCAGGAAGTGGCCCGGGAGCACAGCCTCCGCCGCGTGCTCGAACCTCTAAACCTAGATTATGACTTTACCCTTATAGATTGCCCGCCTTCGCTCGGCCTCCTCACCATCAACGGCTTGAGCGCCGCCGACGGGGTGATCATCCCGCTCGAGTGCGAGTACTACGCCCTGCGGGGCATGACGCTGCTGCTCGACTCGATCGACAGAGTGACCGAGCTGCTCAACCCCAACCTGGTCATCGACGGCATCCTGCCGACCATGTACGACGGGAGAACGCTCCACGGCCGCGAGGTCCTGGGGCGAGTCAAGGAGGCCTTCGGCGACAAGCTCTTCGAGGTGATCATTCGCAAGACCATCCGCTTCGCCGAAGCGCCGGTGGTGGGCGAACCGATCGTTCACTACGCGCCCGGCTCACCGGGAGCCACCGCCTATCGGGAGCTCGCTCAGGAGGTGATTGCTCGTGTCGCGTCGCGCCAGGCTGCCGGGGGCTGAGGAGCTCTTCCGACGCACGGGTCCCGGCCCGGAGCAAGAAGTCGCGGGTGCGACCGAACAGGTACAAGTCGACTTGTCGACTAAAATTCAAGACGATCTATCGACCAGTGGCGGAGCGCCCACTCGTCCGGCGTCGGCCAAGGCGCCCAAGCACGACGAGAAGATCACCTTCTACTGCACCGGCGACGACCTCATGGCCCTCGAGCGGGCCCGGCTCAGCCTCCGTTCCGAGCACGGAGTCGGGAGCGACAGGGGCCGCATCGTCAGGGCTGCGCTCGCCCATGTTCTGGAGGACTACGAGGCGCGGGGCAAGGACTCGATCCTGCTCCGAGCCCTGCGCCCCTGACCACCGAAGCCCATACCATTGTCGAGAGCACACCAGGGAGGTGGCTGGGAAGCTCATAAGAGCGGTTGACCGGGCGAGGTCGGCATGCGTTGCCTGTGTCGTGCTCATCTTCGTCTTGCAGGCCGTCGCAGCGCAGGCGAAGGGCCTCGAGCTCGACCACGCGGTCCTCGATGGTCCCGGCCTTCGGGCTCCACTCAAGGTGAGTAGGGAGGAGTTCGGAATTGTCCGCAGCGGGTCTTCACCGACGGCCATAGCCCTACAACGATTCTTCGAGAACAAGTCAGAATCACCGCCCCCCGGAAGTCTGGGGCCGAGCTTCGAGCTCTCCTATCATCTAAACGTCGGCCCGTTTCCCGACGCGACCAGACGGGTCGTTCACCTAACCCTGTTTCCCTACGCGGAGAGCGGCGCCGCTATGTTCATACCGGCCGGCCAGGGTCCAATCGACGATATCGACACGATCGAGCCGGGGTGGGAAGCGTTTCCACGTCCTTTGGTCCGCAACCTCCAGAGGTCCGGCATGCCTTCAGAACCCGCAGCTCGCAACGCGGCCGACGGCCTTCCGCCATGGGTATTCGCGGCCCTTGTCGGGCTCCCGGCGGCAACCGTCCTGTTATTCACAAGTAGAAAGAGATCAGTAATCCCTCTCGGAGCGCGTCGTATTCCCCGTGCGCAGCATTGACGCTCAAAGCAGGTGGGATTCAATCCATTGTCGGACCGCGTCACGCCCCTCAAGGTTCAGGACGAGATCCCAGTGGTCGGCGCCGGGGATAGGAATGCCTTCAGCCGAGTACAGCCCGGCAACGGCCCTGCCTCTGTCGGTCGCAAACTCATCGCCCCAGACCACCAGGCACGGGCAGGTGACGGAGGGGACCGTGACGCCGCGCTTTCGCTCGTCGCGGGCGAGCTGAGACTCCCACCGGCTCTTGATGCCCGCAGGAAATGCTCCGTAGGCTTGTTCGGGATCAAAAGCTCCCTTCCGAAGCTCGTGAGTCTCGTCGAAACCCTGAAGCTCAGCCGGAGGGCTGGGTTCTATGAGGATCAGCCCGGCGAGCTCGAGTGAGGCGGAGGCCATGAGCGCCACGAGACCTCCCATACTCCAGCCACACACAAAAAGCGGAGTGCGCAGTCCCGTAGAAGCATCAACCAAAGATCGCGCGTAGTCCTGCATCGAAGTGCGGGAAACATCGAGTCCGTCGTGAAGGTCGATGGCGACGACCTCGATACCGGGAAAAGCGACGCCCCACCTCTCGAACACCCACGGCCCGCTTCCTGCGCCGTGGACGAGCATCAGCGACGCTCGCACGTTCATGCTCGGGCTCCGCTTAAGCCCCCGCCAGCCTCAGGACGAAGTCCCTCACGAAGAGGATCACCGGCGAGAGCAGACTGAAGCCGCCGAAGAACACCAGCAGCAACAAGATGATGAAGCCGTAGCGGTCGAGGAAGAAGATGATGTGTTGCTTGCTGGGGGGGAGAAAGATCGTGAGCAAGCGAGAGCCGTCGAGCGGGGGCAGAGGAATCAAATTGAACACGGCCAGGAGCACGTTGATCGACATGAACAGGCCGAGGAAGGTCACGATCGGGTCGTAGAAGCCCGAATTGGCGGCGGCCACGAAGAGGAACGCTCCCACCAGCGCAAGCGCCAGGTTCATGGCGGGCCCGGCCAGCGCCACGATGGCAGAGCCGAAGCGCTGAGAGGAGAACGCCTCGGGCCTGAACTCGACGGGCTTGCCCCAGCCAAAGCCGACCAGAAAGATCAGCAGTGTTCCCAGCACGTCGAGGTGGCGGACGGGGTTGAGGGTGACCCTGCCCATGGCGCGCGGGAGCCGGTCACCCTGGGCGTCGGCGGCGAAGGCATGGGCGAACTCGTGCAA
>JALZJN010000099.1 GCA_030859735.1 Actinomycetota bacterium
CTTCGTGATTCGCAGGAGCACCCTTTGGGCCGCAGTCCCGGGGTAGTGCTGCGCCGCACCGAGCAGGGGGGCTTCGAGGAGGGTTCCGAGCGGCCCAGCCCGGTCATCCCCCGCGAGGGCTGAGCAAGCCCAACCCTCTTGCCGAGTGGTGGTGAGATGGTCATATAGGTCATCGAGCCACCACTCGGCACCGAAGTCAGCGCTCCAACTGGAGCAGCCACCCCACCGCGCAGGTCGCGCCCAGCAGCAGGCCCGGGACCGCGAACCAGCCCCCATAGACGGCCCCGAGCCCTGTAACGAACGCGGCCAGCGCCGCAGCCGCCGGCCATGCCGAGCGTCCCGGAAGGACTTGGGAAGCAAACTCCAGCGAAGAGTGCTCCGTCTCTTTCTCCGTTTCCTCGAAGCCGATCAAACCGGCAGCGCTCGCAGGGCGCGTCGGGCGCCCGGTCAGGGCCGTCGCCACCGCCACCCAGGTGGCTACCGCTCCGACGAGAGCCGCCAGCATCCAGGTACCGGACACCTCGGAGGACACCAGCCAGTAGATCGCCGCCGCGGGGGCCGCGTAGAGGGCGATGCGTGCGAACAGCCGCAGCTCCTCGATCATGCCGAGTCTGCTCCCGGGTTGTTGCTGCGCTCGTCGAACACGGGCCTGGCAGAGCGGATCGGGGGCAGCCTAGAGAAGTTGTGATGGGGGGGCGGCGAGGTCGTGGCCCACTCGAGCGTATAGCCGCCCCACGGATCGTCACCTGCGAGGGGGCCGCGGCGCAAGGATGAGAACAAGTTGATGAAGAACACCAGCACCGCCAGCGCGGTCAGAAACGCCCCCGCGGTGGATATCAGGTTGGCCTGAGCGTAGGCAAAGGAAGCGGGGTAGTCGGGGACGCGGCGCTGCATACCATCGATCCCGAGTTGGTGCATCGGAAAAAAAGCGGCGTTCATGCCGACCAACATCAGCGCGAAGTGCAGCTTGCCGAGCCGCTCTGAGAGCATGCGGCCGGACATCTTGGGGATCCAGTAGTAGAGCCCTGCGAACATCGCAAACACGCTGCCGCCGAAGAGCACGTAGTGAAGATGAGCCACGACGTAATAGGTGTCGTGCACGAAATAGTCGAGTGGCGGCGACGCCAGGAAAACTCCGGTTATGCCTCCCATCAGAAACATGAACAAGAAGCCCGCGCAGAACAGCATCGGAGTCTGAAAACGGATCTTGCCGCCCCACATCGTTCCGATCCAGTTGAAGAACTTGATTCCGGTGGGTACCGCAATCAGCATCGACGTGGCCGAGAAGAAGGGACCGTCCACCGCCCCGGTCGTGAACATGTGATGCGCCCACACCGAAAAGCTATAGGCACCTATCAGCAGGGTGGCGAACACGAAACCCTTGTAGCCGAACACCGGCTTGCGGCTGAAGACGGCAATGATCTCGGTCACGATGCCAAAGAAGGGCAAGATCAGGATGTATACCTCCGGGTGCCCAAAGAACCAAAACAGGTGTTGGTAGAGCACGGGATCGCCGCCCCCGGCCGGCTCGAAGAAGCTGCTGCCGAGGTTTCGGTCCGCCCACAGCAGAGCGAGTGCAACGGTGAGCGCGGGGAAGGAGAACGCGATCAGCACTGAGGTCACGACGATGTTCCAGTTGAAGATGGACATTCTGAGCATGCTCATGCCGGGTGCCCTCATGCCGAAGATCGTCGCCAGCAGGTTGACTGCGGCGAGAACACCGGCGATCCCCGAGAGCGCTACTCCGACGATCCATAGGTCCGCGCCGGTTCCGGGCGAGTACGCGTCGCCGGACAACGGCGCATAAGCGGTCCAACCGAACGCGGCTGCGCCGGTTGCCGTCAGGAACCCCGCGAAAGCCATGACCGCTCCCGCCAGCGTTAGCCAGAAGGCGAACGCGTTGAGCCTCGGGAAGGCGACATCGGGTGCACCGATGTGCAAAGGCACGAAGTAGTTGGCGAGACCAATGACCAGGGGAGTTCCGAAGAAGAACATCATGCCGGTGCCGTGCATGGTGAACAGTTGCGCGTAAGTGTTGCGATCCACGAGCTGGAGCCCGGGTTGAGCCAGCTCGCTTCGCATTATCAGCGCAAGGATCCCGGATAGCACGAAGAAGACGAGCGCAGAGCCTAGATAGAGGATCCCTATCTTCTTGTGATCGACGGACGTGAACCACTCCAGCAAGCCGCCCCCCGCGCGCGGGACGGAATGTTCAAGCGTTGCCATCATCCTGCTCCCTCTGATTCAGCCAGGCCCGGTACTCAGGCGGTGGGACGGCGCGCACGACGAAGTTCATCTGCTCATGCAAGAGGCCGCAGAACTCCGCACACTTGCCGAGGTAGCGCCCGGGCTCATCGATCTCGACGTCCACCCGGTTGGTGCGGCCGGGAATGGCATCACGCTTTATCAGCAAACGCGGCAGGTAAAAGGAGTGCTGCACGTCCTCGGCCGAGATGTCGAAGACCACCGCTTGATCGGTCGGTACCACTATCTCCGGGTCATCCTGAGGCCCGCCGGAGATGTTCACGCCCTCACCCCGGTAGGTGAAGCTCCAGCCCCACTGGTAGGCCTCGACCTCGATGACGCTCTGGGGAGCGGCTGCACGCTCGGCCACGATATCGAGCTTTTGCAGCGTGAGAATGAAGAGAATCACCACGACGGCCGTGGGAATCGCAAACCAGATCAGCTCGAGCTTCACGTTGCCCTCGAACTGAGGCGGCAGCGCGTCGTCCGACGGCTTGGCGCGGTAGCGGAGCATGCTGAAGGCGATCAGTGCGGCGGTCACCACGAAGATGACCGACGCGATCACAGCAAAGATCCCATAGAGCTGATTAACGGCCCGCCCTTGGACGCTGGGGGCTTGAGGCACACAGGCGGGCGCCCCCACCATCACCAGCAGCGCCATAAGAGGAAGCGGTCCGATGAGGCGCGTCATCGACGCAGGCTACGGCATATCCCTGGGATGATCGCCGAGGGGCGAGCCCTTTCCGATTCCACCAAGCAGTGGTTCAAGGCACGTTCAAGGTCCGCTCTCGTCAAACCGAGGCCTGGATTGCCTCCGCGATCGAAGCAACCCCCGCGCTCATGATCGCGCTACTGGATCCGGAAAGTCCCTTGCCCGTTTTGCTTTGTGGGCAACCGCCTGCTTCTGCCGCCTGTGGCGGAGCCCAACGAGTCTGGATGACTTGGGCTTCGGCTAGCTCTCGCATCTGGAGCGCTTGTCTCCCGTGTCGCTCGTGCAACTGTCGATGTCGGCGCCTCCGTTGACCGTATCTCCGGGGCTTTCGTCCAGGGAATCCAGCGTGTCCGCTCCCCCGGCGCCTTGGAGGTTGTCGGTTCCAGACAGGTCTCTGATCGTGTCCACGGTGGCGCCTCCATTCATCGTGTCGTCTCCGTCTCCGCCGGAGATATCGTCGCGGCCACCGGCCCCACAGATGCGATCGTTGCCGCCGGCTCCGTCAATCACGTCGTTCCCGCCAAGCCCGTTGATCACGTCCGCTTCCGCCGTTCCTGTGATGTTGTCGGCACCACTGGTGCCCTCGATTGTCGTGGCCTGCCCCAGGCATGACGTCGTCGGAGTGGGAGACGGCGACGGACTCGGGCTGGGGGCCGGGTCGTCGGGCACCTCGGTGACCTCGATCGAGACCTCGTCCATCACGCCGTTGTAGACATCAGCCCCCAGGGCCTTGTGCCCCACGTGCAGCGCCTTGCCGTTCGAGATCGAGATGTTATTGCTGAAGTTGGTGGTCTTCGAGTAGGAGTCGACAAGCGCGGTGATCGAGGTGGACGTCTTGACGCATTGCACCCTGTGCCAGCTTCCGTTAACCAGACTGGGCTGTCCCGACGCTCCTCGCGCGGTCACCGTGGCTTTGGCGCCCGAAGCAGTGACTCCCTGCATCACGCAGTTGAGCTTTCCCGTGGACAAGATCTCCATCTTGTATTCCCCTCCGACCGTCCCGGCCGTGCCCTTGCGCAGGAGGTCGTCGCTGTCGGAGGGAGGCAGTGCGGTGGGCTTGACCCAAGCGCTGAGCGTGAGGTCGTCGTTTCCGGGGTTGAGGGACCCGGAGGAGGGAACGACGACCTGCGAGCTCACGTCGTTGAACTCATACGCCGTGCCCGAATGCCCCGGAACCCCCAGGGTCACATTGGATATGTTCCCGTCGTTTCCGTTTCCCGAGGAGTCGACCATGGTCGACGATCCGGGAGGCTCGTCCATGTGGTATTGCGCGACGGCCGTTCCTTGAGCGCCGGATGAGGACGCCAGCAAGACCGTCCCCGCCACCGCAATCGCTTGAGCGCAAGCAAGGATGGCGACCTGTTTTCTGACCATTTTCATCAACTCCTAGAGCTTTTTGCGTAGCAGCTTATTGATGCTTGCCTTGGCTACCCCATGTAGTCGTGCGACTCTTCTCAGTCTTATCCCATGTCAGGACTTTGCATACAGAAGATGGACTTCATTTTTTGCCGGGTTTCCTGCGTCCGTATCGTGAGTGAAGAAAAAAACCTGCGGGTCAGGATGGGTGTGGCGGCGTGGATGGAGGCTGGGAGAAGCGCCGTTGGTTTCTCCAAGGGTATTGCCAGGATCCCGATGGACGTGGAAAATAATGTCTGATGTAGAGTCTTGAATCGGGAGGGTGCAGGGGGCGAGAAGGGGTGCAACCTCCCTCGAAGATACTTCCACGGTGCTGAGAGAAGGACCGATATGCAGCTTCGAGCCGCCAGAGCTTCTGAAAATCGGGAGATCGACTTCGATCTCCATGGCCTCGTGGGGGTCCGTCTGGTCAACGCCGGCGAGGCGGAGGCTGGTGTTGTCACCCGCCAGATCGGCCCGGTTCGACGCCCGCTCCCCGGAGAGCCGGACATCGTGGTCGAGTTTGTTGATCACCTCAAAGAAGAGGATGTTCGCTTTGTCGGGCTAAACGACGTGGCCTATTCGAAGAATTCGTTTCTGTTGCAACCGAGGGGTCCCGGTCGCCCTTCAGCCCGGCTCCACCTGGACGGAATTGGACAGGGGTGCAGGATCGTATGCGAGAGAGGCACCGCCCCCGTGCCGCTACTCATCGCGGTCGTCAACCTAACCATGCTGTCCAAGGGCATCGTGCCCGTACACGGGTCGGCGTTCACCTACCGGGGAACCGGTGTGCTGGTAACCGGATGGGCGAAGGGCGGGAAGACCGAGGTGTTGCTGAGCTTCATGCAGCAAGGTGCCGAGTACGTCGGCGATGAGTGGGTCTATGTCGACCCGGAAACTCGCAGGATGTACGGAATTCCAGAGCCCATCAGGCTGTGGGATTGGCACTTCCCCGACGTACCCGAGTACTTGGACGCCGTCGGACGACGCGGCCGGACTCGGCTCAAGGCTATGAGGGTGGCCCGGGACGTTGGGAGTCGGTTGTCTTCCGGCGGTGGGTCGATAGCGCGAGCTGCCGATCGGATCACTCCGGTGCTCCAGCGTCAGATGTTCGTCCACGCCCCTCCTGCTTCGCTGTTTGGTCCCCGTGCCTGCGCCCTTGAAGGAAAGCTCGAGAAGCTTGTCTTTGTGGTCAGCCACTCCTCTTCAGACGTGACGGTGGAGCCGGTCGACTCGGGAGAAGTGATTCGGCGAATGCTGTTCTCCCTTCGCTACGAGCGTCTGCCGTTGTACTCCACCTACCTCAAGTACCGGTTCGCTTTCCCCGCTGCGGCCATCCCGGCGATCGAGGAGGCAGAAGACCGTGAGAGCAAGCTGCTGAGCGCCCTGTCGGGAATCCAGGCGTACGCCTTGTACCATCCCTTCCCGGCTCCTATCGGGCGGCTGTTTAGCGCCCTCGAACCGGTGCTGTAACCGGTGGCGATTGCCCGGCACCCGGTCTCAGTCATGCCATTCACCGTCGCCCTGATTGGTCCTGATGGCGCGGGCAAGTCCTCGATCTCGAAAGAGCTTGCTTCGAGACTTGGGTATCCAACCAAGTCGATCTACATGGGGGTAAACCTTGAAGCCAGCAGAGTGATGCTGCCGACCACGAGGCTCGTGCTCGCCGCTAAGCGTGCCCGCGGCCGGCGTCCAGAGATGACGGGAACCCCCGACCCGGCCGTGGTCGCTGCTCGACGGGGGAGGATGGCCAATCTCAAGAGCACTTTGCGGTTGACGAACTGGATGGCAGAGGAATGGTTTCGGCAGAGCCTGGCTTGGTACCATCTCCGGCGTGGCCGAATGGTCATTTTCGACCGGCATTTCTTCTGTGACTACCACGCCTACGACGTCGCCCCATCGTATGGGCCACGCCCTCTGATCAACCGTATCCACGGGCAAATGTTGAAGCGCCTCTATCCGCGGCCCGAGCTAACGATTCTCCTGGATGCTTCAACGGATATCCTGCTTGCTCGCAAGCAGGAGGCGCCACCCGATTTTCTCGAGCGAAGGCGCGCGCAGTATCGAAATCTAAGCGAGGTTTTGCCTCACTTCGTCGCAATAGACGCCAGCAAACCACTAGATGAGGTGGTGGAGTCGGTCGCAGCCGAGATCTTGGGTCATATGAGGCTCCGGCTCGGTATCGAGCAACCCAAGGAGGTTTGAGAACCGGCGTGAACATCTTGCTTTTTAGCCCCATCGACTCAGAGGCAGTGAAGGGACTGGATAGCCGGCACACGGTCGTTGACGCTACTAACGGCTACGCCGATCTGTCCCCCTCGGTCATGAGGGAACAGGAGGTGATTGTTTTCCGCAGCGGAGTATCGGTTTCGTCCGCAATCATGGACATGGCGCCGGAGCTGAAGCTGCTAGTTCGCGCAGGATCGGGGTTGGACAACGTCGATCTTGGGCACGCCCGGGCCAGAGGCGTCCGGCTCGTGCGCGTTCCTGGACCCAGCGCCCAGGCGGTGGCCGAGCTGACCTTCGCCTTGATGCTCGCTCTTGCCCGCAAGGTGGTCCTGGCCGATCGGGAGCTTCGTCGCGGCCATTGGCCGAAGAGAGAGCTGGGCGGTCCGCTGCTGATGGGCAAGACTCTCGGCATAGTGGGCGCCGGCAACATCGGTGCCCGGGTGGGAGAGCTCGGGGCTGCTTGGGGCATGAATGTGATCGGCTGCGTAGACCGATACTCGGAGCAGTGCGCCGCCATGTTGGGCGCCCGGGGGATCGAGCTCAAAATGCTCAATCCGGTGCTCTCCGAGGCGGACTTCGTCACGGTGCACGTGCCCCTGAGTGCTTCGACGCGCAATCTCATCGGCTCGCAGGCCATGTCGATGATGAAGCCGGGCGCCTATCTGATCAACACCTCGCGCGGGGGCATAGTCGATGAGCAAGCCTTGTTCGGTGAGCTGATAGAGGGCCGGATTGCAGGCGCCGCCCTCGATGTCCACGAGCGCGAGGGGGAGGGCACGATCTCCCCCCTTGGTGAACTGCCGAACGTGGTCCTGACTCCCCATATAGGGGGTATGGCCCTGGACTCCCAGCGGGACATCGGCCGGCGCATCGTTCAGATCATTAGTTCATTTGATGAAGGCCGTATTGAAGAGGAGGCTCAGAGCACCGAGCTGGTGCTCTAGCCGCACATTCAACTCACGAGGGGGTATCGAAACATGAACATCGCAGAAGAGAAACGGAATCGTCTCAGAGAGGGCCTCGAGTCACCGAGCCCGGTGGTTGCCGTGGGGGCCCACGATGCCATGAGCGCTCAGCTAATCGAATCCCACGGATTCGATGCCGTCTGGGTCTCCGGGTTCGGCGTTTCGACCATGGCGCATGCCCTTCCCGACCTCAACCTGACCACCATGACCGAAACTGTTGCGGCCGCAGCGCGCGCCGACGCGGCAGTGAGGATACCCGTGATAGTCGACTGCGACAACGGCTTCGGGGCGTTGACCAATCTCGTCCGGACCGTTCGCGAGTTCGAACGGGCCGGGATTGCGGCAATCTGCGTCGAGGACAACACCTTTCCCAAACGCAACAGCCTCTACACCGGAGAATCGCAGCGAGCCCTGATTCCTGCTGCCGAGCAGTCCCGGCGGATTCGCGCCGCCAAGGCGGCACAGGAGTCCGAGACCTTCGTGTTCATTGCCCGGGTCGAAGCGCTCATCGCCGGCCTCGGTGTGGCCGAAGCCTGCGATCGCGCCGATGCCTACGTGGAGGCAGGCGCCGACGCAATACTCATTCATTCCCGGGACAAGTCTCTGGGTGAGATCGAGGGGTTCTTGGAGAAATGGCGTGGAGTGGGCGAGGTGCCCTTGGTCGCGGTACCGACCCTATTCCCCACCTTTTCCGTAGATGAGCTTCACGACAAGGGTTTTCAGGTCATCATCTTCGCCAATCAACCAATGAGAGCAGCCGTGCAAGGTATGGAAGACACCCTCCACACCTTGCGCAGAGAGCGACGTGCCGCATCGGTCGACGCGGACATTGCCTCCGTCAATCACGTCTTCGACCTCGTGAGGACGAAGGAGATGATCGAACTCGAAGAGGGCCCCGAGCCCCAAGGGTGATTCCCGGTCTCTCGAGGGGGGGAGGCCGCTACGCGGCCGATTGGCGCATGGCGCCGGCCGTGGTGGTGGGGCTCGATTGCATCACGGGTCTCCAGACCGCTCGCATCCTGGCTCGAAGGGGCATCCCGGTCATCGGCGTGGCCTCTGATCCGGGGCACTTCGCATGCACGACGAGAGCCTGCAAGAGGATCGTCTACGCCGACACAGAGAACGGCGACTTCATCGCCGCGCTGGAGAAGTTGGGCCCCGGCCTGACCCAAAGAGCGGTGCTCTACCCCTGCACCGATATGAGCGTGCTGGCGATATCCCGAAACCGCGATCGGCTCGCACCCTCCTATCACGTCGTGCTTCCGCGGCCCGATGTCGTGGAGCTGCTAATGGACAAGGTCTCCTTCCTCCAGTTCGCGCAGAGTCACGACCTGCCGGTTCCCCGCACCGCCTTCGTGGACACTCTCGAATCAGCGCGCCGGGTCGCGCCCACCCTGGGTTATCCCGCCGTGGCCAAGCCACGACTGAAATCGGCGCAGTGGCAGGCGCGGGGCCTCAAGAAGGTGTACCGGCTCTCGGGTCCCGAGGACCTGGTCATCCTCTACGAACAGGTGGGGACCGCCACCGACATGCTCGTGGTGCAAGAATGGATCGAAGGGGATGACTCCGAGCTGTACTCGTGTAACTGCTACTTTTCTGACCTCGGGGTCCTAGGCACCTTCATCGCGCGCAAGCTCAGGCAGTGGCCTCCCGGCGCCGGAACCAGCTCGCTCGGCGAGGAGTGCCGCAACGACGTGGTGCTTCACGAGTCGGTACGGCTGTTCGAGAGTGTCGGATACCGAGGGCTGGGCTATGTCGAGATGAAGAGAGATACTCGCTCCGGCCGTCACTTCGTCATCGAGGCGAACATCGGCCGGCCGACGGGCCGGTCCTCCATCGCCGAAGGCGGCGACGTCCACCTTCTCTTCGCCAAGTACTGCGATACCCTCGGCCTTCCCGTCACTGTGAACCTGCAGCAGCGATACACGGCAGCGAAATGGATCTACCTCCGCCACGACGTCCAGTCGGCTCTCTACTACTTGTTCCACCGTCGACTCACTCCGGCCGGATGGTGGCGGTCGTGGCGAGGCAAGAAGACCTATGCGGTTGCGTCGTGGTCGGATCCAATCCCCTTCTGGCGGGACTTGTGGAACTCGGCTGTGAAGGCGGCCCCCAAGACGGGCCGTCGTGGGGCGGCCGGACCTCGGTAGTCCAGAGTGGGAGCGTCGCCTCCTTAACGGCCGAATCCGGCTCCCGCGTAGAGCCGATCACTTGCCTCTGCCGCGGGTTTACTCTGAGGGCTGGGCCGTCAACTCAGGCACACCCCGACTAGAGGGGAGATCACGATGTTCGACTCCTATATGAACCAGCTTCCAGACATCGATCCGGACGAGACCAACGAGTGGATCGAGTCGCTCGACCAGCTGATCGACGCCTCTCCCGCCCGCGCCCGTTACCTCATGCACCAGGTAATGACCCATGCCCGCAGCCGCCAGATCGGGCTCCCGGCCATGGTCTCGACCGACTACATCAATACGATCACAGCCGAGCAGGAGCCACATTTCCCCGGGGACGAGGAGATCGAGCTCTCGATCCGGCGGATCATCCGTTGGAATGCCGCCGCCATGGTGATGCGCGCCAACAAGAAATACGACGGCATCGGGGGGCACATCTCCACTTATGCCTCAGCCGCCTCTCTCTACGAGGTCGGCTTCAATCACTTTTTCAACGGCCCCGACGCCGAGGGCGGGGGCGATCAGGTCTACCTCCAGGGCCACGCGGCCCCGGGCGTCTACGCCCGCTCCTTTCTCGAGGGGCGCCTCGACGAGGGCCGTCTCGACAACTTCCGGCGTGAGGCGTTCGGCGGAGGACTGTCCTCCTATCCCCATCCGCGTCTCATGCCCGAGTACTGGCAGTTCCCCACGGTCTCGATGGGCCTGTCGCCGCTCAATGCGATCTATCAGGCTCGCTTCAACCGCTATCTCCAGCACAGGGATATCAAGGACACCTCCAACCAACGGGTGTGGGCGTTCGTGGGTGATGGGGAGATGGACGAGCCCGAGTCCATGGCCGCTCTCTCCATTGCGGCCCGAGAAGGTCTCGACAACCTCATCTTCGTGGTGAATTGCAACCTGCAGCGGCTGGATGGACCGGTGCGGGGCAACGGAAAGATCATTCAGGAGCTCGAGTCGACGTTTCGGGGGGCCGGCTGGAACGTGATCAAGGTGGTGTGGGCGAGAGAGTGGGACGATCTGCTCGCCGAGGACAACGATGGCCTGCTCGTCAACAAGATGAACACCACCGTCGACGGTCAGTTCCAGAAGTACGTGGTCGAGTCCGGCGACTACATCCGCCGGGATTTCTTCGGCTCCGACCCGAGGCTCAAGAAGATGGTAGAGCATCTCTCAGACGACGAACTCAAGCGCCTCAGACGGGGAGGCCACGACTACCGCAAGGTCTATGCCGCCTATGCGCTGGCGGCCGAGATGAGAGGCGCCCCTACGGTCATTCTGGCCAAGACCGTCAAGGGCTGGACGCTTGGAGGGGCGATCGAGGGCCGCAACGTCACCCATCAGGCCAAGAAGCTGTCGGAGGAGGAGCTGCAGAAGTTCCGCGACCGCCTCGAGCTGCCGATAGCAGACAAGCACATCAAGGCGGGCACGCCGACCTACTACCACCCCGGCGAGGACTCCAAAGAGGTCCAGTACATGCTCGAGCGGCGCCGCGCCCTCGGCGGTGTGATTCCGCAGCGCCGGGTCAAGACCCACCCGGTGAGCCTCCCCGAGAGAAAGCTCTACGACGAGTTCGCCAAGGGCTCCAAGCAGCCCGTGGCCACCACGATGGCGATGGTACGGATCATTCGCCAGCTGATGAGGGACAAGAAGTTCGGCCGCCATGTGGTCCCGATCATCCCCGACGAGGCTCGCACCTTCGGGATGGAATCGCTGTTCCCCCAGTTCAAGATCTACGCCGCTCGCGGCCAGCTCTACGATCCCGTCGACGCCGAGCATCTCTTGGCCTACAGAGAGTCGCAGACCGGCCAGATCATGGAGGAGGGCATCAGCGAAGCGGGGGCCATGGGAACCTTCACGGCCGCCGGTACCTCCTATGCAACTCACGGCGTGCCGATGGTGCCGTTCTTCGCGTTCTATTCGATGTTTGGTTTCCAGCGCATAGGTGACTTCATCTGGTCGCTGGGGGACCAGCGGGGGCGGGGCTTCCTGCTCGGCGCCACCTACGGACGCACGACGCTCAACGGAGAGGGTTTGCAGCACCAGGACGGGCACTCGCTGCTGATGTCCAGCACCAACCCCGCCTGCCTCTCCTACGATCCCGCCTTCGCGTTCGAGCTTGCAACTATCGTGAAGAGTGGCCTCACGCGCATGGTCGACGAGGGAGAGGACGTCTTTTACTACCTCACGATCTACAACGAGCCCTATTCCCAGCCGTCGATGCCGGAGGATTGCGAGGAGGGAATCCTCAGGGGGCTGTACCTCTTCCGGGGCGCGACAGAAGAGCGGCGCCGGCGTGCCCAGCTGTTCGGCTCGGGGTCGATCATGACGCAGGTACTCAGGGCCCAGGAGCTCTTGGCCGAACATCACGACGTCGCGGCCGATGTCTGGAGCGCGACGTCCTATCAGCAGCTCAGGGTCGAGGCTCTCGAGATCGAGCGCTGGAATCGCCTCCACCCCGAAGAGGCCGCCCGGCAACCGTATGTGACCAGCGCTCTGGAGTCGAAGGAAGGCCCGGTGATTGCGGCCAGCGATTCGATCAAGGCGACCGCCGACCAGATTGCCCGCTGGATACCGAGTCGCTTCGTCGCCCTGGGGACCGATGGCTTCGGCCGCTCAGACAGCCGCGAACAGCTGCGCCGTCATTTCGAGATCGACGCCGAGCACATCGTGGTGGCGGTCCTATCTGCGCTGGCGCAGTCGGGGGATGCCAAACCAGAGGAGGTCTCCGAAGCGATTAAGCGCTACGAGATCGACCCTGAGAGACCCTCCCCCTACTACTCCTGAGCAGTAACGAGACCGTCTGGGGCCATACGACAAAAAGCCTCGTCGAAACGAGGCTCTTGTCGCGCCCCCGTATTCAGTTGTCTGTTCCGGGTTTAGGTCGGCTTAGGTCATCTGCAAGATGACGACGATCAAAATGATCGCGACCAGCACCCAGATCCACCACGGTGCGTTCATGAGCAACATGTACCACATTTCTCTCACTCGAAACAGTGGCTTGGTCGCGAAAACCTCCCCGAACGGAGATTCGCTGCTCTCGGGTCGAGATGAGCGGCGCTACCTCCGGCCCCTGCGTCTGACTCCTGTCTCGGCACCGACCGTCCGGACCGTGTCCTCCAAGCTGAGCGCCCCTCGTTCCGGAAAAAGGGCGCGACGACGTTGCCAGATGCGGAGGAAGAGGTCGGCGTCGGTTTCTCCCGGGAACAGGTCGTGGAGGCGTTCTGCTCGGATCTGCTCGATGGTCGGGAGATAGACGTGGTCGTACCAGTGACCCGAGATCTCCTCGATCGAGAGCAGCTGGGCGCGCTCGATCATGATGTGGAAGCCGTGCAGCCGGATGAGCTCGAGGAGCTCCACGTAGCGGTGGGGCTGCGAGAACTCGATCAGGGCTTCGGGCCGGGCCCGCTCCAAGCCGCTTTCGTGCATCAACAGGTGCTGTTGCTCCCGGAAGATGATCTCGCCGATATCCGCGCCTTCGGGCAGCTCGTAGCGGGTCCGTAGCTCGGTCACCTCGGCATCGATGAACTCCTGCTTGCGCCACTTCGCGATGGCAACCCGGTGGTGGCCGTCGACTACGAAGTATGAGCTTGCGACCTGATACACGACAATGGGGGGGAAACCACCTTCGGGAAAGGCCCTTTCTATCGCCGTCCAGCGCTCCCTGAGATCGGGTCGGCGAGGCAGGAAGTTCTTGTCGAAGTCCCGGCTGCGCCCTGAGCTGCCCACGATGGCCGCCACGGGAATGGCCCGAATGCCGACGTAATTCTGCTCGAAGAAGCGGAGCCGGTCCTTGACCTCCTCGAAGGCGAGAAGCGGAGTTGGGGGCCGGCCGGCGACGGCGCGACCAAAGCGGCGATAGGCCTCACGGCGGCGAGCCTTGTCGAAAGTCGAAGGTAGCGGGTCCCAGGCCATGGCCTCTATTCTCCTCGGCCGTCCAGTATTTAGCGCAGCACCTAGAGGTCCAGCACCTAGAGGTCCAGCATGTGCCGGCCGACCACGTTCACCACGGTGGTGGCCCCGAGCTCTCGGCGCTGAGTCAGACGCCCGTAAGGGTGGACGTGCCCGTGCAACAGCAGCCTGGGGCGCACACGGGCGGTGAGGCGGTGAAAGCTCGAAAATCCACGATGGGTGGGATCGTCTCCGTCCCCCACCCCCAGAGGGGCGGAGTGGGTCGCGAGGATGTCGACGGGCCGCCGGTCCCACAGGCCCTTGCGGCGAATTCGGACCTCCAACGCCACAGTACGGGCGCTCATCTGTTGCTGGGTGTACTGGTTCGGTCCCTTTCTGTAGCGGACCGAACCGCCCAGCCCGGCCACGCGCAGGCCCGCGGCATCGACGACCCTGCCGTCTATGTTCACGCACCCGAGGGGCCCGGCCGGCTCTCTGCGGAGCGAGCCGACCTGGAAGGGCCTGCTGAAATCCTCCGCCCCCAGGGCCTCAGGCTTGGCCCGGAGGTCGGGATCGTGGTTCCCGGGGACGAACAGCAGGGGAACGTTGAGCATCGTGACGAGATACTCGAGATAGTCGAAGGGCAGGTCGCCACAAGCCACGACGAGGTGGGGCTGGAGCCGGCGGACCCGTTCGTAGTAGAGAGACTCATCGACCTCGTCCGCGACGGCCAGGACTCTCACCAAGAGGCTCTAATGATCCAATTCGGCGTCCTCACAAGAAAATCCTATGTTGGCGGTTCCCACGCATTCGACCTCTGCTCTTTGCAGCCCCTCTCCCACTTGTCACCCTGTAGTTGGCAAGACCCCACCGCAGGGCCTTTCTCGGACAAACCTGCCCCTCGACCCACGTCGGGGG
>JALZJN010000105.1 GCA_030859735.1 Actinomycetota bacterium
CCACCGCGGCCACGCCGTGCACCCCTTGGCCACCTGGTACGGCGTGTGGTGCGGAGATGAGCACATAGAGCATCTGACCACCATTCGGCGGGCACTGGGGGCCGCCACCGCCGCCACGCCGCTCACCCGGGGACCGAGGCCACCACGTAACCCACGCCGAAGGGCCGCTCGTAAGCATGAAGCACCGCCGCCCGTCCCCGGCCGAGAGCGCTCAGAACCCTCAGGGGGCCGGCCGCGCACGAGCCCGCCACGAGGGCGAGCCTGCTCGTCGCCTCCTCGGACGAGCCCACGTCCGAGCGCAATGCGTCGATCCAGGCCGCCTCCGCCTCCACGGCCCCCTCGAGCTCGGTCAAGGGGGCAGAGGCCGACAGCGCGGCCCCGGAATGAGCACTGGCGGCGACGCCTACACGGCCGCCCAGGCTCTCGAGAGCTCGAGCCAACAGGGTGATGACCTCCTCCATCTCAGCGAGGTCCGATCCCTCGCCCAGTGATACTCCGACGAGCTCGAGCCCCGGAGCGCAGCCGAGCAGGGCGGGAACCAGGACCCCGTGGTCACAGGGCCCCTCCAACAGCGCCAGTCCCGTCGCCACGGCGAGCTCCTTGGCGAGGCCTTCGCCGCCTTCTCGGCCCCCGTCTATTCCGAGCCCGAACCCGTTCAGAGACCCCTCTACTCTGGCATAGACGCCCGGCGCGGCACCGTGCGGAGAGATGACCGCAACCGCCTCTGCTTGCCCCCAGGCAAGAGACTGAACGGCCTCTACCACGGCGGCACATGGCTCCTCGAAACCTTCCGGATGGAGTCCTGTTACCAGCAGCGGTGCGTGCGGGACGATGGCGGCCGCCACCGGCCCTCGCTTCACGCCCGCGCGGGGACCCCGACCACGGGCAGGCGAAGAGGGGGCCGAGAGACGAGCTCACCCTTGAGGTGGTGTGCTCCCGCTCCCGTTATGTGGACGCTGCGGCGGGACCCTTCAGGGCTGTCCTCGCCCGTGAAGATCACGAGCTTGTTGGTGCGTGTGCGGCCGTTCTTTTGCGACGGATCGCGCTTGCTGGGCCCTTCGACGACGATTTCCTCGATCCGGCCCACCATGCGGTCGTTGCGCTCCGCCGAAATCTCCTCCTGCAGAGCCACAAGTCGTTCGAAGCGCTCCTGCACAACCTCTTTGGGGAGGTGCCCCGGCATGTCGGCGGCCGCCGTCATGGGACGGGCCGAATACTGGAAGGTGTAGGCCTGATCGAAGCGGGCCTGTGCGACGAGCGACAGCGTGTCTTCGAACTCTGTGTCGGTCTCACCCGGGAAACCCACGATGATGTCGGTGGTGATGGCAACATCGGGGATGGCATTCCGCACCATATCGACCTTGTCGAGAAACTTGGCTCGCGTGTAGGCGCGCTTCATGCGTCGAAGGCACGAGTCTGATCCCGACTGCAGAGGCAGGTGGATGTGCTCACAGACGCGCTCACAGTCGGCCATCGCGGCGACCGTGTCTGCCTTGAAGTCCTTGGGATGGGGACTCGTAAAGCGAATTCTTTCGAGGCCTTCGATACCGTTCAGCACACGCAAGAGCTTTGCGAACAATGGTGTGCCGTCGAGATCGCGGCCGTACGAGTTGACGTTCTGTCCCAATAGCGTCACCTCGATGACTCCGTCCGCAACCAAGCTTTCCACCTCACTGGCGATGTCCCCCGTCCGCCGGGAGATCTCTTTGCCTCTTACCGCGGGAACGATGCAGAAGGTACACGCATTGTTGCAACCGATCGAAATCGATACCCACGCGTGCCAGGGTGAAAAGCGGCGAGTCGGCAACGCCGAGGGGAACGCTTCGGTCTGCTCGAGGATCTCGAACGAGGGTCCTTCCTGCGAGTCCCGCAGCAGGCGAGGGAGGCTCGCAAGATTATGAGTACCGAGAACGACGTCGACGTAGGGGGCGCGCCGCTGAATCAGCTCCTTGTCCTTTTGGGCAAGGCATCCCCCCACCACGATCCGCAACTCGGGCCTTCTGTCCTTGACGGACTTCAGGTGTCCGAGGTTGCCGTAAAGGCGCTGGTCGGCGTTCTCTCGTATGCAGCAGGTGTTGAACAGCACCACCGAGGCGTCATCGGGGCTTGTCACGGGAGCGTATCCTTCGCGCTCGAGCATTCCGGCCATGCGCTCGGAGTCGTGCTCGTTCATCTGACAGCCGAACGTGCGGATGTAATAGGTGGCCCGGTTCGAGGTCTCCTTCATTGCAGGCGAGCCTACTTCGCGTATGCGGAAGAGCGCAGCTCGCGGATAACCATGATCCGGATCTGACCCGGATACTGCAACTCCTCCTGTACCTTTTTGGCGATGTCGCGAGCGATGACCTCTGCCTGGAGGTCGTCTACCGACCCCGGCTTCACCATGACCCGGACTTCTCTTCCGGCCTGCATGGCATAGACCCTGTCCACGCCCTCGAATTCCATGGCGATCTGCTCGAGACGCTCGAGTCGCTTCACGTAGGTCTCGAGCGTTTCCCTGCGCGCCCCAGGCCGAGCTCCGGAGATGGCATCGGCGACTTGGGTGATGACCGCTTCGATCGTGCGCTGCTCGACTTCATTGTGGTGAGCCTCGATGGCGTGATTTACCTCGGCCGACTCCCCCAAGCGCCGCGCGATCTCGGCGCCGATGAGCGCGTGAGAGCCCTCGACCTCATGGGTCACGGCCTTACCGATGTCGTGCAGAAGTGTGGCTCGCCGAGCGAGCGCCACGTCGGTGCCGAGCTCGGCGGCGATCATGCCCGCCACGTGAGAGGCCTCGACCACGTGACGCAGAACGTTCTGCCCATAGGAAGTCCTGAACTTGAGGCGGCCGAGGACTCTCACCAGCTCGGGGTGCATGTCGGTGATCCCAGTCTCGAGGACCGCCCATTCGCCTCCCTCGCGGATCTCACGCTCGACCTCGGCTTTGGACTTGTCGTGCATCTCCTCGATGCGGGCCGGCTGAATTCGCCCGTCCCCCACCAGCTTCTCGAGGGTGAGCCGTGCCATCTCCCGGCGGATGGGATCGAAGCAGGAGAGGACCACCGCTTCGGGGGTGTCGTCGATGATGATGTTGGTCCCGGTAGCAGCCTCGAAGGCCCTGATGTTCCGGCCCTCACGCCCGATGATGCGGCCCTTCATGTCCTCTGAGGGCAGCGTCACGGTCGTGACCGTCGCCTCGCTGGTCAGCTCGGAAGCTATCCGCTGCATGCAGATGGCGATGATCTTCCGGGCCCGGCGGTCGCCTTCCTCGCGCGCCTGGGCCTCGATGTCCCTCACGATCACCATGGCGTCCCGCTTGGCCTGGTCTTCAATGTTCTGGATGACCCGGCTGCGGGCCTCTTCCTGAGTCATGGCCGCGACCCGCTGGAGCTCGGAACGGGCCTGTTCCTGAAGCTCCTCGAGGGAGCGGTGGCGGTCCTTGAGCTCCTCCTCCCTGCTCTCGATCGCGTGTTCCTTGCGGTCGAGGGTGTCGGCTCGCTGGTCGAGGTTGCCCTCCCGGCGCGACAGCCGCTCTTCTTTCTGCTCGAAATCGGATCTCTGTCGTTTGATCTCGGAGTCCGCTTCCGAGCGCATCCGGAAGACCTCGTCCTTCGCCTCGACCAACGCCTCCCGCCGGGCCTGCTCGGCTTCCTTCTGCGCACCGGCAAGGATCGTCTGAGCCTGGAGCTCGGCCGACCCGAGCGCCTTCTCGGCGCTCGCCTTGCGATAGAAGTAGCCACCGCCTGCACCCAGGAGGAGCCCGCCGACGACGACACCGATAAGGATGTCCATCGCTCGCTCCTTTCATGAGCCGGGGCGCGCCGACCCTCCCGGGACGCGCTCCCCAGGTGCGAGCGATACGAGCTAGGGACCTAAGGACGACAGGGGCTAAGGATGCGTTTTAGCAGGCCGGTCCCCCGCCGGCGATTCAACCGTTCGGAGCTCACCCCAGCTGAACCAACCCCAGCTGAACCAACCCCAGCTGGGTGAGCAGCAGTGTGTTCATACGGTGTCAAGTTCGATCGCTCGCTTCGTTCGCACCAGTTCTAGTGGATAACCGCAAAATCGTTCAACCACCATCGTACGCACCTTGGGGGCTCCTGTACACCACACTCATGTACACCAACAAAGCGAGTCTCGCCCAACCGGCCCCGGGTCGACCTCTAAGACGGGATCTCCGGCGGCCGGGCAAGCCTAAGGGTCAATCCCACCCTTCGGGAGGGAGCACCGCACGCACCGCCTCGGTCACGACCTCGGACTCGAATCCGAGGCTTAGCAGGCGAGTGCGCAGACGCCGCGCCTGGACCACCAGAGGCAAGCACGCCATGCGACCGATCGCGGCCGCCGCCAGTGCCCGAGCCTGGGCGAGATCGTCCAAGGCGCAGCGTTCCAGCGCCTGCTCTACGGTCTCTGCGTCGACACCCTTGCTCTCGAGCTCCCGCCGGAGCGCCTCGCGAGACCGGGGCTTGGTTCGCCCACGCTCCTCGATCCAAGAGCACGCCAGCGCGGCGTCGTCCAGGAGCTCGAGAGTCCTGAGGCGCTGTACCGCCGCCTCGACGGCGTCGGCGTCGTGATCTGCTCTCAGTAAGCGGTCGCGAAGCTCCTGCTCGAAGTAGCCTCGCCGAGCCAATAGGCGCCCGGCCGCAACCATGACCTCCGAGCCCGCGGCGGCGCCCTCCGGCACCGCCGCAGTCGATGCCCTCACACCGGAGGAGCGTCGAGAGACCGGGACTCGGCGGCGGGGTCTGGCGAATCGGCCCCTTCCAGCAGACCGAGCTTGTCTTTGATCTTGAGCTCGATCTCAGTGGCGATGTCGGGATTCTCGGCCAAAAAGGTCTTGGCGTTCTCTCGCCCCTGCCCCAGCTGGTCCTCGCCGTAGATGAACCACGCCCCCGACTTACGCACGAAACCGTGCTCGATGGCAACGTCGAGGAGACTTCCCTCCTTGGAGATACCACTTCCGTACTGGATGTCGAACTCGGCCTTCTTGAACGGGGCGCTGACCTTGTTCTTGACCACCTTGACCCGCACCCTCGACCCGACGATCTCGGATCCCTCCTTGAGGGAGTCGATGCGGCGGACATCGAGCCGTACCGAGGAAGAGAACTTGAGCGCACGGCCCCCGGGGGTCGTCTCGTTTGAACCGAACATGACCCCTATTTTTTCGCGGATCTGATTGATGAAGATCAGCACCGTCCGGGTCCGGCTGACGTTGCCGGTCAGCTTGCGCAATGCCTGCGACATGAGACGCGCCTGAAGCCCGACGTGTGTGTCCCCCATCTCGCCCTCGAGCTCGGCCCGGGGGACCAGCGCCGCCACCGAGTCGATCACGACGACGTCCATCGCCCCCGAGCGGGTCAGCGTGTCGACGATCTCGAGCGCTTGCTCGCCGGTATCGGGCTGAGACACCAGGAGATCGTCGATGTTGACCCCCAGCGCCTTGGCGTAGGAGGGGTCGAGGGCATGTTCGGCGTCGACGAACGCCACCAGCCCCCCGGCCTTCTGGGCCTCGGCGATTACATGGAGGCTGACGGTCGTCTTGCCCGAGCCCTCGGGCCCGTAGATCTCGACGATGCGGCCCCGGGGGAGCCCACCCACGCCGAGGGCGAGGTCCATGGCCATCGAGCCGGTAGAGATGACCTCTATGCCTGCCTGTGGACCCATCTCGCCCAAGCGCATTATGGAGCCTTTGCCGTGCTGTTTCTCGATCTGGGACATGGTCATGGCCACGATCTCGTCCCGGCCCTGAGTCTGCCGGCCGTTTCTTGCGACGCTGCGTTCCAACGTGCCGCGATCCTTGCTCGCCACCGAGCTGCCTTCCTTTCTGGCCTTCGGGCCAGTCGGCTAATCCGTCGACGCTCAACCTAGTG
>JALZJN010000141.1 GCA_030859735.1 Actinomycetota bacterium
GACCAGAGGTGCATCCTCGGGCAGGTAACCGAGCGCATTGTCCAGTGGGCTACCCGAGCCTCCGTCGTCCCCACCGCAGCCGGCCAGGGCAGCAGCGCAGATGACAGCGAGGGTGATCGGTCTGATCGCGAGTCGGACCATGCGGCTGGCACAGCCTAACGGCCACGCGGCAGCCGGGGGCCCCGGGAAAACGGACCGGCCGCCCGGTATCGTCGCGCACATGGAGACCGCGCAGCTGCACTACGGCCGGTTCGTCCTGCTGCTCGTTGTCGTTGCCTTCGTCTCGGGCGCTGTGGTCGAGGCCGTTCACACCCTCCCGGACCCGGACCAGTTCACGTCTTCGACCGGGACGATCATCACCATCGCCGTGACCGCCGCCGTGCTTGCGGCCATCGTGCTCCGCCCGCCGTCCTGGCTGACCCGCACGAAACCTCCCGGCCCTGCGACCGACTGAGACCCCGGGTCTGATGGACCTTGGTCTCAAAGGACGCGTGGCGCTGGTGACGGGGGCCTCGAAGGGCATCGGGCGCGCCATCGCCGCCACCCTGGCGGAGGAGGGGGCCGGTGTGGCGATCGCCTCGCGCTCGCGCGAGAACATCGACGCCGCCGCCTCCGAGGTCGGCGCGATGGGATTCGTGTGGGACAGCGCTGACCTCGACGGCGTTGCTGCGGTCGATCTGACCCTGGAGCCCGGCGATAGGATGCTGCCCGCGGGCGAGGTAGCTCAGTTGGTAGAGCACACGACTGAAAATCGTGGTGTCCCCGGTTCGATTCCGGGCCTCGCCATTTCACTCGGAGCCCGCTCGTAGCGGGGGATGCAACTACCACGCTTCCTGGCTGCGACCGCGGAAGGGCAACGGATAGGGCAACGCGTTGAGAGGCCCGTCAGGGTACGCGAGGCTAGACCGACCAAAGAGGTGCACCGCTTTGCCCATGGCCGTGAATACGCCGTGAGGACCGTTACCATCACTACCGAGACCAAAGGGTGGGGAGGCATGTCGACTGATGAAGAACAGGACAAAAACCAGTCAAGCGGAGCCGGCCTTGCCGGTGCCGAAGGAGCCGAGCCTTCAGCAGAAGGCCGCCCACGCGATCAAGATCAGGGAGAGCACCTCGGAGGCCCAGAAGGGCAAGCCGATGGCGTTCCCGACGAGGCTGATTCGGGACTGACGTTCCCGCCTCAGACTCCACTTTTTCACGCCCATCACGCAGACCGGTACGCCCGCCAGGAGCTGATCCGCCAGTACGAGGGTCTTCACGACTGCCGCTTCGTCGTGATGATCGACGTGATCTTCCCCCAGAGCGTTACGTACTTCGAGGAGCTGATCTACGGCGCCGATCCGGCCCAGGATCTGCATCTCCTCTTGGACTCGCCAGGCGGAGACGGGGAGACAGCCATTCGTTTGGTCCGTGCCGCTCAGGCACGGTGCCGAGAATTAACCGTCGTCGTTCCGAACCAGGCGAAGAGCGCGGGCACGATCTTACTCATGGGTGCCCACCAGATCTTGATGGGGCCTACAAGTGACCTCGGCCCCGTCGACCCCCAGTTTCCTCATCCGGATCGCCCAGGACTGTACGCGGCAAAGGACCTCATAGCTGCTGTCGATCATGCGGAGGAGGCCGTAGCCGCAAACCCGGACAGCTACCCCCTGCACGCATCGCTACTCGCTGATGTCACTGGGGTGATGGTTCAGCAGGCGAGGTCCGCACTTGAGAGCACAACCGACCTCGTCAGGGAGGCGTTGCTATCGAATCCCGACAGGACCGAAGAGGAAGCCGACAGGCTCGCTCAGACTGTGAAGGAGCCGTTGATCGATCTGCCTCGGGATCATGGGGCAGTATTCGGCGCCACGGACGCGAGCAAGGTCGGGCTCCCGATCACGGAGGCGGACCCCGATAGCGACCAATGGAAGCTCATTTGGCGCCTATGGACTAAGTACTTCGCTCTCGACGGCATCGTCTATGAAGGACGTCACGCCTCTCAGATTGAGAGCCGGCCGAGCCTTTCAGTCTGAGGAACGATCGCTCAAGCGCGGCTCCCCGCCCCGAAGGCCCCGGTTTTTGAGGGCCGCCCCCGGAGCCGGCTATCGCCTACTTCGCCGGTTCGTAGGAACCCGCCGCACCGCCCCGCTTTCCGAGGTCCGAACCCAGTCACCCCGACAGCGACTGGCGCGCGGCGCGGGGAGCGAAAGGTCCTGACGCTTTGCCGCGCCTGAAAGCCCGCCGCCGAGCTCAGCTACGTCTGGAGCGGCGGCCCCCTCAGCAGTGGGTGGGGCGCGTCAGGCCAGGACCTCATGCTCCCCCCGATGACTCGTCTTGTCGATTACCTCGGGGTAATAGACGGGCGGCCGCTGGGCCACTAGGGTCGCCGCGGATGGCGACCGCGACGTCACAAGCGATCGGGGCCACCCTGCGTGAGTGGCGCGAGCGACGGCGGATCACCCAGCTCGAGCTGGCTCTCGAGGCTGGCGTCTCGGCCCGCCATCTGAGCTTCGTCGAGACCGGCCGCTCCAAGCCGGGCCGCGAGATGCTGCTCCGGGTCCTCCGGCGGCTGGAGGTTCCGTTCCGCGAGCAGAATCGACTGCTGCTCGCCGCGGGCCACGCTCCAGCCCTGCCCGAGCGCTCGCTCGAGGACACGGAGCTTCAGCCGGTGCGCGATGCGCTCAACGCGATCCTCCATGGCCACGAGCCCTACCCGGCCGTCGTCGCGGACCGGACCTGGAACCTGGTCGCCGCCAACTCGCCGATGAATGCGCTGGCCGCGGTCGTTGATGTCGATCCGGCGCTCCTGGAGCCCCCGATCAACGTGATGCGTCTCGGCCTTCACCCGCGGGGCCTGGCGCCTCTGATGGTCAACCTCGGCGACTGGCATGCGCACTGGCTCGAGCGGCTCGAGCGGCAGCTCGCGGT
>JALZJN010000142.1 GCA_030859735.1 Actinomycetota bacterium
GCCCGGCCGGCTCGGGCAAGACGACGCTGGCACACATCATCGCGGGAGCTTCCAAAGCTCACTTCGAGCCGATGTCGGCGGTGAGCTCGGGAGTGGCCGACGTCCGCAAGATCATCGCCCAGGCCAAGGACCGCCTCGCGCAACAGGGCGTCAAGACCCTGCTGTTCTTGGACGAGATCCACCGCTTCAACAAGTCGCAGCAGGACGCTCTGTTGCCCGCGGTCGAGAACGGCTGGATCATCCTCGTCGGTGCCACCACCGAGAACCCCTCGTTCGAGGTCAACTCGCCGTTGATGTCCCGGAGCCTGCTGTTCCGTCTAGAGGCGCTCGAGGACGCAGAGGTGATCGAGTTGCTGCAGCGAGCCCTCACCGACTCGGACAGAGGGCTCGGCAAGCTCGGCGTCGACACCGCCCCCGAGGCCATCGAGCACATCGCAGCGCGCACCGGAGGCGATGCGCGGGCCGCGCTCAATGCTCTCGAGGCCGCCGCCACGATAGCGGCGACCGGTACCGGAGTGCTCGACTTGGCGGCCGCCGAGGAGGCGCTGCAGCGACGGGCACTTCCCTACGACAAGGCCGGCGACTGGCATTACGACGTCATCTCGGCCTTCATCAAGTCGATGCGCGGCTCGGACCCCGATGCCGCCGTCTACTGGCTCGCGCGCATGCTGGACGCCGGCGAGGACCCCCGCTTCATCGCCCGACGCATGGTGATCTTCGCCTCCGAGGACGTCGGCAACGCCGACCCCACCGCGCTGCAGGTCGCCGTCGCCGCTCACCACGCCCTCGAGTTCGTGGGCCTGCCCGAAGCGCAGCTTAACCTCTCGCAGGCGGCCGCCTACCAGGCTTTGGCGCCCAAGTCCAACGCCTCCGCGGTGGCGATATGGCGGGCGCAGGAGGACGTCAAGGCGTCCGGCCCTCTGCCGGTGCCGGCCCATCTCCGGGACTCGCACTCGGGCGCGTCACGTTCCCTGGGCGCGGGCCGCGGCTACACCTACCCGCACGACCATGGCGGTTGGACGGAGCAGCAATACCTTCCCGACGAGTTGCGGGAGCGCAGTTATTACTCTCCGGTCGCAGGCCGGGAGCAGGACCTGGCGCGCGACCTCGAGCAGAAGAGGATGCCGAGTGCTGAATAGTGGTCACACAGTAGCCATTTACCACCACTCGGCACCGGGACCGCCAGAACCGTTAGGGTGAGCCCATGCTGAAACGACTGTTTTGGATAGTGCTGGGGGCCATGGGAGCGTTGCAGGCAGACCGGTGGCTGCGGCAGAAACGATCGCAGCTGACACCGAACGCGATCACCGGAACCATGCTCGACAAGATCAACCAGCGGCTCGAAAGCAACCGGGCCCGCGCCCAGTCCCGCTACTAAACCCCGGGCCCCGGAAGCCGTAACCTGGGGGTCATGGACGTCATGGACTCGGGAACGATTCGCGAGCGCTTTCTTGCGTTCTTTGCCGAGCGCGCCCACGAGCGCGTCCCCTCCTCGTCGGTGGTCCCGGACGACCCCACCCTGCTGCTGACCAACGCGGGGATGAACCAGTTCAAACCCTATTTCCTCGGCCGCCAGACGCCCCCCTACAAGAGGGCGGTGACGGCTCAGAAGTGCGTCCGGGCCGGGGGCAAGCACAACGACCTCGAGGAGGTCGGCAAGACCGCCCGCCACCTCACCTTCTTCGAGATGCTCGGCAACTTCTCCTTCGGCGACTACTACAAGACCGACGCCTCGATATGGGCCTGGGAGCTCGTTACCGAGGGCTTCGGGATGGACCCGGAGCTGCTGTGGGTGACGGTCTACGAGACCGACCACGAGGCGCGCGAGATCTGGGCCGATGCGGTCGGCGTGCGCCCGGAGCGGATCATCTACCGGGGCAAGGCCGACAACTTCTGGTCGATGGGTGAGGCGGGGCCCTGCGGCCCCTGCTCGGAGATCTTCCTCGACCGCGGCCCCCGTTACGGCGACGCTTCATCCCAAGGCCCCGACGACAACGAGGAGCGCTATCTCGAGTTCTGGAACCTCGTGTTCATGCAGAACGACTGCGACGACGCGCTCGAGCCCATCTCAGAGCTGCCCCAGAAGAACATCGATACCGGGCTCGGCCTCGAGCGCACGACCATGCTCCTGCAGGGTGTCGAGACCGTGTTCGAGACCGACGTGCTGCTCGCCCTCATCGATGAGGCGGCCGCGCTCACCGGGGTGATCTACGGCAAGGAGGACCGTTCCGACGTGGGGCTGCGCATCCTCTCAGACCACGCCCGCTCGCTGACGTTCATGATCGCCGACGGAGTGCGGCCCTCGAACGAGGAGCGCGGCTACGTGCTGCGGAGGATCATGCGCCGGGCTCTGCGCCACGCCCGCCTGCTGGGGTTCGAGGATCCGCTGCTGCCCACCCTCGCGGAGCGCTGCATCGAGCTCATGGGTGACGCCTATCCCGAGCTCGCCGAGCGGCGCGATCACATCACCGAAATCGCCGCCGCGGAAGAGGAGCGGTTCGGCGCGACCCTGCGCCAAGGCCTCGGCCTGCTCGAACGCGCCATTTCCGAGGCCCGCTCGAGGGAGGCCGCGGCCGTCCCGGGAGATGTGGCCTTTCTCCTCCACGACACCTTCGGGTTCCCCATCGACATGACCACCGAGATCGCTCGCGAGGCGGACCTGGAGGTCGATCAGGCTCACTTCGATGAGCTCATGGACGAGCAGCGCCGCCGTGCCAGGGAGGCGCGCCACACCGGCGGCGGCGAAACCGCCCCGAGCACCCTCCTGGAAGGCGCGCAGGAGACAGAGTTCGTCGGCTACGAGCACCTGCATGCAGAGGCAGCCGTCGTCGCGGTGGTGATGGAGGGGGCCGGCCTCCCGGTCGCAAGCGCAGGCGAGACGGTGGATCTGATCTTCGACCGCACCGTGTTCTATGCGGAGGGCGGTGGCCAGGTCGGAGACGTTGGTCTGGTGCGGGCGCCCTCGGGAACCGGGCGCGTGCTCGACACTCGCCGGATGGCTCCGGGCGTGAGCGCTCACCGCGTGGCGGTCACCGAGGGGGCGATAGCAAGCGGCGACGCGGTGACGCTCGAGGTGGACCGGGCGCGCCGTGAGGGGGCCGAGCGCGCCCACAGCGCCACCCACGTGCTCCACTACATCCTCAGAGAGCGGCTCGGCCCCCACGCCACCCAGGCGGGCTCTCTGGTCGAACCGGGCAGGCTGCGCTTCGACTTCACCCACTTCGAGGCGCTGTCGGAAGCTCAGGTCGCAGACATCTCCGCAGAGCTTCAGGACAGAGTGCTCGAGGACGACTCGGTAAGGGCGTTCGAGACGACCTTCGAGTTCGCCCGCTCCTCGGGAGCCATGGCGATCTTCGGCGAGAAGTACGGCGACTTCGTGCGGGTGGTGGAGATCGGTGACTACTCCAAGGAGCTCTGCGGCGGGACTCATGTTCCACATACCAGCCGGATCGGTGTGGCGGTGCTCACCCACGAGGGCTCGGTCGGCGCCGACCTGCGCCGCGTCGAGGCCCTGGTAGGCCGCGACGGAATCGCCTTCCTCGAGAACCGTGCTCGTGAGCTTCAACGCGCCGCCGACCTGCTCCGGGCCGCGCCCGAAGACGTGGCCGAGCGTGTGGAGAAGCTTCAGGCGACCACCAAGG
>JALZJN010000155.1 GCA_030859735.1 Actinomycetota bacterium
CGCCGGTTGCGTACTCAAGCCTCGCATACGCGGCGCATGTCGAGGGCAACTTGGAAGACGCGAAACGACTCGCCCATGAAGCTTGCGAACGGATCAGGCTGCCAGACGACTTGGACACTCTCACATCGACCGCCACGACCCTCGTTGAGCTGTCCGGGGAAGCTGAACTTGCTGAGAAGTTGTTCGTTCGGGCTGCGGAATGGAATGAATTCGATCCTAGAAATCACATGGCGCTGGCCATCCTCCTGAGGGATCGTGATCCGGAGGCGGCGACATTTCACGAGGCCCAGGGCCGGCGGTACTGGAGAGGACCCTCCGAAAGTTTTGATCGAAATCTCGAAGTATTCAGGAGAAGGATTGGAGGAGCCCCCGAGTCGCGATGACTGGACGCCAATGGGCATTGGCAATGAGGACCGGTCACCCCCAATGGAGGATGACTTAGTCGCAGAGAGAGCCCACCAGAGTAAGAGTCGGGTTCCCCGCGTTCTCGTGGGATGAGCCCACCAACTCGGCCCCTTCATGATGCCACCGGTGGACACCACAGCAAGGCTCTCGCGGCGAAGTTGTCTGCGTTGACGAAGCCGTAGGCGATGCGCTTGAGCACGCCGAGCTTGTTGTTGGTCCCCTCGAGTCGGCCGTTGGTGACGCGCCCGCAGCGATGAAACGCAAGGATCTCCGGCAGCCACTGAGCGAGCGCCTTGAGCACCGAGCGGAACTCCGGGATCGGGGCGGCCGACCACGCCTGCACGAAGGCCTCGATGCGCGCCGCGGCCTCTTCTTCGTCGGGAGCGTCGTAGATCTCGTAGAGCTGCTGGGTGAGGCGCCACGCGTGCCACAGCTCGGGGTCCTGCATGAGCGCGTGGGCGAGGCGGGCGAACTGCTCGGAGCCCAAGTGCTGCGCCCGGGCGAGCTGCAGATAGCGGGTCCGGAAGAGGTCGGGGTTGAACGCCGGAGACTCACCCGGCTCGCCGATTCTCTGCACCCGCCGGCGCACCTCGATGAGGCCCGCGGCGAACCATCTGACGACGTGGAAGCGATCCACGACATGGGTGGCGCCACCGAGATGGCGTTCGACCGCGGCCCGATAGCTGTGCGACCCGTCGGTCACCACGACCTCGACCCGGCGGCACCAGCGCTGTCCCTGAGAGGCCAGAAAGCCGGACAGGGCACGGTAGTCACGGTGACTCACGACTGCGAGCACGTCGCCGGTCTCGCCGTTGGAGACGACCGTGACGTAGCGGTGACGGCGCCTCAGCGAGGTCTCGTCGATCAGCAGGACGCGGCACGGCCGGGCGCGCCGCCGCTCGCCCACGCGCTCAGACCAGGCCCGCACCAGCGCCATGACCGTGTGCCACGACAACCCGTGTCTGCGTCCGACCTCGGTGATGGAAAGCTGGCGAGCATCGTTGACGATGGCGCGCGCAAGGCGTGCGGTCAGCTTGCCTTCGATCGCCGGATGGCTCTCGGTGTGGCGCTCGCCGCAGCTGGTGCACTCGAAGCGGCGGCGCAGCCAGAGAAGAGTCGTTGGTCGTCCGCCGTGGGCGAGATCTCTTACCTTGATGCGCCGCGTCTCGTGCACCTTGGAGGTCTTGAAGCCGCAGAACGGGCAGCGCACAACCGAACGCAGATCGCGGATCACGACCTCGAGTCGATCGGGAAGATCGGTTAACACCTCGATCACGCGAATGCGGTGTAGGTGCAGGCGTACGGACATAGAGTCAGGCACGGGCCCCTCCTCTTGCTCGGCTGTTTGGACGCAACCGAGTGTGGAGGGGCTCCGCCCTTCCTCCACGGATTTGGAGCTCCGTCAGGTCAAGCGGTCATCCCACGTTCTCGCGGGGTCTCAGATTTCGGACGTGACCTTGCCCATCGCGGCCCTCCTTATCGCATCGGTCTTTGAAGAGTTAGACGGCTCCCGGATAGAGAACTCATCTTCCGTCACTCCGCTTCAGGGAGGTTTGGCCTTCGCCTGAGCCATCGCAGCTCTCGATCCCATCGGTCACATACGTGACCACGGAAGACATCAGTTCCCCGGCAGATCTACGTCGTCACCTACGCGAGCCACCAGAGCCGCCCGCCTCTATCGCTCTGATCCAAGCCATCCGAGACTCCGTCTGATAGGGAGCGGGGCGGGCTCGCCTCCACAGGGTCCGTAGATCGTCGCGGAGAGGAGATCTTTTGCATCAATTGCTCATATGTATTATATTTGCCTCACGAGAGGAGCCCGAGTATGACCGAGCTCAAGGAGCGTCTCAAGGCGGCAATGACAGGGCCGATCGTCACGCCCGAGGATGCCGAACGAGCGGCGCGCGCCGCCGAGGCGCTGGCCGCATATATCAGAGCGGAGACCTCCGCCGAACGTGCCCTTGCTCTCGATGAGGCCCAGAGTTCGAGCGCCCCGAGAGCAGGCGACCTAGAGGGTCTCAAGCTCGAGGATGCGGCCGAGCGAGTACTCGATCGGGTGGGCCGGCCCATGCATGTCCGAGAGCTCGGCAAGCGAATCAAGGACGGTGGGTGGGATCATCCC
>JALZJN010000156.1 GCA_030859735.1 Actinomycetota bacterium
CCTAACCTCGTCGCGCTCGCGATGAACGGCTGGGACGACGGCCATCCCTCATGGTGGCTCAATCTCGAGGCGCACCCGGACGCGGTCGTTCGATTGGCGGGCCAGCATCAGCGCCCGGTGCGCGCGCGCCCGGCCGCGGGGGACGAGCGTGATCGGCTCTGGCAGCGCGTGGTCGTCCTCGAACCGCGCGACGGGACTGCTTGACACCAGGTGAGGACGGGAGTCCTGATCACATAGACCAATACTCGGATGCGTCCGAGGACCGACGCAGTTTCGGTGTGCGCTTCAATCGACATACTGTGCGCGGGCTCACGGCTCTCGCTGCTGTCTTGCATCGGGCTCGGACGGCTGAGCAGCTCCATGAGCGGGTCGTGGTCAACGACGCGGGGCTCGGCCCGATCATGTGCCCTCCGGCGGGCGTGCAGGCGACCCCTGCGTTTCGCCTCCTCAAGGGGTCGCGTCTGACGGGTCGTGCCCCAATTGCGTAGGGGACAGGGAGGACACAGCGGAGGTTGTCTCCGTAAAGTGGAGTGCACATGTCCTCCCCTGTTTACCGGCCGCTTGCGGCCCTGCTGTTGGGTCTACTGTCGTGGGCCTATTCGCTTCGTTCACCAAAGGGCTCGGCGGCGGCGCTCCTAGAGGATTCGCCCTTGTCTACGCCCGCTGTGTGAATAGTACGTGGGAGGCCCAAAGGAGGGTGGGCATTACTGACCCCTCCGCCATCCGCTTCGCCGTTACGAGACGATGCGCCAAAAGCCCTGCCGCATATGCCAGAGAGTTTCGTGTGTTCTCCCGCTGCGTGGAGGGGAAGTTAAAGCACTTGAAGGCGCTTCCGACGCGCGACATACGACTGATAAGGGAAAACGCCAACTACGAACCCTTCACGCTGAGAATGTCGGCCGAAAGAGACTGTTCGGGGACTAGCCGCCCAGGCGAGGGCGACTTGTGGGACGACATGTTCTGGCAGTCAGTGCGTAGGACGCCCAGCGGTCGGCCTGTCCCGCTCCGCTGACCTGCCCGCCCAGCACCCCTGCAATTGGTTGGCGTCCAGGCTCGTAACGCCCGATTTGGCCAAGAAACATGACCCCGGACGCTCCCCGCCTGGCGGTGCCAAAGGTATGAGAATTCGATCCCCTTCACCCGCTCCAGTTGCAGAGCTCTAAAGGTGATTCCCCCCCGCCCGGCAATTAGAACGCAGTTGGTGCAGAATCTCTCCGTGCTGAGTATCGGGACAGTGGTGCTGGGGGTGGCGGATCTGCGGCGAGCGCTGGACTTCTGGATGCACGCCCTTCACTACGTCCCGCGCGAGGAACCCGAGGAAGACTGGGTGGTGCTCGTGTCTCCCGAGGGATCGGGGGCTCACCTCGCTCTGGGTCTCAGCGAGACGCCTGCGCAGGAGCATCCACGCGTTCATCTGGATCTCTACGCGGATGATGCCGCCGACCAAGCCGCCGAGGTCGAGCGGCTCGTGGCATTGGGGGCCGAACGGGTCGACTGGGAGCTGTACCCGGAAGACCCCGATTTCGTGGTGCTCTCGGACCCCGAAGGCAATCGCTTCTGCGTTGTCGACAAGGGTCACGGCTGAATGCCCGGCCCGCCGTTCCACCTCACCGAGCACTGCAAGTCGACGGCTCCGAAGCCGGCAGTGCCCGAGAATCCCCCACCAAGCGCTCACACACTCGAGCCACCGACCCGGTTACCAGAGCGGGTCCGATGGGCCGGCAAATTCAGTCGCCGACGACTCCGTCCAGTCGCTCTCGAAGAAAGTCGGCGTGGCCGTTGTGCCGAGCGTATTCCTCGATCATGTGGACCAGGATCCACCGGAGAGAAACCTCGTTGCCGAGGCGCTGGCGGCCGACTACGTCCAGCGAGCGGGTGTCGGTCACAATCCGACGCGCTCTATTGCACTCGTTGTCCCATCGGGCGAACGCCTCCGCTGCGTCGGCGGCTCGGACATCGAAATCACCGTCGGGATCTTCGTCGCTGTAGTAGATGGGCGGGGCATCCTCAGCCCCCAGCGTCCGGCGGAACCAGCCGCGTTCCACCTCTGCCATGTGTCGGATCAGCCCGAGCAATGACAAAGTAGACGGCGGAACAGCGGCAGTGCGTAGCTGCTCGGCTGATAGGCCCTCGCACTTGACCGCGAGCGTTGCTCGCTGATACTCCAGCCAACTCACCAGCATCTCCCGCTCATCCGCTTGGAACGGAGGATCGACCCGCTTCGCCATCGCTCGATCCTACGCAATCCCGCACCGGCCCTCTGCGGGTGGACGGGACCGACTTTTTCCGCCTCAGCAGCGCGCCGCGCTCCTTTTGAGGAAAAGGTCACCGGCTGGATTAGATTGCCCCTCACCATTCACCACTAGGGGGCTCCTCTTGTCACTGCGCGACGTGATCGACGCCAGACGCGATCGTTACCTGGAATGGCTCAGCCAGGCTTGTTCGATCCCCTCGCTGGCAGGCAATCCTCAGGGCCTCGGAGCCATGGTGGACTGGCTCGAAGGCGTCCTCGGCCCCCTGGGAGCCGCGACCGAAAGACTGACTTTCGGGTCGGCTCCCGACGTACTACTCGCCCACCTCGGCGAGGGCGAGCGCACCGTGCTGGTCTATGACCACTACGACGTCCAACCCGTGGACCCCGTCTCCCTCTGGCGCCACGACCCCTTCGCCCCGGCTCAGCAAAATGGCCACCTCTACGCCCGGGGAGTGGCAGACAACAAGGGAGACCTCGTGGCGCGATTGGCCGCCTTCGAGGTCTATCGAGATCACTTCGGCGAGCTGCCGATTCGGCTCAAGCTCCTTATCGAGGGCGAGGAGGAGGTCGGCTCCCCGGCCTTTCCGGCACTGGTCGAGCGTTACGCGGACAAGCTCTCAGCCGACGGCTGCATCTGGGAAGGGGCGGGCGTCAATCACGCCGGCGCGCCCGAGCTCGTCTTCGGCGCCAAGGGCCTCGCCTACATCGAGCTCCTCTGCGGGGGGCTCAACGACGACCAGCACTCCTCGGTAGCGGTCTATGCCCGGAGCCCGGTGTGGATGCTGGTCGAGGCCCTGAGCACCCTTCGAGACGGGGACGGACGAGTTCTTGTCGAGGGCTTTTACGACGATGTCATCGCTCCCACTCCAGAAGATTTGGTCGCACTCGAGACGCTTCCCTTCGACGAGGACGCCGAGAAGCAGAGGCTCGGGATCTCTGAGTTCCTAGGGGGCATTTCCGGGCTCGAGCTCCTCACTCGGGCTCACTTCGAGCCGACCTGCAACATCGCCGGTATCCATGCGGGATTCACCCTGCCGGGAGCGTCGAAGACCGTGCTCCCCAAACAGGCGCTCGCCAAGCTCGACCTGCGCCTGGTCCCCCAGCAGGACCCCGAGGACATCGTGGCAAAGGTCCGGCGCCACCTCCAGGCTCACGGCTTCGGGGACATCTCGGTGACCGCTCTGGGGATGGAGCACCCCTCCCGGTCCCCGATGGACTCCCTGATCGGGAGGGCCGCCGCCCTCGCCTGCGAGGCCGTTTACGAGCTGGCCCCGGCCGTGTCTCCGCTGATGATTGCCACCGGCCCCATGCACCCGATCGCTCACCATCTGGGCATCCCCACGGTGTCGCCGGCGGGCGTGTGCCGCCCGGACTCCAAGATCCACGCCCCCAACGAGAACGTCGCCGTCACGGACTTCCTGGACACGATCGAGTACACAGTGGAGTGGATAAGGGCATTCGCGACGGTCTGACGCATCTCTGCCGGCGCGATCCTCCAGCGGATCGCTTGCCGGCCAGACCTGAGTAGGCTCAAGCGTTCGCTCGCTCGGCCGATGCAGTGCTCGAGCGTTGTGGATGACCCTGGGGAGGGCCCGATGAACTCGAGACACCTGAGCGGACGATTTTGGGCTCTGGCGCTGGTCATCGCGCTGGGGACGAGCGGTAGCGGCGGAGCCGCTCTCGCCAAACGTCCCACATTCGGCCCCGGATTAGACGACCTCGCGCTCTACGCCGGCCAATCGTTCTGCTCCCCCGCGCCCAAGCCGGGCGTATTGGCGTTCCAGCGTGCGGTCTACGCACGCCATCCCGGCACAGGATCGCTGGGTATCAGTCGCGCTTGCAATATAGGAGGGCGCAGTGAGCACAAGGAGGGCCGCGCCTGGGACTGGGCGGTCAACGCAGCTGTTCCGTGGCAGCGCAGAGCGGCGCGCGATGTAATCGATTGGCTGCTCGAAGCCGACCGCTTCGGCAACCCCCGGGCCCGGGCCCGGCGCTTCGGGATCATGTACCTCATCTGGGACAAGCGCATCTGGCTCCCGTGGAGCGGCTGGCGCAACTATTGCAAGATGCGCAACGGGGTCTGCTGGGGGAGCGACGGGACCGCCCGCCATCCCCATACGAACCACGTCCACTTCAGCTTCACTTGGCCGGGGGCTCGTCGCAATACCACCTGGTGGCACCCGCGGCGCTCGCTGGTCTCGGCCCTAGCATCCGAGAAGGACGGTTACTGGGTCATGGCTCGAAACGGTTCCGTGATTCCCTATTCCAGCGGCTATTTCGGCGCTCGCAGCGATCGTCCTCGGAAGCGTCCGGTCGTGGGCGCGGCCGCCACCCCCACCGGTAAGGGCTACTGGTTGCTCTCACGCAACGGAGCCGTCAAGGCCTTCGGCGACGCCCGCTACCGGGGCGGTGCAAGGAAATACTCGGGTCGAGCTGTGACCGTCGCCCCAACTCCGACCGGAAAGGGCTATTGGATCCTTGCTCGCGGGGGCCGAGTTATCGCTCTGGGCGACGCCGACCACTTCGGAGGCATGAGAGGCAGCGGCTCTCGCTGGACCGACCTCGCTTTAACGCCGACCGGGGCTGGATACCTGCTCTTCTCTGCGGCCGGCGGGGTGGCGGCCTTCGGGGACGCGACTCAGCTGGGCGACGCGCTCGATGCGGGCCTCGATTCTCCGGTAACGGCGGGCATCGCACATGGGGCCGATGGCTACTGGCTCGTGACCGAACGTGGCCGGATCCTCAGCTTCGGTGACGCCCCCGACTTGGAGCCGCTGGGCCTCGCCGGTGCCAACGCCGCCCTGGTCGATGCCGCGGCGACGAGAACGGGGGCCGGGCTGTGGCTGGCAGGCGAGCGAGGAAAGATTTATGAACGGGGGGACGCTCCTGCACTTAGGAACCCAAAGGTGCCCGCCCGCCGGATCGATTTCCGTCTCATACCCGAGCCCGACCTCCTTGATGGAGAGAGGCTTGAATAGGCAACGCTTCACCGGGTAAGGCCCTCCCAACGTCTGTCTACACAGTCAGGAGCTGAAGTGATGGAACAACGCGCGCTGGGAGCCTCAGCCCTCAAGGTATCTGCAATGGGCCTCGGGTGCATGGGCATGTCTGAGTTCTATGGGACCCGCGACGAGCAGGAATCGATAGCCACCATCGAGCGCGCTCTAGAGCTGGGCATCAACTTCTTCGACACGGCCGATATGTACGGCCCTTTCACGAACGAGAAGCTCGTCGGCAAGGCGCTCGCCGGGCACCGTTCGGAGGCTGTCATCGCCACCAAATTTGGCAACGAGCGAGGCGAGGACGGAAGCTTCAAAGGAATCAACGGAAGTCCCGACTACGTCCGGCGCGCCTGTGACGCATCGCTGGAACGCCTGGACATCGACCACATCGATCTCTACTACCAGCACAGAGTCGACACCTCGATTCCCATCGAGGAGACGGCCGGCGCCATGGCCGAGCTCGTGGCCGCCGGTAAGGTCGGCTATCTCGGCCTCTCCGAAGCCGGTCCGGCAACACTTCGCCGCGCCGCCTCGGTTCATCCCATATGCGCACTGCAGACCGAGTACTCGCTCTGGAGCCGCGATCCCGAGGACGAGCTGCTGGGAGTGTGCAGAGAGCTGGGGATAGGGTTCGTGTCCTACAGCCCTCTGGGTCGTGGCTTCTTGTCGGGGCAGATCCGCTCGATCGACGATCTGGCGGAAGGCGACCGGCGCCGGCAAATGCCTCGTTTTCAAGAAGACAACTTCGAGCAGAACCTCGAGCTCGTCGATCGCGTTACTGAGATTGCAAACGAGAAGGGCGTTTCCGCGGGCCAGCTTGCGCTGGCCTGGGTGCTCCATCAAGGAGACGACATCGTTCCGATTCCGGGAACCAAGCGGCGCTCGTATCTCGAAGAGAACGCCGCTGCCGCCGACATCACACTTAGTCAGGAAGAGCTCGATCGCATCGACAAGGCGTCGCCCTCAGGCTCGGCCGCCGGTGATCGCTATCCGGACATGTCTGCGGTGAACCGCTGACGCAGAGGCAGAAACTCGGCACGCTAATCAAGCGAGCCCTTCTCCGACGCTGCCCGCGCTGCGGGCGACGGGGCATATTTCGCAGCTACTACAAGCTTGCCGACAGTTGCCCTCGCTGCGATCACCACTACGAACGGGAGGAGGGATATTGGGTTTCGGCAATCATCGTCAACACGGCCGTTACCGAAGCGCTCTTTGGAGTGTTGTTCGTGGGGGGCATCTTCGCTACGGCCCCCGATGTGCAGTGGCTACCTCTGCTCGTGATCGGCGTCGTTGCGAACCTGGTGGTGCCGGTGCTGTTCTTTCCCTTCTCGAAGACTGTGTGGGTCGCCCTCGACCTCTATTTCAACCCTCCCGACCGAGCGTCGAAGCGCGCGCTATGAGCCGAGTAGGGATGTCTTGCTCTGACGAGACGTCACGATCACCGAGAACGTCGGCCAGCAACGCGGCCGCGGTGGCGCCCAGCAGACCCTGATTGATCTCCAGCTCGGTGAGATGGGGCTCGGTCGTTTCCGCGAGTCCCATCTCGTTGATCGACACCACTTTCAGTTCCTGGGGGACTCGGATGTTGTGGTCGTGAGCGGCGCGCAAGAGCTCGACGGCAAGGCGTTCGTAGAGGCAGAACACCCCCTCGGGCCGGTCCTCTCGGAGAAGGAAATCCTCCGCCGCCTCCCGAAACACGTGGAGGCCCGCCGTGGAGTCACCTGAGGCGATGTGCAGCAGCGGTTGAGTTCGCCGCTCGGCGCACCATGCCGAGTACTCGGCGAGGCAGTCCTCGGTGAAGGACTCGTAGGTGGACAAGGTCAGGATGCCGGTGTGAGCCGCTCCCGCTGCAATGAGGTGGTTCAGCACCATGCGTGTTGCGGTCCGCCGGTCGTTCTCGACGACGATATCTGAAGCATCGCCGCAGGGGTCGCGCCCGACGAACACCATCGGCACGTCGCGAGCCCGGAGCCCGGCAACTGCGGCGTCGTCTCTCGCCGGATCTATGACGATGACGCCGTCGAGGGGAATGCGCTCCCACGTCTCCGCGCCTGCGGTGGACGGTGCCAGCACCACGCCGTAGCCGCGCTCAATCGCGTGCGCAGTCGCTTCGTTTATCAGCTTGACGTAATAGTCGATCTCGGTGAAAGGAATCGACGCGTTGCCGGGCGCACTCACCACCACAGCAACAAGCCCGGTCTTTCCGCTGGCGAGGCTTTTGGCGGCCGGGTTGGGCGAGTAACCCAGCCCGCGGGCGACCGCTCGAACCTGTTCCCTGCGAGCGGCGGGAAGGCGGCCCTTGCCGGACAGCGCATGCGACACGGTAGTTATCGACACTCCCGCAGCGCGGGCGACATCCTCGATGCGAACATGACGCGCCGTGTCCCGGGTCATTAGGCGATGGGGCCCAACCCGACGCGGCTCTTCCCTTGCGGGCGAGTGAGCCGCAGCGCGGCGAACACCACGAGCAGGCTGAAAGCCAGAACGATGGCCGCGACCGCGTTGATCTCCGGAGTGATGCCGAAACGAATAAGGGAGTAGACACGAATCGGAAAGGTGATCGAAGTCGGCCCTGAGTTGAAGAATGCGATGACAAACTCGTCGACCGAAAGAGTGAAAGCCACGAGAGCCCCGGCGATCACTCCCGGGAGGATGGCAGGAAGAGTCACTCGCAGGAAAGTCTGCACCGGCCCCGCGTAGAGATCGAGAGAGGCTTCCTCGATGCGCCGGTCAAAGTAGCCGAGCCGCGTCCTCACTATTGCGGCTACAAATATCATGTCGAAAACCGTGTGCGCGAGGATGATGGTCTGCAGCCCGAGCGAGAAGCGCAGCAGGTTGAAGAAGGACAACAGTCCGATGGCAAGCACGATATCGGGGATGACGGCAGGCAGGAAGAGGACCGCATCGAGTGTCCTACTGCGAACGGTGCGCTGCAGTCCCACAGCCAGCAGCGTGCCCAGAACGGTCGAGAGAAGCGTCACTGCCACGGCCACCACAAGCGTGTTCCGCACGGCCTGCAGGATGACCTCGTTATTCGCTAAGGAGCGATACCAGACCAGCGAAAAGCCTCCCCAGACCGACGGTAACCGGGAGGCGTTGAAAGACAAGACCAGCAGCACCGCGATGGGGGCATAGAGAAACAGCAGTAACAGTCCCATGTGAACACGCAGATACCCGTGGGGCGCCTTCACGACTCGGTTGCCTGCTCGCGCCTCAGCACCTGCGCTTGTACACCCAGCAGAATCAACATCAATACCACCACGGCGATCGCCAGCACCGCGCCGAAGGGCCAGTCGCGCGCTTGAAGGAACTGCTGCTGGATAAGGTTTCCGATCATGACCTTACGCCCGCCGCCGAGGAGATCGGGGATGATGAAGTTGCCGAGACTGGGGACGAAGACGAAGATGCAGCCCGCGACGATGCCGGGCAGGGTGAGGGGAAGAGTGACCGTGCGAAACGTATCAAAGGGCGACGAGAAGAGGTCGGCCGACGCCTCCCTCAACTCGCCGCCGAGTCGCTCCAACGAGGCGAACAGCGGCAGGATCATCAGGGGAATGTAGGCGTAGACAAGTCCGATGACGATCGCCAGCTCGTTATAGAGTAAGGGCAACGGCTCGTCGATAAGCCCGATGCCGATCAGCGCCTTGTTGATCAGTCCGACCGGGGCCAATAGGACCATCCACGCATAGGTGCGGATCAGAAAACTGGTCCAGAACGGAAGAATGACGAGAAATAGCAACGGCACTCGCCACCGGGGCGAAGCGTTGGCGATGAAGTAGGCGGCCGGATACCCCAGCACCAAGGCGACGGAAGTGGCCACTAAGGCAATCCGCACCGACGTAAGCAGAACCTTGAGGTAGAGCGGATCGAAGAGACGCGGGTAGTTTCCCCAGGTGAATTTGCCAATCACGCCACCGAAGGGGCCCCGCTCGAGAAAGCTGTAAGCAAGCAGCAGCCCGATGGGGGCGAGGAAGAAAACGATCCAATAGCTCATCCCCGGACCGACCAATGCGGCCCGGGGAATGAACCTCTTGAGAAAGCTCATGGAAGCTTCGGGTCAGCCGCCCTTTACCTGAGCGACCGCGTCGCTCCACAACTGGAGGCCATCGCCGCCGATCTCCGTGACGGGCTCTTGCTGCAGCAGCTCGGCAGGCTCGATGCCGAGGTTCGGGTACTGCTCCACGAGCTTGCCGTCGAGTTTCTCCATGGCGGGCTTGTTTGGCACCTTGTAGAGCACGAGCTCGGCGACCGCCTTGCCGTTCTTGGGTGCGAGGACATGATCGATGAAGGCGTGGGCGGCGTCCTTGTTCTGGCTCGACTCGAGGATGACCATTGTGTCGGTCCACACGTCACTGCCCTCTTGCGGGATAACGAACTCGATGTTCTTGTCCTCGGCGATTCCGTAGTTGCACCAGCCATCCCATGCCTGCACCAGGGCAGCCTCACCCGAGACAAGCTTGGAGTAGAACGTGGTGTCGTCGAAGCCGAGTAAATTCTGCTTGGCCTCGACCGTCCAGCTTGCCGCATCCTCGATCACCTGCGGATCGGTGGAGTTGATCGACGCACCCTCGGCGAGAAGGGCAGGCTGTAGCAACCAGCGGTCCGTCCCCAACATCGTCATCTTGCCGTCGAGCTCGGCGGGCGGGTCGTGGAAGACGTCCCAGCTGGTGGGCTCGTCCCCGACGAGGTCGGTTCGATAGCACAGTCCGGTGGTGCCCCATGTGTAGGGGACGGAATGAGTGTTGCCCGGGTCGTAGCCAAGCTCCGATGCCTCGGGATAGAGGTTGTCGAGGTTGGGGATCTGGGACTGATCGACCTCCGCAGCCCAACCCTGCTGCACCAACGGCTCGACAAACTGGCCGGAAACAAACACGAGGTCGAACCCGCTGCCGTTCTGCGCCTGGATCTTGCCCATGATGTCCTCGTTGGTGGTGTGGACGGCCACCTCGACATCGACGCCGGTCTTCTTCTCAAAGCTCGGAATGAGGTTCTTGGGCATGTAGGCGTCCCAGTTCGAGACCACTAACTTTCCGCCCAGCTCCTGATCTCCAGAGCCGCTCGAGCCGCCCGCTGTGCCCTGATCGGAGCCTTCGGAACCCCCGTCGGCACCTCCCGAGCCTCCGCAGGCCGCCAACATCAGGGCCGCCGTTGTGGCGGCCGCGACGAAACCGGAGAACCTCTGCCGTCGCATTGCCCACCTCCCAGTCGAGATCACTCGGTAGCAACCGAGAGCTGCATGATATAAGGGCGCAGGTGAGGTGCGCAAGCGCTTTTGCAGGGAGCGATGGAGTGGAGAGGGGCCGTGGCTGAGGATCGCATGACCGTCGTTTTCATGCCCGAGAGCGCCTACGGGCCGACCAACAACTGCGTCGGCATCGGCAAGGTCCTGGAGCGCCGGGGGCACCGGGTCGTGTTCGCGGCCGAAGCGTCGTGGGCGGGCGCCCTGGAGCCGCTCGGATTCGAGGAGAACCTCGTCGATCTCGCTCCTCCGGCCTCCGACGAGCAGGACGCCGGGCAGTTCTGGACCGACTTCATCATCGAGACCGCTCCCGAGTTCAGGAAACCGACGATCGATCAGCTCGGATCCTTCATCAAACCGGTGTGGGAGTCGCTCATCGAGGGAGCCAAGTACTGCGAGCCGCGGCTGAGGGAGATCCTTGTCGAGGTCCGGCCCGATGTCATTGTCGAGGACAACGTCAGCTGTTTCCCCGCTCTGCTCACCCATGGAGCGCCGTGGGTGAGGATCATGAGCTGCAACCCCCTCGAGATGGCAGATCCCGTGCTCCCGCCGAAGTTCAGTGGCTACGCCTCCGAAGATCCCGGTCTGTGGGACGAGTTCAGAGCACAGAACGAACGCACTCATCGGGAGTTTTGGGAGCAGACGAACCAGTGGGTGATCGAGCAGGGAGCGCCGGCCCTGCCGGACCTGGAGTTCATTCACGAGTCACGGTACTTGAACCTCTACGTCTATCCGGAGGTCGCCGACTACCCTCGTTCCCGCCCTCTGAGTCAGACGTGGAAGCGGCTCGACTCTTCGGTCAGGGAGACCGAGGAGCCCTTCACCGTGCCATCCTCGTTGTCCTCGGGCGACGGCGGCTTGGTGTACCTGTCGTTGGGATCACTCGGGTCCGCCGACGTAGACCTCATGAAGCGGTTGGTCGAAGTGCTGGCCGCAACCCCGCATCGCTACATCGTCTCCAGGGGGCCGCGAGCCGGCGAGTATGAGCTCGCCGACAACATGTGGGGCGAAGCTCGACTGCCGCAGACGAGCATTATTCCCGAGTGTGACCTCGTGATAACCCACGGCGGCAACAACACCACGACGGAAAGCCTGCACTTCGGAAAGCCGATGATCGTTCTGCCACTGTTCTGGGACCAATACGACAACGCGCAGAGAGTGCAAGAGCTGGGCTTCGGCGCGCGGCTCGACACCTATCGCTTCGAGGACTCAGAGCTGCGCGGGGCACTCGACGCGCTGCTGGCAGATGAAGGTTTGCGGGAGCGCATGGAGGTCAACGGACAGACGATCCGAGGCCGGGACGGCAAGGTGGTGGCGGCAGACCTGATCGAAGAGGTCGGACGCCGGGCGCGATCCGCCTAGCGCGGCTGCGGCGGCCTAGCGGGCGGAGGAGTGAAGGGCCCGCCACACCTTCTCCGGTGTGAGGGGCATGTCGAGGCCCTCATCGATACCCTCCAGCGCATCTACGACTGCGTTGACCACAGCCGGAGGGGCTCCGATGCACCCCGCCTCCCCGGCCCCCTTGACACCCAGCTCCACATTTGGGTTGGGGGTCACGCTCTCCCCCATATTCACCGGCGGCATCTCCGAGGCGGTGGGAACCGAATAGTCGAGCAGGGAGGAGAACAGCGGCTGCCCGCCGGCGTCGTAGGAGAGCTCCTCGTAGAGAGCCTGCCCGAGGCCCTGAGTGATCGAGCCCAACGTCTGACCGGCGACGATGGCCGGGTTCACGACCACGCCGCAGTCGTCCACCGCGACCAGCCTCAGTACCTCCACCTGCCCCGTGGCGCGGTCCACTTCCACGATCGCGACATGGGTACCGAAGGGAAAGGCCTGGGGCGGCGACAGCTCGATGGAAGACTCGAGCGGCGCCGGAGACCCCAAGGCCTCGATCGCGACGGAGCGATCCGTTCCCGCTATCGTGAAGCGGCCGTCCCCGTAAGAGAGATCCTCGTCGGCGACCTCCAGGAACTCTCCCGCGCGACGCCTGGCCTCCTCGAGAACCTCTGAGGCGGCCTGATAAAGAGCCGACCCCCCCACCTGCATGCTGCGCGAGCCGAACGTCCCCGTCCCCCGAGGCACAGCGTCGGTATCTCCCTGAATCACTTGAACGCGATCTAACTCGACGTCAAACACCGTCGCGACGACTTGAGCGAAGGCGGTCTCGTGCCCCTGTCCCTGAGGAGTCGCGCCCGAGCAAGCGACGATGACTCCATGGGCCGCGACTTCGACCGCTCCATACTCGCTGGTGCCGGATCGCCCACCCGAACGCTCCAGGTAGCTGGCGATCCCGACTCCGAGAAGCCGGTCGTCGCCATTCGAGCGCCGCCGCTGTTGCTCCTTTCGAGCCTCTTCGTAGCCGGCGAGCTCGAGCGCAGAACGCAGCGCGGCGGCGTGGTCGCCGGAGTCGTACACGGCTCCCGTGGGAGAGCTGTAGGGAAACTCGGAGGGCGACACGAAGTTTGATGCCCGCAACGCGACGGGATCCGAGCCCAGCCTGCGTGCGAGCTTGTCGATGAGGCGCTCCAGTGCGAACGCGGCCTCGGGACGGCCTGCGCCCCGGTAGGAGGCAGTGGGAGCTGCATTCGTGACGACACACCGGACGCGGGCGTAGAGCCTCTCGATTCGGTAAGGTCCCGACAGCACCCAGGCCGTCATCGCGGGTACGAGCGCGCCGGTCGCCGGATAGGCGCCGACGTCGGCGTCGATGAATGCCTCGAGCGCCACGAGCTTGCCATCGTGATCTGCGGCCAGACGCAGCAACTGCGACTGTCCCCGCCCGTGAGTGGCGCTCTGCAGCGCCTCTCGGCGATCCTCGATCCAGCGCACCGGCCGGCCCAGCTTGCGAGCTATGTGAGCGACCACGATGTATTCGGCAAAGGTCTGGCTCTTGGCACCGAAGGCACCGCCGACCTTGGGGACGCGCACTCGGATCGCGTCCTCGTCGAGCTCAAAGGCCGCGGCGAGCTCAGCTCGCAGCCGGTGGGGGGCCTGGTGCGAGGCCCACACAGTCAGCCGGTCGTGATCCCATTGCGCCAGCACGGCGCGCGCCTCGATCGAGGTCGGAGCGAGGCGCTGGTTGTAGAAGCGGCCCTCGACCACGACTGCGGCACTGTCCATGACATCCTCGACCGATGCTCCGTACTCTCGTTCAGAGACGACGTTGTCCACGCCCTCGAACAGCAGGGGGGCGCTCGAGGACAGCGCAGCATCGACGCCGACTGCGGCGTCGATGAGATCGACCTCTTGAATCACGCGCTCGGCCCCGTCTTCGGCCGCGTAGCGATCTCGACCTATGACCACCGCAACCGGCTCACCCGCAAAGCGCACCCGCTCGCGCGCCAACGAGGGTCTCTGCAACCCGGGCGAGGCTGCCCCGCGCGAAGGGACCGGGGGGAGATCGGGCAGCTCCGCCGCGGAGAACGCGGCAACCACCCCCTCCAGGGCGAGGCTGTCCGAGACATCCACCGCTCGAAGCTCGCCGTGGGCGGCGAAGGAACGGACGAAACAGGCCTCCAGGCATTCGGGAATGCGAAGATCGGCCACATAGGGGTGGGCGCCTCGAACGAGCCCGTCGTCTTCCGAGCGCTGGGGCGAGACGCCGATGTAGCTCCTGGGTGCCATGGTTGCCCCCCTCGGGCCCATCCGGCCGCAAACGTTTGCAGAACTATAGGATATCGGCGCCATGAAGCCTGCGCCCTTCGAGTACTTCACCCCTTCAGACATCGAGGAAGCGCTCGAGCTGCTCGGGCGCGGCGGCGACGTGAAGGTTCTCGCCGGCGGCCAAAGCCTGGTGCCCGCCATGAGCTTTCGCCTCGCCACTCCTGATGCGATCGTGGACCTCAACGGCATCGCCGAACAGGACCGCCTAGCTATCGACGGAGGCGAGCTCGTCGTGGGGATGCTCGCTCGGCACCGGACGCTGGAGACGGGGGCCGTACCCGGCGCCCTCGGGAAGCTGCTGGCCGACACCGCCCGGTTCGTGGGTCACCTCCCGATCAGGGTGCGGGGCACGTTCGCCGGCAGCTTTGCTCACGCCGACCCGGCCGCAGAGTGGCCGATGCTGGCTCTTGCATTAGACGCCTCAATCGTGACCCGCAGCGCGGCAGGGGGCCGGGTGATCGCGGCCGCCGACTTCTTCGAGGGCCCCTTCACCACCGCCCTTCGAGAGGACGAGATCATCACCGAGGTGCACCTGCCTCTGCTGAAAGATGCGGGCACCACGGTTCTCGAGCAAAGCCGCACGGCCGGAGACTTCGCCACGGTGGCGGTGATAGCGGTGGTGATGGTGACCGATGGAACGGTGAGCGACGCTCGGCTCGCGGCGGCCGGAGTCGAGGGCCGTCCGGTGCGCTTCACAGATGCCGAGACGGATCTCCTCGGCAGTCACCCCGGGCCGGAGGTGTTCGCCCACGCGGCACGCATTGCGGCCGAGGGAGTGGACCCACTCTCCGATGCCACCGCATCGGCCGACTACAGGCGGCATCTGGTGGAGGTACTCGTGCAGAGAGCGCTCGACCAGGCCTCTCCGACCGCAGCTTGAACGTGTCTTCTCTCGAAGTAGTGCTGCGAGTAAACGGAGCCGGCAGAACCGTGACTGTCGAGCCCCGCACGACCCTGGCCGATGCACTACGAGACAAGCTCGGCCTTCATGGAACGCATCTCGGTTGTGAGCACGGTGTCTGCGGTTCCTGCACCGTGTTGCTCGATGGTGCGCCGGTGCGCTCGTGCCTGCTGTTCGCCGTGCAGTGCAGGGATTCCGAGGTGACCACGATCGAAGGACTCGCAGATGGAGGCGTCCTACATCCGCTGCAGCGCGCTTTTGTCGAGAACTTCGGCCTCCAATGCGGCTTCTGCACGCCGGGCTTCATAATGCTGGCAGCCGGAGCCCTGGCGCTGGAAGAGAACATGAGTGACGCAGAACTCGTCGATATGTTGTCTTCGAACCTGTGCCGCTGCACCGGCTACGCGAATATCGTCGCCGCGGTCAAACAGGCGGCGGCCGAGTTGCGCGCTCGGCCGGACTAAGGCCCTGGGCTTTCGCCGAGTGGTGCTCAGATGCTCTATATGCTCATCTCACCACCACTCGGCAATGGATTTCGCTACTGCTCCCGGACCACCGTCTCCACGATGCGAGCCACCGAGGGAATCGTGGCGTCCTCCAGCGACTCTGCGGCCGGCAGCGGGACGTGAGGTGAGGTAATCCGGACGATGGGGCCGTCGAGGTCCCAGAACGCTTCCTCGCTTATCAGAGAGGCGATCTCGGCCCCCCATCCGCACAGCCGGGGGTTCTCCTCGACCGTAAACACACGGCCCGTGGCCTGCACCGCCTCGAGCAGGGCCGTCACATCCAGAGGCACCAGCGTGCGCAAGTCGACCACTCTGACACCGATGCCGTGCTCGTGTCGCAGTTGCTCGGCCGCCTCGAGCGCCTTCGGCACCATGGCCGCCAGAGCCACCAGGACGACGTCGCTGCCGTCACCGTGCACCGCGGCCTTGCCGAGCGGCTCGACATGCTCGCCGTCCGGCACCTCCCCCTTGTGGGCGTAGAGAGACTTCGCTTCCAAGAAGACGACCGGGTCGTCGTCGCGGATCGAGGCCGCAAGCAGCCCCTTGACGTCGGCCGGAGTGGAGGGCGCGACCACCTTGAGGCCGGGGATCGCCATCGCCCAGTTCTCGACGCTTTGGCTGTGCTGTGCTCCGAAGCGAAAACCGCCTCCGTTGGCGCTGCGAATCACGAGCGGCAGTGTCACCTGCCCACCGGTCATGTAGCGGGTCTTGGCGATCTGATTGGCGACGATGTCCCAGCAGGTGGCGAAGAAGTCGGAGAACATGATCTCGGCAACCGGACGCAAGCCCGCCATGGCCGCTCCCATGGCGGCGCCGACGATGGCCTCCTCGCTGATCGGTGTGTCTCGCACGCGCCGTGGCCCGAAGCGCTCTTGCAGGCCTCCGGTGGTCTTGAACACGCCACCCGCCGCAGCCACGTCCTCGCCGATGAAGTAGACGAGGTCGTCGCGTTCGAGCTCTTGCGCAAGCCCCTCGGTGACCGCCTGGCGATAGGTCAGCTCCGCCACTCGGATCCCCCGTCCGCCCACACGTCGCTGTAGATGAGCTCCTCGGTCGGGATGGCGCCGTCCTTGGCCTCCTGGGTCGCTTGGTCCAATTCGGCCTTGAGCTCGGCGTCGATGTCGTCGAGCACTTTCTCCTCGATTCCCGCGTCGATGAGGCGGGCGCGATAGAGCACGATGGGATCGCGGCCCAACCACATCTGAACCTCCTCCTCGGGTCTGTACTTTCCTGGATCGGCGCGCGAGTGCCCGCCCTTGCGATAAGTCTTGGCCTCGATGAGGGCAGGTCCGCCTCCGGCGCGCGCACGTTCGATGTAGGTCGTGGCGATCCGGTAGACCTCGTCGACATCGTTGCCGTCGCAGACGAGCGCCTCGAGCCCGTAGGCCGATGCCCGGCCGGCCGCGGGATCGTCCACCGCAGTAACCAACGAGATCGGCGTGTACTCCATGTAGAGGTTGTTCTCGCACACGAAGACGACCGGGAGCTTCCACACCGCAGCGAGATTGAGCGCCTCGTGAAAGGCCCCGATGTTCGTCGCCCCGTCGCCGAAGAAGCAAACCGACACCTGTTCGGAACCGCGTTCCTGGGCCGCCCATGCGGCTCCGGCCGCAATCGGAAGGTGGGCGCCCACAATCGCATAGGAGCCCATGGCGTAGTGCTCGATGGAGGTGAGGTGCATCGAGCCCCCCTTGCCCTGCAGGACACCGTTCGAACGCCCGAGCAGCTCGGCCATGAGCCCGGTCATCGACGCCCCTCGAACCAAGGTATGGGCATGGCCACGGTAGGTGCAGAAAGTGAAGTCGTCGGCGCGCATGGCTTGTCCGAAGCCCGCGGCCACCGCTTCCTGTCCCAGCGCGAGATGGCTCGTGCCCTTGACATAGTTCTCGAGAAAGAGGTCGTAAGCGCGCTGCTCGAACTTGCGGCAGGCCATGAGCTTTCGATACAGCTCGAGTCGCACGGATTCGTCGATGTCGACCTCTGTTGTCCAAGGATGCTCGACGATGCTCATCCTTCTGGCTCCAGGCCGTCGGAAACCTCGGCCCCCTCTGAGTGAAGCTCGAGGCCCGAGGCGCGCGCCTGAAGCTCGAGCAGCCTCGCGAAGTCGTCGTCCACCCAACCGTGCCCGATCATCGTCTGCACGATCTCGTGTACCAGAGCCGACACCGGCATCGGAACATCGAGCTCGCGCGCCGCCTTCAGTCCCAGGTCGAAGTCCTTGCGCAGTAGCACGGGGGTGAAGGTCGCGTGATAGTCGAGGTTAACGAACGCCGGCGTCTTGTAGCGAGTGAAGGAGGAGCCCATCACGCTGTTGTTGAGGAACTCAAGAAAAGCCGCCCGCTTCAGGCCGCCCTTTTCTGCGAGCACGGTGATCTCGGCCATGGACTGTGCCACCACTCCCAGCATCAGGTTGTGACAGATCTTGGCCAATCTGGCCGCGTCGCCCTCGCCCACGTAGGTCGCGCCGGCCCCCAGAACCTGAAGGTAGGGCTGGGCCACTTCCCACGCCTCCACGGGCCCCGACACGACCAGGGTCAGCTTGCCCGCCCGCACGACGTTGGGATTGCCGCTAACGGGGGCGGCCAACAATCTGGTGCCCACGGCCTCGGCTGCCGACCGCACCTCCGCCGAAACGCCTGCAGAGATCGTCGTGGAATCGATGAGGATCTGTGGCGCGGCCCCCTCTTGCACCAGCACGCCCTCTTCCCCCGTAGTCACCGCCCGGAAGTCGTCGTCGCCGGCCACCATCGAGAAGACGATGTCGCGATCGGCAAGCTCGCGCGGAGACTCGACCAGCTTGCCGCCTCTGCGAGCGAGAGGCTCGGCCTTGGAGCGGGTGCGGTTGTAGATCGCCACATCGCAACCGGCATCGATCAGCCGCGCGGCGAGATTGAAGCCCATCCGCCCGGTACCGATCCAGCCCAGCTTGTGCGATTCCAGGTTGTGCGATTGTAGGTCGCTCACTCGACTCACCCTATTTCCTGCGCTGGAGCGCGCACGGAGTTGCTGCAAACGATTGCAGGGTGACCCCCAGGACCCCGCAGCTCAAGACGGACCTTACTCATGGCAACGCATGACAATCATGACTCACCTTTCACTCGAAACCCCTTCTCGTGAATAGAGTTCCCCCAGGGCGGCTGCTCCGTTGAACGAGAGGATGGCCTCGACGGTTTCGGCATCGAGGCCGGCTTGTCGCACCGTGGCCACCGGTTCGGGATCGCCCATCGGGAAGGGGTAGTCGCTGCCGAGCACTACTCGCTCGGTCCCCACCCGTTCGATGAGAAAGCGAAGCGCCTGGCCCGAGTGGACGACGGTGTCGTAGTAGAAGCGCTCTAGGAACGAAGATGGTGGAGATCCCAGGTGAGTGGCGGTGAGCCCGGGCTTGGACTGGAAACCTCGATCCTGGCGGCCTATCTGATAGGGGAGAAAGCCGCCACCATGCGTGAGGCAAACCTTGAGCCGGGGGTGCCTTTCGAGCACACCTCCGTAGATGAGATGGGCGGCCGCGACGGTCTCTTCGGCGGGGTTACCCACGATGTTCGTCAAGAAGTAACGCTGCAGTCGTTCGGAGCCGATCGACGCGTACGGATGCACCAGCACGAGAGCATCGAGCTCCTCGGCCGCGTCCCAGAACGGCTCCAGCGAGGGGTCGTCGAGCTCCAAGTCTGCGGCCGAGGTGGCGATCTCCACCGCCACCATGCCGAGCACGGAAACCGCGTGCCGGAGCTCTGAGGCTGCCGCCTCCGGCGCTTGCAGGGGCACAGCCGCCATCGCCCTGAAACGGTCCGATCGTCCTGCTATCGCCTCGGCCGTGAGCTCGTTGAGCGCGCGCGCCAGCCACGCCCCGTCGTCCTCATCCAGCACATAAGCGGAGAAGTCCATCCACGCCGATAGCACCTGAATATCCACGTCCTGGGCGTCCATCCACCCGAGCCGGTCGTCGAGGTCGAGCATGCCCGCGGGAAAGGCCTGCGTTGCGTCCCTGCCGGCGAACGAAACCTTTCCGCTATCGGTAGCTGAGATGGAGTGGGCCGCCCCCTCTCTTTCGATGAGCTCGATCAAGCGGGGAGGGATGAAGTGGCAGTGGAGGTCCATGGTGGAGGTCATGGCAGGCGCGCCTCCTCCATGATCTCGGCCAGCTCGTCCGAAGCTTCGAGCACGTAGAGACCCCCCGAGATGCGGTCGGTGGTGAAGATCAGCCCCGAGTCGTCGACGTAGAGATCGTTGATCTGCGGCGGCTCCTGAGATGGGGGCGGCTCCGGCATCCAGAACGCCAATTTAGGCCGGATCTTGCAACTGCGGATACTGGTTCGTGTGGAGAACACAGGCGGTGTCATGGTCGGGGGCGACCTGTTCCAGCCGTACTTCGTCTACCGGATCGAACCTCACGGAAACCTTCACGTCGTCGCGTTGTAGCTCCGCCAGAGCGTCGCGCATCACTCCCGGCACCGAACTTGACTTCAGTTGCGAGACCAGGGCAGCAGCTTGCTCTGGGGTGTCGAATAGCAGATCGGCGGAGAAGCCGGAGTGGCGTTCAACCTCGCCCAACCCCTCCAGCGAAACCCCGCTGTTCTCGAGTTGACGCACGACGTCGTCGACGTCCCACCCGCAGAATCTAGTCGCCACGGGACAGCGTGTGTGGAACCGACAGCCCTGCGGCGGCTGGGCGGGATCTGGAATCGGACCCATAAGTCGGAAGCCGGCGCGCTCCTCCGAGGTTTCGGTTGGGTCTGCGGCGATGAGAGCCTCGGTGTACGGATGGCGGGGGTCGTTGAAGACCTCCTGAGACGGACCCGTCTCGCAGACCTGACCGAGGTACATAACCACAATGCGATCGCTCATGTGACGCACGACATTGAGGTCGTGGGTGATGAACAGATATGTGAGCCCATGCTCTTTCTGCAGTCGGTGCAGAAGGTTCAATATCTGCGCCTGAACTGAGACGTCCAAGGCGCTCGTCGGCTCGTCGAGAACGATGAAATCGGGTTCGAGCGCAAGAGCACGTGCGATCGAGATCCGCTGCCGCTGGCCTCCCGAGAACTGGTGGGGGTAGCGGTAGAGATGCTGCTCACCCAACCCAACGCTTTCGAGAAGCTCCACGGCGCGCTTGTTTAGCTCGCTTCCAAATGCTTCCCTGTAGATCTTCAAAGGCCGGCCCACGATGTCCTTGACCAGTTGACGAGGATTTAGGGAAGAAAAGGCGTCCTGGAACACCACCTGGCAGTTGCGCCTGTATTCACGCCAGTGCTCCCTTGGCATGGCGTCTATGCGGTGCCGGCTGGTGAGCTCCTTAAGCTCCCGTTCCTGATCGGGCGTCCGAAACTGCGCCGGGAGCTGCAGCAGCTCGTCGAGCCTGTCATGTGCTTCCGCCTCGAGACCGAAGTACACTCCACCTTCGGTGGGGGGCAACAACCCGCTGATGCAGCGACCAAGGGTGGTCTTCCCGCATCCACTCTCGCCGACCAGTCCAACCGTCTCCCCGCGTCGGATGTCAAAGCTCACGCCGTCGACTGCTCTCACGTGGCCGGTCACCCTCTGGAGGACTCCCTCCCTGATGGGGAAGTAGCGGCGCAAGTCGCGAACCGAGAGGACGTAATCGCTAGGACTGACGTTAGCCTCACGTGGTTGCAGAGCGGTGAATGTCATCTCTCCTCACTCTTCTCCCACTGCGGCATCAGGTCCGGCGGCACCCCGATATCGTCGGCCGAGTCGTAGAGGAAGCACGCGGTCCTGTGGTCGTTAGGCC
>JALZJN010000157.1 GCA_030859735.1 Actinomycetota bacterium
CCCGCACGACCTGCGACCGAGATGGAAAGCACGGGGAAGTCCCTTTGCACCACCGCAAAAGGCCCGTGGCGAAGATCGGCGGCGGAGTAGCCCTCGGCGAGAACAGAGGTCGTCTCTTTGAGCTTGAGCGCAGCCTCCAGCGCGATGGGGAACATGAAACCTCGCCCGACGGTGAGCAGGCCGACTGAGCCACCGATGTCCTTGGCGACCGCCGCGGCCGGTTCAGGGTCGTCCAGTATTTGCCGGGCGACATTGGAGAGAGTGTTCCAATCCTTGTTGCTCCAAGGGACTGTCCCCAAGGCCTCGGCGATGAATGCGAATGCCGTGAGCTGTGCGGTGAAGGTCTTGGTTGCGGGCACCGCCCGCTCCTCCCCGGCGCCGAGCGCGATCATGACTGAAGCGGCACGGCCCAGCGGGCTGTCTGGCTCGTTCGTCACCACCACTGCGTGAGCACCACCGGCGACGAGGCGTTCGAGCACGGTCACGATTTCGGGAGTGCGGCCCGACTGGCTCACACCGACGGCGAGGAAGCCCTCGCAGCGGGGGCTGGTGTCGTACAGCGTGTGGAGGCTGGGGGCCGCGAGTGCTACCGGCAGGCCGGTAGCGAGCTCGAGAATGTAGCGGCCGAAGATCGCAGCGTGGTCCGACGACCCGCGGGCGACGAGGATGATCCCGGGTATCTTGCTCGGGATTCCCGCCCGCAGCTCCTGGAGAAGTGCGGGCCGCCGGGCGACCAACCCGGACAGCACCTCAGGCTGCTGCCTCATCTCCATCGCCATGAGCTCGCCCTCCACCGGAGGGCCATGCTATCGCCATTGCCGTAGGCCCGCGGATCTTTCATCGTTGGCGCGGTGGCAGATGTCCACGGTCCGCGTTTACCCACAAGTTCTTGTGGGCAGAGGTCCACGGGTCGCGTTTGCCACCGACCGGGCCGCGGGCATCACGGCACGATTACAAGCGTGAGTAGTGGGCTGTGATTAGGTGGCCCCGACACAATCGACGAAACGGAGGAGGATGCAGTGGACCTGAAGCTAGAACTTGTAGTGATTCCGGTAACCGACGTGGACCGCGCCAAGAGCTTCTACGTCGACAACGCCGGCTTCAACCTAGACGTCGACATGAGCTTCGGGGATGATTTCCGAGTCGTTCAACTGACTCCGCCGGGTTCGTCCTGCTCGATAGGGATCGGGAAGGGAATCACGGAAGCGACGCCGGGCTCCGTCCAGGGCCTCTTCTTGATCGTCTCAGACATAATCGCCGCGCGCGCAGAGCTGGTCGAGCGTGGAGTGGAGGTGGAGGAAGTCCGGCATCTCGAGTCCCGTGAGTGGGTCACAGGCCCGGATCCAGAGCGCGCCGACTACGGCTCGTTCGCCGACTTCAAGGACCCCGACGGCAACGGCTTCGTCCTGCAGGAGGTCGGACAGAGCACGCGGGGGGAATGAGCTTGACTACTGATCGGCGGTCAAAGTTGAGGGCGCCCTGCGCCTCATTCGCCGTCCGACCACTTCGCGACCAGCGTTTCATCTCCGGATTGGGCCACGAGCGTGATCTCTTTGACTTCGTGCAGCGGGATCGGTAGCGATCGTCCCCATGTGGTCTCATTCGCGTGCACGTAGATCTCACCAAGCTCCCAGGTTCGCCCGTCCTTCGACGACACTTCGACGTCGTAGGTCGCCGTGGGTAGCCCGGGTGAGATCATGCAGAAGATCCACGACGGGGATCCCTGATAGCCGAAGATGTACCCGGCGTCCTCCCCGCCCTTGTCGGTGAGCGGGCGGGCTGCAACGTACTCGCCGTTGGCGACCCTTAGCGCCTCTCGATAGCTGTCTGCCAGCTCACGATCTCCTCTTCCCACGAAATACGTCACCGACGCGCTCAGTAGCGCGATACAGAGGAAACCTGCCGCCGCGATCAGAATCCCTTTGCGCAGTCTCCCCTTCCGGCTGCCCACTCCAAGACGCTTCACGACGAGCGATTCGAACCCAACGGGCGGCTCGGCACTGGGTGCCAGCAGCAGCAGCTGGTCGCCCAGCTCGTTGAGCTTCCGAAGCTCGTCGCTGCAGTGAGGACAGCTACCCAGGTGATCGAGGGCGCGCGCCCGGTCCTCACCGGTGAGGGTGCCGAGGGCCAGCTCCGGGAGCAGCAGCTCGACGTCTGCACACCTGGGGCTACTCATGGGTCACCCCGAGCTCCGTCCGCAACCGCAGCATCGCCGCTCGCAATCGGGTCTTGGCGGTTCCCAGCGGAATGCCCTCCCTCTCGCTTATCTCCCTACCGGTCCTTCCTTGGAAGGCGGCCAGCACCAGCACCCGGCGCTGCTCTTCGGGGAGTTCCAGGATCGCCCGGCGCAGTCGGCCAACCTCCACCGCAAGCATGCCATCGCGTTCGGTGTCCGGCTCGGCCCCGCTCAAGTACAGCAGCGTGGTGTCTTCGAGCACATTCATGTCGCGCCCGCGCACGCGCAGGGCGTCGATGGCCAAGTTACGAGCGATGGTGAGCAGCCACGTGTCGACGTGACCTCGGCGAGGATCGAAGACCCCCGCATGCTCCCAAGCCCGCACGAAGGTCTCCTGAGCAATCTCCTCAGCAATCGCAGGTTCTTTCAAAATGGTCAGCGCCAACCCGAAGACACGCCCCTGGAAGCGGCGCACGAAAGCCGCGGTTACATCGGGGTCTCTGGATGCGAACCCCGCCAGCAGCGATTCATCGGGTAACCGCCTCATGTGCCAGACGCTAAAGGTGAATGACTGCCGAGGCCACCTATTTTCCGCTCTTCATGACGGGTTCGCCGGCCGGGTCCACGACCCACCAGACTTCGCTGAGTCCCTGACCATTGATGTCACCCGCGCTCTTGTCGCCGGAGAAATGGTACAGCGGCAAGTTGTTGTAGGTGACCTGCTGGGTCCCGTCCTTGCGTTTGACGGTCCCGAGCAGCGACTCGTCGGCACCTTCACCTGGGAGAGCGCCCGACCCCCCCTCGAACGCCGGCCATGCTTCCACGCAGTCGTCGTAGCAGGTCGGCGTGCCGTCTTGCTCCTGATCGGGGACTAACATGTAGAGCGTCATGCCGTCCTGATCCACGAGCACCTCTCCAAGGTCCGTGGTCGCGACCGAGACTCTCGCAATCTTCTCCTCTATAGGAGCTCCCGCCGCGTCCACGACCCACCAGACGCCGCTGAGTCCTTGGCCGTTGACATCTCCGGCTTTCTCGTCGCCGGAGAAGTAATACAGCGGCAGGTTGTTGTAGGTGACCTGCTCTGTCCCGTCCTTGCGTTCGACGGTCCCGAGAAGCGACTCGTCAATGCCCTCACCGGCGCTCGCCTCACCCTCGAGCGCCGGCCACGCCTGCGCACAGTCGTCGTAACAGGTTGGCGTGCCGTCTTGCTCCTGATCGGGGACGAACATGTAGAGGGTCACGCCCTCCTGGTCCACGAGCACTTCGCCGAGGTCGCTGCTCGTCACCTCAAGCGTGGGACCGCTCGACTCCTCTTGCGAGGTGGACCCCGGCGATGTGGTGTTGGGACCGTCATCGGACCCGCATCCGGCCAGCGTCAGGGCCGCGACGGCGAAGAGGGCAAGGGTGCGGCGCATGAGAGACCTCCCGATCTCAAGGGGCTATGGAGGTAATACGGAGAATGCAGCGCAGGGGTTCATGTGATTCTTTTCACATGACGGGAGATCAACGATCTGGGAGAAAAGAGAACGAGGCCAGCGGCCCGCGCTCAACCTCAAGTCGACCGTTCTCCAACCTCAATCGAACGTATACCCCGGCTGGAGTGCACCAGGCAGACTATTGTTGCGAGAGCAACTGCTCGAGCTTGTCGAAGCTGTCGGTCCAACCGTCGCGGTGAAGCTCACGGCGCGCCTCGGTTTTGAAGGGACCCTGTTTCATGAGGACCGCTGTCACCTCGCCGAGGTCCTGAAACGACAGCTCGACCAAGGTCTCGACGTCGTCGGGAGCTGGATCCTCCCACACGAACGTAAACGTGAGCCGCGCCGGTGGATCAACCTCGCGGAATTCCCCGGTGAGATAGAAAGCGTGTCCCTTGGACGGCTGCATTTCGATGCGGTATCTGTCTCCAAGGCGGGGGTGGAATTCGAGGCTCGGGACAGTGAATCCCTCAGGCCCCCACCACTTGGCCAGCTTGTCCGCATCGAGGAAAGCCCGAAGCACGACCGAACCCCCGGCCGGAATAACCCGCTTGATCTCGAGCGTGAACTGGCCCCGTCGCGCAGCCATGGTTTTGAGACTATCCCGCCGGCGATCGTGGAGATCGCCCTAGACGCGACCCTCTATGTCTACTGACGTTGCTACGCGCACGCGGTGTCGAGCCCCTTCGTGGAGAATCTGGATCCTGACTTCTGCTTCATCCGTTAGCCAGTCGATGGGGGTGAGCGATCAGTCTGACTGGGCGAGGTCACGATCCGGGCAACCTGAGGCAGACACACTAGCGACTGGCTTGATCCGGAAGATGGACCCTCGATCGCCCACTCGGCCGGTTAGAAGAGCACCGACATTCCTCCCGTGATTGGCGGCCGACCACTCCTCTCGTGCGTGTAGAGATAGATGGAGTCGAATCCCACGCGACGCGCCTCGCCTTCGGCGAACTGTATGAGGTCGCGTCCCACCCCCCTCTCCCTCGGTGGAACGGGTGAACGGCGACGTTATCGATGAGGAAACCTTCGTCCGCAACGCGCAGCACGAGCACTCCAACCGTGCGCCCGTCCCTCTCTGCAATTGTGACGCGATGGTCGCGAATGACCTGGGCATAGTCCTCGGTCATGGGGCCGGGCAAGATACCGATGCGCTCGACGTAGTGATCATACGAGGCTTCGACCAGCTGGGCAACCTCCGCGCGTCCCTCGCAGTGGCCGGCCGAAGTGAATAGGCGTCTGAGCGGTCAGACATGGTGGATTTCTACCAGGTGGCTCTCGATCCGGTTAATTCTTGGGCTCGGAGCCGCCGTCCTTTGACACGGCGACTTGTTCTTATCGAGAAGTGAGGGATGTGGACCGTACGGAGCAACGGTTTCCCCCGGCCCGTTTGGCCTCATACATCGCTCCATCGGCCGCCATGAGACGTCTTCCTTGGACCGGTGGGCCTGAGCCCCAAAGAGGGCAATTCCGATACTCACAGTGGGGTTGACCTCGCTCTCCACGTTAGCGGTTCTCTGCCGAACGTTGGTCGCGAGTTTTTCAGCGACCAGTTCGGCCCCGGCCGCGTCGGTTTCGGGCAATATGACGGCGAACTCGTCTCCGCCGAAACGAGCCGAGATATCCGTACCACGGAGGATCTCCTGGAGGACTCTTGCAACAGTCCGCAGAGCCTCATCTCCAGAGGCGTGGCCGCAGGTGTCGTTGATCAACTTGAAGTTGTCCAAGTCGAGCATCAAGACAGCCCCGCCAGAACCATGACGCTGCGCGAGATCAAACTGCAGGAGAAGTTCTGCTCGAATCGACGACGGTTGTAGAGGCCCGTCAGGGAGTCGTGTTGGGCTAGGCGCAGGAGTTCTTCCTCTAGTTGTTTGCGGTCTGTAATGCCGCGAGCGGATGCGTAGATCAGTTGCTCATCGGGAGCGACCGCAGATGCCCACTCGATCCACCGGTACGAGCCATCCTTTGCACGGTAGCGATTCACGAGGCCAACTGTTTCCGAGCCTTCGGCTGCAAGTCGGGCCGATTCGCCCACGGTGCTCGCGGTCATCGGGATGGACGAACTCGACGAACGGGCGAGACATGATCTCCTCCGGCGTATAGCCGAAAGTCTTCTCCCACGCAGGATTGACTGACTTGAAGTAGCCATCGAAGCCCGCGGTGCAGGAGAGGTCGAGAGCCATCTCGAACCACCGCGTGTGGCGTTCCTCCAGCGCTCGGCGTTGCTCGATGAAGTGTCCTATGAGCGCACCGACAAAGTAGAAAGACCCTGCGCGAGAGAGGTAGCCAACGAAGCCGAGCCCATTTCCCGTTATGATTGAGTACAGCAAAACGAGCCCGAGACACAGAGTCGAGGCAATAAGTCCTCCAGCGGTCCCAAACTCCATGGCGATCAGCGCTATCGGGACTACGCACAGTAGCAGGACCGACTCGGTGGGGCTAATGACGACGAAACGCAACACAACAATTCCCACAAGCAGGAGTGCGGCGAAGATCACGATCCAGGCGCGTCGAGACAAGCGACTCCTCTCGAAGTCGAGAGTTTCGTTTGTATCGCCGACTGAGTTCGCCATTCTGGTCGTAATCGACGGTTCTGCTCAGTGACTTGAAATGCCACTCCTGGCGCTTCTGTCGCAGAGGGCCCGCTAGGGTCGAGATGCGCTGATGGCCGCTGAGCCCTGATGGGCGCGATGAAGCTCGCCCAAAGGTGTCTCCACCGGCAAAGCCGCTTCTGCATCACCTGCCGACCTGAGATGTTTTACCAGGAGAGGTCCGACGCCGGAACAGCCGGCGAGCAACAAGTCGTGTGCCCCTGTTTCTCATCCGGGGATTTGAGATCGGGACGGCATGGAAGGATGCAGCTATGGGAGAAGCGTTGCTGTTCGGCATCCTCGGCTCGAGCGCGCTCGTGTTGGGAGGTGTGCTTGGTGCGAAGTGGGAGGCACCGACGCAGGTGTCCGGTGTGCTTCTTGCGTTCGCGAGCGGCACGCTCCTCTCGGCCCTGTCCTTCGAACTGTTTCCAGAGGCCGTTCATCTAGGAGGGCTGTTCCCGGCCGCGGCAGGTCTGTTGGCAGGCGGAGCAACGTTCGTCGTCGTCAACACGTGGCTCGATAGTCGAGTTGCACGCCAGGCCGGTGACCCCGACAACGTGCTCGCGCCCGATGGCATATCCGGGGAGCTCTCGGGAGCTGAGGCCGAGCAGAGTGAGAAAATTCGAGATGCCGCATCGGGCAACGTCGCAGGCGCGGTCGCGTTCGCGCTTCTGGCCGCTGTGACACTCGACGGCGTGCCGGAGAACCTTGCCATGGGCGTCTCCCTTGTTAGTGACGAAGCGGCGGCCGAAGGGGGTGGGGGAGGCACGCTTGCGCTGTTGGTTGCGATTTTCGCCAGCAACTTTCCCGAATCGCTAGTGGGAGCGGTCGCGATGAAGGCCGCAGGGCGCTCCGACAAGTTCGCGATAGGTGTGTGGAGCGCCGCGGCGGTCTTGCTGGCCGCAGCCGTGGTCTTCGGCTATTCGATTTTCTCGGGGGTCGGCGAGACGTCGCTGGCGTTCGCGATGGCCTTTGCGGGAGGGGCGGTGCTGGCGAGCCTCGCGGACACGCTCATGCCGGAAGCCTTCGAGCATGGTCGGCCCTTCAACTCCTTTGCGACGGCCGCGGGGTTCTTCGTAGCGTTTGTCCTTGCGACGATCTAGACGCGCTAACCAGGTATCTGCGCATTTTCTTCCTCTGGATAAGCATTTTGCAATAACTAGACCCGTCGGCGTGCCCGACAGCCGGAGCCGGCCGTAGGCACCGTCGTCGAAGCCGTCGCCGACGAGCGGCCACCGGCGACAGGCCGCGCCCGAGAGCGCCGTCGGCCACAGAGACTTCTGGAGTGCTTATGTCGCTGCAACCATGGCCCGCCGCGCTAACCCAAATGGGTTGCCGATGTCCGGGGACTTCCTCGGCCTCTTGGCCGAGGAACCCCCAGGCGACGAGGTCCCTGGCGGCGGACTCGATGACCGCGCAGCCCGTGGCGACGGCAACCGGCACGAGGGTGCGAGCAGCCGGCAGGATTCCCCGTCTCGGGACCCACTGGAGGCTGCTGCTGATCGCGCCGGTGGAGTACTCACCCGTGACGGCGAGCAGGACCATCAACAGGAACCCGAACTGGCCGGGCAGGATCGCGAACTCGGCAGCGAACCAGATGGCAGCTGGATCTCCTCCCGAATTGCCGGCACTTGCAGCCACGCCGATGGACAGCATGAGAGCTGGCTGCGAGCAGGGACCACCACGTCCACCGGACGGTCCACAGGCGGGTCCACTCCGCCGTAGCGGCCCGACGGAACAGGGACGCGGCGGGAGCGTCCATCGCGAGGGGTGTCGGTTCTGCGCTGGTCATTGTGTTGCCTTCGGGTCGGCGGCGTACTCGACGCTTGTGCCCTTCAGCTGCAGGTAGACCTGTTCCAGGGAGCTGGAGAGCTCGGTCAGCTCGTGGAGAGCGAGGTTGGCGTCGCGGGCGTCGTCGCCGATCTCCGCCCTCGAGACCCCGCTGATCAGCAGCGCGCGGTCCTCGAGATGTTCGAGGCCGGCCCCCAATCGGTCCAGGGACCTCGGGAGAGCGTCAGGGTCGGGCGTGCGTACCCGGACGGACTGTCGCCCAGGAGCCGAAGTGAGTTGGACCTACCGGACTTTCACAGGACTTTCACATCAGAGGGGTGGGTCCCAGGGAATCGAACCCTCGACCTACGCATTAAGAGTCCATCTCCTGGGGGCTTTCGACGATTCTCAAGTCCGTGCGAAACTGTGCATCGTCCCAGGTCGAGGGCATCATACTGATTCGCTACCTTGTCATTGCTTTTCGTCGTTTTGCGTCGCACGTGTGTCGAAATCGTGTCGCGCTCCTGATGGTTCTGGCGAGATCACTCTTGCACATCCGAGTATTGGTCTATCTGATCAGGACTCCCGTCCTCACCTGGTGTCAAGCAGTCCCGTCGCGCGGATCGACCGCGACCCAGCGCTGCCAGAGCCGATCACGCTCGTCCCCCGCGGCCGGGCGCGCGCACCGGGCGCTGATGCTGGCCCGCCAATCGAACGACCGCGTCCGGGTGCGCCTCGAGATTGAGCCACCATGAGGGATGGCCGTCGTCCCAGCCGTTCATCGCGAGCGCGACGAGGTTAGG
>JALZJN010000179.1 GCA_030859735.1 Actinomycetota bacterium
GTTTCAGCACCGAAGACATAGAGGCTGCGGCCGACGGTCTTAATGGTCGACCGCGAGAGACCCTTCATTGGAGGACGCCGGCGGAGAAGCTCTGTGAGTTTGTTGCGTCGACCGCTTGAGTCCGCCCCGGACTCAGGAGCGCGTTGCGCGCGTTTGACTACCTGGGCCGACCGCCCGAAGCCGGGGACCCCGGGCACCTAGCCACTAGAGTGAGGCCATGCCGGGGCTCTATAAAGACGAGGGAATCGTCCTCAGGACGATCAAGCTGCGTGAGGCCGACCGCATCCTGACGTTGTACACGGCTGAGGGCGGCAAGATAAGCGCCGTCGCCAAGGGGGTGCGAAAGACCAAGAGCCGCTTCGGGGGCCGGCTGGAGCCTTTCTCCCGGCTCGATCTGATGCTCTACCGGGGCCGTAACCTCGACACGATCACCGCAGCTCACCTGCTCGATTCGCACAAGGAGGCGCGCAGCGACCTGAGGAGGCTCTCGGCCGCCGCCGCCCTGTGTGAGCTGGTGGACAAGATCACCCCCGACAACGAGAGCTCGAGGACGGTCTACGATCTTTTGGTGGGCGGGCTCGACGCAGCTTCACGTGCGGTGTGCGACACGGTGGTTCCGGCCTTCGCCATCAAGCTGCTGTCGATCTCTGGCTTCCATCCCCAGCTCAACACCTGCGCGGGCTGCGGAGCCGGCGGCGGCCTGGGAGCGTTCAGCGCCGCTCTGGGCGGCGCGCTATGCCGGAGTTGCTGGAGCCAGGACGAGGGCGCGTGGCGGCTCAGCCCCCAGGGTCTCGTCCTCTTGGCCGAGCTGCTCGCCTCCGAGTTCGGTCGCACCGCCGAGCCGGCGGCCGCGCAAGAGGCTACTGACTCGCTGAGGCGCTATGCCGAGTATCACCTCGAGCGGCCCCTCAAGAGCTTGTCCCTGCTCACCGTTTAGCCATGCCCGATTCCGGCCCCCGTGTTCCCCGGCACATCGCCCTGATCATGGACGGCAACGGCCGCTGGGCCGGTAGGCGCGGTCTCCCGCGCACCGCCGGCCACGAGGCGGGGGAGCGGGCGTTGTTCGACGTTGTGCAGGGCGGGCTCGAGGCCGGCGTCCGCTACATGTCCGTGTACGCGTTCTCGACCGAGAATTGGGTGCGGCCCCCCGAGGAGGTCGACTTCCTCTTGACTTTCAATCGCGTTCTGCTCCGCCGCCGACGAGACGAGCTCGGTGCCATGGGGGTGCACATCCGCCGGGTGGGCCGCCGGGAGGGTGTTCCCGAGGAGCTCCTCGAGGAGTTCGACGAGGCCGACCGTTTCACCGCCCACGGCGACAAGCTCGAGCTGGTGGTGTGCTTCAACTACGGGGGTAGGGCCGAGCTCGAGGACGCGGCCGCCACCGGCCCTATCGCGGACAACCTCTACGCTCCCGACCTTCCGGACGTGGACCTGTTGATCAGGACCTCGGGGGAACGGCGACTGTCGAACTTCCTGCTGTGGCAATCGGCCTACGCCGAGCTCTACTTCACCGACGTCCTGTGGCCCGACTTCGATCGCCACGCGTTGTTCGAGGCGCTCGAGGACTACGCGGCCCGCGAACGTCGCTTCGGAGGTCTCGGAAACTGACCCTTTTTCTGCCGAGTGGTCATCAGATGATCTATGTGATCATCCTGCCACCACTCGGCAATCAGATCCCCTAGCCGCTGACCCCCTTGGAGTGGTCGGGCGCACCTCCGGCCCCCGTGGGCGTCGGCTCGTTCTCCTTCTTTTCTTCCTCTTTGGCATCGTCTTCCTCGGGCGCCTTGGCCCCGGGCCCGATCGCCGACATCAGCACGTGAGCATTGGGCAGTGCCACGGGCCCGGTCTCGGTGACCATGCCGATGTAGAAGAGGGAGATATCGGTGACGCGGCCGTCGTACTCGCCGCCCAGAGGGCCGGAGCGCAGCACGATGTGCTCACCCACCGCAAAGGGCCGGTTGACGAGCAGGACCAGTCCCGCAAAGAAGTTGCCGAGGGTCTGTTGGGCTGCGATGCCCAGCACGACGCCGGTGATTGCACCTCCCACCAGGAGCCCGCCCAGATCGACCTTGAGCGCCTGCAACACCAGGACCAGGATCAGCGCGTAGCCCGAGATCGTCCACACGAAGGCGAGAGACGCCCCTCGGGCGTCGCCGATGTGCTCCCCGCCCAAGCTCCGCAACACACGTGCAATCGAGCGAACGGCGAGCAGGCCGCCCAGCAGGATCAGCAGGGTGCCTCCCACGACCAGGAGCCGATCGGTCGTAGTGACGACATCCCGGAGTATGAGCGGGTCGTGGCGGAGGCGTCCGTTGGCAGCGGCGATGAGGCCGGCGATGACCGCTACTGCCCCCACGCCTGCCCGCAGCAGGCAGCGCCGGGTCGTCTTGTTATCGGCAGTGCTCACGTGCCGAGGCTACCCCCCGGCGCGACTCCGGCCCCCTCTGGTTCGGCCTCCCCCGGCTCGGTGGCGGGCTCGATCAGGACCTGGACCACCCGGCGACGCTGCATGCTGCGCACACGCAGCCTCCACCCGGTGTGGCGGACGGAATCACGGCGCCGGGGAATGCGGCCGAGGCGATCGATGACGAATCCGGCGACCGTCTCGTAGTCGCCCTCGGGGAGCTCCAAGCCGACGTAGTCCGCGACCTCGTCGATGCGCAGCGAGCCCGGCACGACGAAACGGTGGTCCGAGAGTTGCTCGATGCCGAGCTCCGAGGCGTCGTACTCATCGCGGATCTCCCCGACGAGCTCCTCCAGGAGGTCCTCGATGGTCACGATTCCCGAAGTGCCACCGTGCTCGTCGATCACCAGGGCGAAGTGGCGGCGCTCCCGGCGCATATCGAACAGCAGCGCATGGAGGCGGCGAGATTCCGGGACCACGAGCATGGGACGAATGAGGCGTCGCTCGAGAACGTCGTCGCGAGCGGCCACATCGACTCGAAGCAGGTCCTTGGCGTGGACGAAGCCGAGGACGTGGTCGATGTCCGAGGCGAATACCGGCAGGCGCGAATGACCGGTTTCCAGCATGACGCGCTCCGCGTCCGCCGGGGTCGACTCGGCCGGGAGTGCGTTGACCTCGGTCCGCGGCACCATCACGTCGACGGCGTCCTTGTCTCCGAAGCCGATGGCTCCCGACAAAAGCCGGTGCTCGACCTGTCCGAGAAGCCCTTCGCGCGCCGATTCGGAGATGAGCGAAGAGATGTCCTCTGCGGAATGACTCTCTCCGAGCTCGTCCTGAGGCTCAACTCCACAGAGGCGAAGGATGCCGTTGGCTATAGCGTTCAGGGCGCGAATGAAGGGCCGAAAAAGGTTCACGAAGATGCGAAAGGACGGCGCCAGCAGCCGGGCACTCTCGTCGGGCCGGGCGATGACCATGTTCTTCGGCGCCATCTCTCCAACGACCATGTGAAGGAACACGACTACGACGAGGGCGATGGAGAACGAGATGGAGTGCAGGACAGTCTCCGAGAGGCCGAGGGGATGGAGAGCGTCCTCGATGAGAACAGCCACCGAAGGCTCCGCGATGAAGCCGAGCAGCAGGGACGCGATCGTGATCCCGAGCTGCGCTCCCGCCAGCGATAAAGACAGCTCCTTGATGCACAGCAGAGCGGTCCTGGAGGCGCCGTCGCCGTTTGCCGCCAGGTCTTCGAGGCGAGAGCGCCGAGCGGCCGTGAGCGCGAACTCGGCCCCCACGAAGAACCCGTTGGCCACGAGAAGAAGCGCCGCCGCCACCAGATACCAGAGCGTCATCGCTCCCGGCCCTCGTCGTGAGGTCCTCTCGCCTCACGTCCCCGGCCCTGTGCCTCCCGATCTTCTCCGTCCGCCGCCGGCGCCACCACCAGCACCTCGGCTATTCGCCTGCCCTCCATCCGCGTGACCTTCAGCTCCCAGTTGGCGCAGGCGACGTCGTCGCCCTGTTCGGGGATCCTCCCGAGTGATGTCAGCAGGAAGCCGGCGAGCGTCTCGTAATGCTCGCTCTCGGGGATCTGAAGGCCGGTCTGTTCCCAGAGCTCGTCGGGGTGCAGGCTCCCTTCGACGAGGTGAACGCCGCGCGTGGGGGAGGTCAGCCGCGAGGGCTGCGCCTCCGGGTCGTACTCGTCCTCGATCTCCCCGACGATCTCCTCGAGCAGGTCTTCGAGGGTGATGATCCCCGCCGTCCCGCCGTACTCGTCCACGACCACGGCCAGATGCCTGCGTTGCCTGCGCATCTCTGCGAGCAGAGACTTGAGCGCGTGAGACTCGGGGACAAACAGGGCCTCCTGCATGACTGCGGAGACCTTGGCCGAAGCTCTCTCCGAAAACGGCAATCGAAAGCCGTCTTTTACCAGCACCGTGCCGACGATGTCGTCGATCCCCCCGTCCCCCTGCACCGGGAAGCGGGAATGGCCGCTCTCGAGTGCAATTCGGTCGAGCTCTCCCAAGCTCTGCTCTGCCCTCACCGAGATCACCGACACCCGCGGGACTAGCGCGTCGTTGGCGGTTTTTCGTCCGAAGTTGATCGATTTCGTCAACAGGGCGAACTCTTCCTCGGGGAGGACGCCCTCGCGACGCGACGAGGTTATGAGCCGCTTGAGGTCGTCCATGGACAGGACCCCGAGCAGCTCCTCTTGAGGCTCGATGCCGAAGCGCCGCACCGTCCAGTTGGCCGACCGGTTCAAGAACGTGATCAAGGGCTTGAAGGCGCCATTCGCGAACCTCAGGGGGCCGGCGATGGACGTCGCCAGGGCCAGAGGGCGGGCTATGGCCAGGTTTTTCGGGAGGAGCTCGCCCAGCACCATCTGCAGCGCCGTGACCAGGAGGAGGGCGAGCGCGGTCGAGATCTGCAGCGAGGTCGCTCCCGGCAGTACGAGCTCAACCAACGGTTGCAGCGCCTTGCCGACCGTGGCCTCGATCACGAAGCCGACGAGCAAGGAGGTGACGGTGATGCCGAGCTGCGCGCCGGAGAGCTGGAACGACAGCGTCCTGAGCGCGCCCAGCGCGGTCACGGCTCCGCGATGGTTGCGCCTCGCCATCTGCTCAATTCGATTGCGGTCGACTGCGATCAGAGCGAACTCCCCCGCGACGTAGAAGCCGTTGAGGAGTATGAGGAGAAGCACCGCCCCGAGGCCGAGCACGACTTCCATGTGGGCTAGCTAGTTGGAGGCCGGAGGCTCGGCTTCGCGTTCGGCCTTGACGTGGCTGCCGACGACGGTGGCGAGCGCCGCCACGGGCACCGCCAAGAAGGCGCCGGCGATACCTGCCAGGACGCCGCCGGCGGCGAGCGAGAGCAGCACCACCGTCGGATGAAGCTTGATCGCTCTGCCCAGAACTACCGGCTGCAGCACGTGGCCCTCGACCTGCTGCACCACCAGGATGGCCACCCCCACGAGGAGCGCATCGACCACCCCACCCGAAACCAGGGCGACCAGCGCCGCCACTACACCGGCAACGGTCGCACCGATGAGTGGGAGGAAGGCCCCGAAGAACGTCAGCACCGCTAGAGGTATGACGAGCGGCACGCCGATGATCAGGAGAGCGATGCCGATGAGCACGGCGTCCACCAGTCCCACGAAGGCCAGACCTCTGAGGTAGGCGCCGAGAGTCTCCCACAATCTCGTTCCGAGGACGTTGAGGCTCTGCCGCCGCCGTTCCGAGAATTGGCCGGTGAACCAGGAGAACATGGTGGCGCCGTCTTTGACGAAGAAGAACGTCAACACGAACGTGAGGATGATGCCCACGAGCACCTCGCCGAGCTTGATCGCTCCGGCGAGCACCCCCGAGGTGATCGTGCTCGAGTTTGCCTGCAATTGCTCTGTGGCACGGTCTACATAGCGATTCAACTCGGCCTGGCTCAGCTCCAGCGGGCCGCGGCTGAGCCACTCGATGACCTGCCGGGACCCCCGGCTGACATCTCCCGACAAAGCGCCGAACTCGTTGGCGACCTGGGGCGCCAACAGGACGACGACTCCCGTTAGCAGCAGCAGGCTCCCCAGTATCGCCGTCCATACCGCCGCCAGGCGCGGTAGCCCACGTTGGTGCAGCCACTGGGCCGCGGGGTGGATCAGCGTGGCCGCAAAGAGCCCTGCGATGACCGGAAACACGACCACTCGCAGCTTGACCAACCCATAGACGATCACCGCGAGGGCGAGTGCGATGGCTAGGAACTTCCAGCTTATGGAGGCGACCGTGTCCAACAACGGCCGCTTCGGCCCCCCGCTTCGCCGGGGTCCGCTGGGAGAAGCTTCAGTCTGCTCTGCGACGCTTGGTTTCATCCGGCCCGGGGGCCTTATCACCTGCCCATCTCTCGATATCTCGACGACTATCATGCCTGCATGGCAACCCCCTCCATGGACACGATCGTCAACCTGTGCAAGCGCAGGGGTATCGTCTTTCCCTCCAGCGAGATCTACGGAGGGCTTCGGTCGGCCTGGGACTGGGGGCCACTTGGGGTCGAGCTCAAGCGCAACGTCAAGCAGCAGTGGTGGCACGCGATGGTGCACTCACGTGCCGACGTCGTGGGCCTCGAGAGCTCGATAATCATGTCGCCCAGCGTGTGGGAGGCCTCCGGGCACGTCGAGACCTTCACGGATCCGTTGGTGGAATGTACCCACTGCCACAAGCGCTTTCGTGCCGACCACGTCGATCTGGAGCGGCCCTGCCCGCATTGCGGCAACGGCCCCGCCTGGACCGAAGCGCGTCAGTTTCACCTCATGTTCAAGACGCATATGGGTCCAGTCGAGGACTCGGCCCATATCGTCTACCTGAGGCCTGAGACGGCGCAGGGCATGTTCGTCGATTTCGCCGCCGTACAGCAGTCTTCGCGCAAGAGGATCCCGTTCGGAATCGCTCAACAGGGCAAGTCGTTCCGCAACGAAATCACTCCAGGGAACTTCGTGTTCAGGACGCGCGAGTTCGAGCAGATGGAGATGGAGTTCTTCGTCGAGCCGGGCACCGATGAGGAATGGCACGAGTACTGGATCGAGCAGCGGATGAACTGGTACCTGGACTTGGGCATACGCCCGGAGAACCTGAGGTTGCGTGAGCACGAGGCGGACGAGCTGTCGCATTACGCGAAGAGAACTCTCGATATCGAGTACAACTTCCCGGGTATGGGCTGGTCCGAGCTCGAGGGGATCGCGAACCGCACCGATTTCGACCTCAAGGCTCATTCCGAGCGCTCGGGCCACGACCTCTCCTATTTCGATCCCGATACCAAGGCTCGTTACGTCCCCTACGTGATCGAGCCTGCCGTGGGAGTCGAGAGGCCCCTGTTCGCCTTTCTCATCGACGCTTATCGTGAGGAAGAAGCTCGCACCGCCTCAGGCAAGACTGAGAAGCGCGTGCTGTTGAAGCTTGACCGGCGCCTGGCACCGACCAAGGTCGCGGTTCTGCCACTCTCCAAACACGAGGAGCTGGTACCGGTGGCGGAGCGAGTGGCGGATCGCCTTCGTGCCCTCTTCGTGACCGAGCTGGACATCACCGGTTCCGTGGGCAAGCGCTATCGCCGCCAGGACGAAGTCGGCACACCTTATTGCGTGACCGTGGACTTCGATACGCTCGACGACCATCAGGTGACGATCAGAGACCGCGACAGCATGGAACAAGAGCGAGCCCAGATCGAGGCGCTGCCGGAGCATCTCGCCAAGAGGCTTGATCAGTGAAGACGAGAGAGGACCACGCGACATGACGAAGTGGGTCTACGAATTTTCCGAGGGTGACGCGTCGCAGAAGAACCTCCTCGGAGGCAAGGGCGCCAACCTCGCCGAGATGACCAATCTCGGCCTTCCGGTGCCACCGGGCTTCACACTCACGACTGAGGCGTGCAACTCCTACCGTGAGAACGGGCAGCGGTTTCCCGATGGTCTCCTGGACGAGGTTGCCGAACATCGCAAACAACTCGAAGAGATGATGGGGCGCCAGATCGGCGACGCCGGCGATCCGCTGCTGGTGTCCGTGCGCTCCGGGGCACCCTTCTCGATGCCGGGCATGATGGACACGGTCCTGAACGTGGGACTCAACGACGAGAGCATCGAAGGGCTGATACGCCAGACCTCCTCCGAACGCTTTGCCTGGGACTCCTATCGGCGTCTGCTGCAGATGTTCGGAAAGACGGTCATGGGCGTCGACGGGGAGCTGTTCGAGGACGCGATCGAAGCGGTCAAGCACAAGAAGGGCGTGGCCAACGACGTCGATCTCGAGACGAAGGACCTGAAGGGTCTGGTGAAGGCGTTCAAATCGATCATCAAGAAGCAGACCGGCCGCGGGTTTCCCCAGGACCCCACCGAGCAGCTCCATCTCGCGATCGAGGCGGTGTTCGGGTCGTGGGACAACAAGCGAGCTCAGGACTACAGAAGGCGGAACCGGATCGCCGACTCGTTGGGCACGGCGGTAAACGTCCAAGCAATGGTGTTCGGCAACAAGGGCGACAACTCCGGCACCGGCGTCGCCTTTACACGCGACCCTTCCACAGGCGAGAACGTCCCTTACGGCGATTATCTCGCCAACGCTCAAGGCGAGGACGTCGTAGCGGGCATCCGCAACACGCTCAAGCTCGAGGAGATGGCGACGGTCCAACCCGCGCCTTTCAAGGAGCTTGTCGGGCACATGAGCACGCTCGAGCGGCATTACCGCGACATGTGCGACATCGAGTTCACCGTCGAGGACGGCAGGCTGTGGCTGTTGCAGACGCGCGTCGGTAAGCGCACCGGAGCCGCCGAGTGGATCATCGGCTTCGACATGGACGAGGAGGACCTCAGCGATGCCGACACGGTGACTCGAGATCGCCTTACCGCAGGCCGTCTCGAAGAGCTGTCCAAGTCCAGCATCAGGGCCGAGCTCAAGAACAGCAAGACCCCCATCGCCACCGGGCTCAACGCTTCTCCCGGCGCGGCCGTGGGCAGCTTGGTGTTCAGCGCCGCCGATGCGGTCAAGTGGGCGGAGCGCGGCGAGAAGGTGGTTCTGGCGCGGCGCGAGACGAACCCCGACGACTATCACGGCATGGTGGTGTCCGAGGGCATCCTCACCTCCGCAGGCGGCACGAATTCTCATGCGGCGGTCGTGGCGCGCGGCGAAGGCATCTCCGCGGTCTGCGGTGCCGATGCGCTGCGTATCGACGTGAAGGCCAAGAAGCTGTCGGTCGGCAAGCTGACTCTGTCGGAGGGCGATCCCATCACGATCGACGGCACCGACGGAACCGTCTACGGAGAGGCGCTCGAGCTCGAGCCGTCGCCTCTGGACGCCGCCATGGGCGGGAACAAGAAGGCGCGCAAGGCGAAGCTGTGGCAAGCCTACGAGCGCTTCTCCGCCATTGCAGATCGCGAGCGCAGGCTCCGGGTGCGCGCTAATGCGGACACTCCCGAGCAGGCCAAGGACGCGCGCGTTCGGGGGGCTCAGGGAATCGGGTTGTGCCGTACCGAGCACATGTTCATGGGCTCCGAGCGGGTCGAGGCCGTGCGGCGGATGATCTTCGCCGAGAGCGGCTCGGATGAAGAGCAGGCCGCCTACAAGGCTTTACTGCCGTTGCAGCGCAAGGACTTTACCGGCATCTTCAAGGCGATGGACGGCCTTCCCGTCACGGTCCGTCTGCTCGATCCCCCGCTGCACGAGTTCCTGCCCAGCCACGTCGATCTCGAGGTGGAAGTCGCGCTCGCAGAGGCCGGCGCCAAGAAGATTGGCAAGAAGAAGCTGGCCGAGAAAAAGGAGCTACTCGCCAAGGTAAGGGAGCTGCACGAAGCCAATCCAATGCTGGGCCTGCGAGGTGTGCGACTCGGAATCGTCAAGCCGGGGCTCTACGCCTTGCAGGTGCGTGCGATCGTCGACGCGGCGGTGTCGCTGAAGAAGAAGGGATACGACCCGCGCGTTGAGATCATGATTCCCCTGGTTGCGACGGCCGAGGAGCTGCGGCAGATGCGAGAAGAGCTCGAGCCGCTGGCGAAGGCGATCGTGGACAAGGCCGGGGTCGAGCTTCCCATCCTCTTCGGCACCATGATCGAGCTGCCGCGTGCGTGCATGACTGCGGCTGATATCGCACAGCACGCCGACTTCTTTTCGTTCGGGACCAACGATCTCTCGCAGACCGCATTCGGCTTCTCGCGCGACGACATCGGCAAGTTCCTCGCTCTCTACGAGGAGCGCAAGCTGGTGCCGACCAACCCGTTCGTCTCGATCGATGAGCCCGGAGTGGGGCGCCTCATGCAGATCGCCGTGGAGGAGGCCAAGGCGGCCAAGCCCGGCATCCACCTCGGCATCTGCGGCGAGCACGGCGGCGACCCCGAGTCGGTGTGGTTCTGTGAGAAGTTGGGGCTCGACTATGTCTCCTGCTCCCCCCGCCGGGTCCCCACTGCTCGGCTGGCGGCCGGTCAGGCGATCCTGGGCGAGGCTCAATCGTCCTCCAAATGACGCGTCACGGGCTCCCTGTAACGTGACGCAGGTGCACGACCGTTACCGACTGGCGGCCGAGGTCGCCGAGCTGGCCTCACTGGACGAGCGCGCGGCGCTCGCCTCACGCTCGCGCGGGCGCAGTCTGCCGGAGCCAGAGGATGCGCTTCGGACCTGCTGGCAACGAGACCGGGATCGCATAGTTCACTCCAAAGCCTTCAGACGCCTGGCGCACAAGACCCAGGTCTTTCTCGCGCCCGAAGGGGACCACTACCGGGTTCGGCTGACCCACACGCTCGAGGTCACCCAGGTAGCGAGGACCATCGCTCGCGCTCTGAGGCTCAACGAGGATCTCGTCGAAGCCATCTGCCTGGGGCACGACCTCGGACACACGCCCTTCGGGCACCTCGGCGAGGAGGTCGTGGCCGAGTTCTTGCCCGGATTCCGACACAATCTGCAGTCGGTGCGCATCGTCGAGGTGCTCGAGGCGCTGAACCTGACATGGGAGGTCCGCGATGGCATCGAGCATCACACCTGGTCGATGACGATGCCTGCGACGCTTGAAGGGCGGATCGCGCGCTATGCAGATCGCATCGCCTACTTGAATCACGACATCGACGACGCGGTGAGGGCCGGCATCCTCGACGAAGAAGAGCTTCCTACGGAGACACTCGAGGTTCTGGGCACCACACACTCCCAGCGCATCGAGACCATGGTGTGTGACCTCGTAGGGTGCTGGCAGGATGACGCAGAGATCGGCATGAGCGGCCCGGTGTCCCAAGCCATGGGACGAACCCGCGAATTTCTCTTCGAGCGTGTCTATCTGGGTCGCATCACTGCCGCCACCAGAGACGTTGTGGCCCTGGTCGTGGGCACCCTTCTGACTCACCACGAGGGCCTTGGAGCCCCCGGGACGGAGGATCCGAGGGAAGGAGCGGTCGACTACGTGGCCGGGATGACCGATCGCTTCGCCCTGCGAGCTTTCGAGGAGCTGGCGGGAAGCCGTGCTCCCGGCTTCGGGGCTCTAGGATGAGGGGACTTCCCCAGTTCGTTTCGGCGCGTGCTTAGGCGCAGGGGAGGGTCATGGCGAGGATAAGGGCCGAGGACATCGATGCTCTACGCGAGCGCTCGAGCATCGTCGAACTCGCCTCTGGCTACTCCAACCTGAAGAAGACGGGCGGGCATACCTTCAAGGGCTTGTGTCCGTTTCACTCCGAGAAGACGCCTTCGTTCACTGTGGACGAGGCCAAGGGCCTGTGGCATTGCTTCGGTTGCCAAGAAGGCGGAGATGTCTACCGTTTCGTGGAGAAGGTCGAGAGCTTGCCGTTTTCGGAGGCTACCGAGTGGCTTGCGCGCAAATTCGGATTCGAGCTGCACTACGAGGAGAGCCGGCCGGGCGAGCAGCGAGCTCAGGGCCTCCGAGCGCGCATCGTAGCGGCCAACGAGGCCGCGGCCACCTTTTTCCACGATCGCCTCATGAAATCGCCGGACGCGGTTCAAGCTCGCCGTTATCTCGAGGGTCGCGACTTCTCCAGCGAAGTGGCGCAGAGTTGGCAGCTTGGCTATGCGCCGGGTCGAGATTTGCTCTGTAAGCATCTCGTGGGCCGTGGCTTTACTCATGAAGAGCTGGAGCGCGCCGACCTCATTCGCAAGAGTGAGCGCGACCTGAACTACTTTGACGCCTTCAGAAACCGCATCATCTTCCCCACCTGGAACCTGCAAGGAGACGTAATTGGGTTCGGAGCACGTGCTCTCGGCGATGCTCAGCCCAAGTATCTGAACACTGCCGAGACGCCGGCGTTCTCGAAATCGCGTGTGCTCTACGGATTGAACCGGGCAAAGTCGGCAATTGCTCGCGAGGCTGCAGTCGTGGTCGAGGGCTATACAGATGTGATCGCCTTGCACGAGGCCGGTGTAAAGGAAGCGGTTGCGACCAACGGGGTGGCTCTGGGCGCGACACATTTCGAGTTACTGAAGAAGTTCTCGCAACGGGCCGTTCTGATGCTGGACTCAGATGAAGCCGGCAGGGGAGCGACCGAGCGCGGCTTCGACATCATGCACCGGATCGGCCTCGAGGTCCTCGCCGCATCGCTGCCGTTGGGCCGCGATCCAGCAGAAGTAGTCGCGAGCGACGGCGCCGAAGGAATTCGCAAAGCAATCGAAGCAGCCCGCCCTCTACTGGAGGTAAAGCTCGAGCAGACCTTGGCGAGACTGCCCCTGGACACTCCCGAAGCACGCTCGCGCGCGGTAGGCGAAGCCCTGAAGGTGCTCGGTCTACATCCCGACCCGATCGCCCGTCACGAGTATGTTTTCAGTGCCGCACGGTTGATCGGCGTCGAGCCCGATGTGATGCGGCGCGCGCTGGCCGAGCAGCCGTGGACGTCCGGAGATGGAGGAGACGGCCGGACGCGCGTTCAGCAGGAACGCCGCCTTCCGGGGCAGGTAAAGGTCGAACGCGAAGCGCTGCTGTTGCTGTTGACGGGCGCGCACGAAGCAGCAACCCTGGCGCAGGATCTAGAGGAGTCGCACTTCACTTCGGCGACACGCCGTGAGTTGTTCCGCTTCTCGCGAGACCAGGGAAAAGTGGGATCGGCCGTCGAGCGCATGGCCGGCTTGTCCCCGGATGCACAATCCCTGTACACCGAGTTGTATCTGGGAGAGAGAATGTCTGTATCCGATGATCCTGAGGCGCGTGTAGGAGAAGTGTTCACACGACTTAAAGTCTTCAGGGTGGAACGCGAAATCAAGCAGCAGCGGGATGTGCTGGAGAGAATCAATCCTCTTGAGGATCCGGCCCGCCACGATACGCTGTTCACTGCGCTCGTGGCTCACGAAGCGCAGCGCAGAGAGCTTTTGAAGCAGATGAGAGGGATGCCCTAGATGGAGGAACCCAATTCAGCAGTGCGGGGCCGCAAGGAGCCGGTAAAGAGCCCGCCCCAAGACGGAGCTGCGGTCTCCGAGCCATCCGGCGCTGCGGTCTCCGAGCCATCCGGAGCTGCGGATCTCGAGATTCAGACCATCATCAAGCAGGCGCAGACAGAGGGGTCCATAACCGCAGCGGATCTAGCCGAGAAGTTGTCGGTGCTGGATGTGACCACCGATGCAACCGATGCCGTTTATCAGCGACTCGTCGAGTTGGGGGTGGAGGTTGTCGAGGACGAAACCATTCTCGTAGAGCAACCCGAAGACGTGACCGTCGATGTGGATGAGGATCGCGTCCGTGCCCAAAAAGAGGTCGACCAGGCGCTCAAGGCACCCACCAACGATCCGGTGCGCATGTATCTGAAGGAGATCGGGCGCGTTGCGTTGCTAAACGCCCAAGAAGAGGTCGAGCTCGCCAAGCGAATCGACGCCGGACTTCAGGCCGGCTCGGTGCTCCAAGCCCTTCCCGACAAGATCAACGCACCTGAGCGACGGGGTCTCGAGTGGCGCGAGTACGACGGGCGCAGAGCCAAGCAGCATCTGGTCGAAGCGAACTTGCGTTTGGTTGTATCCATCGCCAAACGCTATGTGGGTCGGGGCATGGCGTTCCTCGATCTGATTCAAGAAGGAAACCTTGGCCTCATCAGGGCGGTTGAAAAGTTCGACTACACGAAGGGTTTCAAGTTCTCCACATACGCGACGTGGTGGATACGCCAGGCGATAACCCGTGCCATTGCAGATCAAGCTCGTACCATTCGGATACCCGTACACATGGTCGAGACCATCAACAAGCTCGCTCGCATTCAGCGGCAGCTGCTCCAAGATCAAGGCCGCGAGCCGACGGCCGAGGAGATCGCGGCGCAGATGGAAATGCCCCCCGAAAAGGTGCGGGAGATCCAGAAGATTTCGATGGAGCCCGTTTCTTTGGAGACTCCGATCGGCGAGGAGGAGGACTCGAACCTCGGCGATTTCATCGAGGATTCTGAGGCCGTGGTTCCGCTCGAGCGGGCTTCGTTCCGCTTGCTCCAGGAGCAGCTGAACTCGGTCCTGCACACGCTCTCGCAGCGGGAGAAGGAGGTCATCGAGATGCGCTTCGGCCTGCGGGACGGGCAACCGCGCACGCTCGAGGACGTGGGCAAGCGGTTCGGGGTCACGCGGGAGCGTATCCGCCAGATCGAATCGAAGACGCTCTCCAAGCTGCGCCACCCCTCGCGCAGCCAAAAGTTGCGCGACTACCTGGAGTAGCCGGCGGCTCCCAGCCTTTTAGCCGCCCCAAACGGGTGGCAAATGTCCTCGGTGTGCGTCTACCCACGGTTTTCTGTGTGCAGACGTCCTCAGTCCGCGTTTGCCACCGGTACTCGAACGCGCTGAAGTCGCGTTTTGATGCGCGAACTGGCGAGCCTAGGTGGGGGGAGGCGCCACCTGGAGGCTCGAGCGGGGGTCCGTCCGGCGCTCTTTGACCGCTCCGGAGACTTTCGAGGCGCCCTCGGAAGCCAAGCCCTTGGCCTGCTCGTAGCCGGTCCCGGCGGCATCCCGGGCCTTGCCGGTGGCGTCCTGGAAGGTGGGCGAAGACACCAGGTTGTCGTAGAGGCGGCGCAGTTGCTCGTAGCGCTCGTGCCCCGCCTTGGCGCCGAGGACGTATCCCGCGCCGAATCCCATCAACAGTCCAAGCCTGCCTCTCATCGCGCCTCCCGTAGTCGTTTGTGGTCGCGGCCCATCGTATGCGGCGGCGGGGGGACTGCGCCAGTGGGGGAGCTTGCCGGCCGGCTTCGAGGGCGGCGGTGGCTGTAGTGCGACGGTCTACCGTCAACCACCCAATACGGTGGCTCACGTGCGACCGTCTACCGTCAGCACCCTCATTGGTCCGTTCACTCCATGCTGGCCAGCCGGGGCCGGCAGCCGTCACGGGGACGACCCGCCCGGCAATTATGATGTGGCTGCCTTTTCCGGGATAGCTCAATTGGCAGAGCAACCGGCTGTTAACCGGTAGGTTGCGAGTTCGAGTCTCGCTCCCGGAGCCTTCGCGTTCGGCGTGCTGTAGGTCTGGCCCCGGGCCGCGGAGCGGCCTGGGGGCCGTAGCTCAGTTGGTCAGAGCGGCGGACTCATAATCCGTTGGTCGCTGGTTCGAGTCCAGCCGGCCCCACAACTCTGGAAATGCCCTGGTCCGATGCACTTTCCCCGGCCGACCAAGCAGCTTCATGGAAGCCATCACTCGCGTGCTCCTCCACTCCATCCAGCCAAAGTGCCTGGTCAGCACATGTGCGCCGACCAACGGATC
>JALZJN010000196.1 GCA_030859735.1 Actinomycetota bacterium
ACGAGTGCGTAGAGGGTCCCGGGGGCCGGTGATCCCCACAGAGACAGTGCCGCCAGGGCGGCAGAGTCCGCTATCAACAGCAGCTGGGCTCCGGCCATGATCTTGCGCCGGTCGAACGTGTCGACCAAGGGGCCGCCCACGATCGAGAAAAGGATGAGAGGCACCACCTCGGCCAAACCGACCAGGCCGACCGCGGCGGTTGACTGAGTGAGCGCAAATATCTGGAAGGCCACAGCCACCGTGCGCATGTGGGTGCCGATCAGCGACACGACCTGCCCCAGCCACAGCGCCCGGTAGGGCACCGAGTCCCTGAGCGGAGAGACATCGATGGCGATGGCGCGGGCGCGGCCGAGTCCCGCGCGCGCCGGCCTCAACGGCTCATCTACCCTCCGAGGTGGCTCCCATGAACCAGTGAAGTTAAACGGGGGCCGGGGTGGATTCGAACTCCACGGCTCCCAACGCCTCTGGCGTGGTGCCGCGTGGTTGAGGTCGTGAGCTTGCTAGGCGGCGACCCTGAGTGGTGATGGTCGCGAGGGCAGGAGCAGAGCGCTGTCGCCGAACTCGTGCCACAGATAACCGGCGGCGCGGGCGCTCGCGTAGGCCTGCTCGACCAAGCGGGGGCCGGCGACCGCCTCGAGCAGGAGCAGATGAGAGGCGCCCGGCGGATGCCACCCACTGATCAGGCCGTCGACGACGCGCGCCGGCCGAGGAGGGCCCAGGACGAGTTCGGTCCATCCCTCTCCCGCCGACACCGACCCGTCGGGGCGGGCAACCGTTTCGAGCGCCCGGGTCACGGTGGTTCCCACCGCGATCACGCGGCCCCCAGCTCGGTGTATGTGGTTGACGAGCCCTGCGGTCTGCTCGGGCACTCGGAAGCGCTCGGCCGCCGGAAGCTCTTTCGCCTCGAGTGATGACACTCCCGCATGCAGCAGAACGGGAGCCAAGGCGACTCCCTTGGTCACGAGCTCGGTCACCAGCTCGTCGGTGAAAGGGCGACCGGCGCCGGGCATCTCGGCGCTGCCCGGCTCACGAGCGAAGATCGTCTGGTAAGCCGCGAGATCCCAGCGGCCGTTCGTATAACCGTACGTAATCGGGCGTCCGTTGCCGGCGAGGTACTCCTCCACCGGGCCCCGGGATGAGATTCTCGCCTTCCAGAGGCGCACTGCTCCGGGCATTGTGGGATCGATGCGCGGCGACAGCAATGTAAGCGCCACTCCCCCGGGTAGTCGGATCGATTCGTCTACCCGGCCGTCGAGGACCGGGCCAGAGCCGTCGCTCGCTCGCAGCTCGACCACCCACGTGCCGTCGTCGTCGGGAGTGGAGAAATGGACGACCACCGCGGAATCACCCCGGCGATTCCCCTCCACGGCCGCGGCCAAAGTAGCCGACGTGTTTACGACGATGAGGTCCCCGGATCGAAGGAAGCGGCCGAGATCCCCAAAGTGCGCATGATGTAGGCCTTCGGGCTCGGCAACCAGAAGGCGCACGCCGTCTCGTTGCAACCCGCGTTCCTCGGGAGGCTCTGTGGCAGAAAGCTCTTGGGGCCGCTCGACTGTCGTGCTCGGGGCTACGAGCGTCTTCATCACGTGGAGCCTTGGCCCACCAACAGGTCGGTGCCGCGATAGCGGCCGCTGAGCGGGCGCTCTTCGAGGAGGCGCATCAAGGCAGGGATCACGGTGTGCGGCTCGGGCCGGTCGGAGATGTCCTCGCCGGGGAACGCCTGCTGCTGCATGGAAGTGCGCATGTCACCGGGGTCGAAGGCGTAGACGGATAGCCCGGGTTGCTCGGCAGCGAGCACCGCACTGAGCTGATCGAGCGCGGCCTTGGACGATCCGTAGCCGCCCCATCCGGGATACGCCTCGACGGCAGCATCCGAGCTGAGGTTGACGACTGCACCTCGGGATGCAATGAGCTCGGGAAGCACGAGTTGCACTATCGCGAGCGGGCCCAGAGTGTTGATCCGATAAACACGTTCGAGCTCATCCAAAGGATAGTCATCGAGTTGGGGCTGCGGGCTGGGCCCGAGCTCGCTGGCGTTGTTGACGAGGAGGTCGAGACGGCCGAGTTCTCGGATGGCGTGCGCAAGTTCCCCCCGGTGTACCGGATCGGCGACATCCCCGGCAAGGGCGGTTACCTTGCCTGCGCCGCGCCAAGCTCGAGCCACGCTCTGCAAGATTCCGTCGTTGCGCGCGTCTACGATCAGATCCCAGTCTCTATTTGCGAGCTCTTCGGCCAAGGCCCTGCCCAAACCGCGTGAAGCGCCGGTCACGAGTGCGACGGGCATTGTTTCCTCCATTCGATAGTGCTCTGTGTGGACTTCTACGGCAACAGTCGCTATTCTAGAAGTTAAAGTTGACTTTAAGTCAAGCGCTTAGGAACTTCCTTACAAAGTACGAGGTGAAGAGTCATGGCTGGAGAGGTTCTTACCGTCGGCGAAGTCGCGCGGCGCAGCGGCTTCGCCGCCTCGGCCCTCCGTTACTACGAGGGGGCCGGCTTGATCGAAGCGGAGAGAAGCGAAGGCGGCCAGCGGCGCTTCAAGCGAGGCGTCCTGCGGCGCTTGGCCTTCATTCGCGCCGCTCGCCACGTGGGGCTGAGCCTCGATGAGATACGCGTACTTCTAGCCCAGCTCCCGGCTGCGAGGACGCCTACTCGTGCGGACTGGACCCGGATCTCCCGCCAGTGGCGCACGCGGCTCGACCGTGAGATCGATGCCTTGGTTGCGTTGCGGGACGGGCTCGATTCCTGCATCGGGTGCGGCTGCCTGTCGCTGCAGCGCTGCCGCATGTCGAACCCCAACGACGTGGCGGCCGCCGCGGGACCGGGGGCCGTCTACCTGCCGCGGCGGCTGCGGGAGCCGGTCGAGGAGAGGCCTTAGGAACCGCTGACGAGAGGTCTTAGAAACCGCCCAGCGTCATTGAGCGTCTCTCGGAGCTTGGTGTGCCGCGAGATGCGCAGACGTCGGTGTTCCCCTCTTCTTCAGTCATCCAGCCCGACAACCGGTAACCCCGCCGACCGCCACGCGCAAAAGCCGCCGACCATGTCCGTGGCACGCAGGAAGCCGAGCTGCTGCAGGCGCCGGGCGGCAAGGCTCGAAGAGTATCCCTCTTCGCAGATGAGCACGATGTGGTCCTCGAAGCTCTCTATCGCCGCGTGCTGATACCCGGAAGTCGGATCCACCCGCCATTCGAGGACGCTGAGAGGGATATGGACCGATCCAGGGACCGTACCCTCCTTCATACGCTGATCCTCAGAG
>JALZJN010000203.1 GCA_030859735.1 Actinomycetota bacterium
GGTTGGACTCGGACGTGCGTCAGGAGCAGGTATTACATGTGAAGGTGTGAACTGCACCTCTTCGGAGATCACATAGATGGCGAGGGGAGGTCGTCCCCCTGAGCCGCCAAGTCGCCGTTCCAAGCTTCGCCACATCGAAAGCTCGGCCGACCTAGGAGTCGCTAGTGACCTGGGGATGGCCTTGCACAAACACCCGGGCAGGAAAGGCCGGGAGCCGCTCGACGCGCTCCAGCCAGGGCCGGGCCCGCAGTCGCTCGAACGTAGCCCGTGCCTCGGCGATCAGGCCCGCGGCTTCGTCGCTTCGGCCTCGACCGATCAGCCACTCGCCGTGCTCCAGTTGAGTTACCGCGAGGTAGAAGATTGCGCCCATCTTCCGGAACAGCCCGGCCGATGACTTGAAGCCCGACTCGGCTTCGGCATCGTCACCGTCTTCGCCGGCGACACGGGCTCGGAAGCGTGCAGTTTGGGCTTGCAGAAACGGAGGCACGAGATGAGGACTCGTTTGCTCCACAACCGCCATAAGCTCCTCGAGAACTGCCCGGTCTTCGAGGGCGAGCGCAGCCTCTACGCCCTCCACGAATCCAGACTTGTAGAGCTCACTCCCAAACAGCTCCCGCCCCGCCATCGCCAGTGCATCGCGTGCGCTGGCGAGAGCGAAGTCGAGTTGTCCCTGTGCGCGCGCCACAGTCGCACGGCTGAGCGCGTAGACGCCGCTCGCCTGAAGGTCCGGCGACCCATCCAACTTTGCACACGCGGACAACATCAGATGCATCTCGGCTTCGTCCCCCTGGTTGGCGGCGATGAGCAACAGGCCGGTAGTGCTTACCAGCGAGTGCAAACCGAGTTCGTCGTAGGGAGGCAATTCTGCAACACGATCAAGTGCCAAGTCCCAGCCCCCGGTCATGAACAAGTAGTAGGTGGAGCCCAGCGCAAACATCCATTCAAATGTTCTGTCGCCGATCGTGCGCGCCAGTGCCAGACCGTCAGCATAGAGCTCGAGGGTCTTTTCGTAACTGTCGTTCGCTTGCTCCAAATTGGCCACATTGACATACGCTCGCAACGCCGCCGAAGAGATATCGTGTTCGAGGGCGAACTCCAACGCCCGATTGAGCAGTGCAGAGGCCTCCACCAGCCTTCCACTCTCAGTGAGAAGTATCGCTTTCGTTACCAACGAACCGGCCAGGATCTCGGGAAGCCAGTGAGTCTCTGCAATCTGCAAGGCGAGCTCGACGAGCTTCTCGGCCGGTTTCGAGTCCCCCGTGACATCGTGCAGCCGCGCCAGTGTGTAAGCGACAAATGCCAGATCCTCGTCCGGCTCTTCCTTGGACAGCACCTCGAAGGCCCGCTTCAGTCGTTCCAGCGCCTCTTCGGGACGCCCATCGTCCCAGGTGATCTCGGCCATCCGAGCCTGCGCACGAGCCGCGGCGCGCGATCTGCTCTGCTCCTCGAACAGTTTGGCCGCAGTCTCGAAACAGTCGATTGCATCTTCTCTCCGCCTCGCCCGCCACGCCGCCAGGCCTGCTCCCTCCAACAGCTCAGCTTGCCTCGCTGGATCGCTCGCAAGTGCGGCGGCTTGCCGAAAATAACGATGAGCCTCTTCATTCGCCGCGAGTGACTCCGCCCGCGTTCCCGCGCGCACCAGCGCGTCGCCGGCCCGGGTTCTTATGTCACCGGCGTCCTCAGCGTTCGGCGCAGAGTTGTAGGCGTCGAGAAGATGCGCGCAGACGACCTCGGCGATCTCATCGGCGTCGTAGCCGGAGCCGGACTCGAGGTAGTCGGCGACGGCGAGATGCTTCGCCTTGCGCTCCCTTTTTGAGAGCGTGTCATAGCAGACCTTCTGCACAAGAGCTTGCACGAATCCGTACTGGCCCCGCTCGGGCGACCTCGGGTCTTGCTGGATCCCCAAGAGCTCTTTTCGAACGAGCGAGGCCAGCAGCGAGCGCAGACTCTCCTCGGGCTTACCCGTGAGCGCCGCGAGCGCTTTGGTAGTTACGGTCTTTCCTGCCACCGAGGCATCCTGCAGCAGCCAGCGTTCGTCATTCGGCAACGCGTCAAGGCGCGCTGCGATGAGCGCGTGCAGCGTCTCCGGCACCTCGAGCAACTCGACCGGCCCCGTGGTTACGTAGCGATCGCCCTCGCGCGCCAGCAGTCCTCGATCCAGGAGCATGCGGACCGTCTCGACCGCATACAGAGGGATGCCCTCGGCTCGCTCCGCGATGCGGGAACGCACGTCGGGAGCCAGGCCGGGAACGAGTCCGCACATGAGCTCATCCATGGCCTCTTCGGGAAGAGGCTCGAGGTACAAAGAGGTGAAGTTCCTGCTCGCCGAGCCCCAGGTCGGGCGTTTGTCGGCGAGCTCCGGTCGCCCCAGGGTAACGACGAAAATCGGGTGGCTGCGCGACCACTCCATCAGGTACTCGATGAAGTCAAGCAGGGAGGAGTCGGCCCACTGCAGATCCTCGAACACAAGCACGGTGGGTCCGCTATCCGCCAGCCGTTCGAAGAAAAGCCTCCATCCCGAAAAGAGGTCTTCCTTGTGGAGTCCCTTCTTCTCGTCCAAGCCGAGCAGACTGGCGAGCCGAAGCTCGACCCATTTGCGCTCCTCGGGATCGGGGACGTGACGCTCGACTGCAGCGTGCAGCTTGATGGCCGAAGATCGAGGGTCCTCTTCCTCCAAGATCTCGGCCCGCCGTCTGATCATCTCTGCAAGAGCCCAGTAGGTGACGCCCTCGCCGTACGGCAGACAGCGACCTCGATGCCACCAGATGTCCTCGCTGAGCCCGTCGATGTACTTGAAGAACTCCCAGGCGAGGCGCGACTTGCCGATGCCTCCGATACCGACAACCGAAATTAGATGCGCTCGCTTTCCTCCCGCGCCGGCATGGAACTGCTCTTTGATGAGGCGAAGCTCGCGCTCGCGCCCGACGAAGGGAGCCTCGAGGCCGGCCGCGCGTTGGAGGCCGCTCCTTCCTGCAACCACTCGCAGCGCGCGATAAAGCGCAACCGGCTCGGTCTTGCCTTTGAGCTCGAAAGAGCCGCCATCCTCGTAGGCGATGGCGGCCGCGCTCGCCCGGCGGGTGCGGTGATCGACGAAGGTGGTGCCCGAACCGGCGACCGACTGAACGCGCGCTGCGGTGTTGACGACATCACCAGCGACCATGCCCTGGCCCTGCGCGCCGAGATCAACTGCGGCCTCGCCGGTGACCACTCCGGCACGCGCCGCGAGGCCTGAGGCTTGAGCCTCGGCCCCCAAAGCCGCCACAGCCTGAGTTAGCTCGAGTCCGGCCCGGACGGCTCGTTCGGCGTCGTCTTCTGTCGCCACCGGCGTCCCCCATACCGCCATCACCGCATCGCCGATGAACTTCTCGACGGTTCCGCCGTAGCGCTCGATGACTCTGCGACAGACGTCGAAGTAGCGCGTGAGGAGCTCGCGGACCTCTTCGGGATCGCGCTGCTCGGACAGCGTCGTAAAACCCACGAGGTCGGCGAACAGGACGGAAACGAGCCGGCGCTCCTGTACCGAGGGCGCTCGCGCCGGCGGTGCACCAATAGCGGCGGTCAAGTTCACCGCGGTCCCACACTGTCCGCAGAACTTGAAACCCGCGGGGACCTCGACACCGCACGAGGGACAGGTCGGAGTCACGGCAGCGCCGCACGAGCCGCAGAAACGAAAGCGCTCGGGATTGGCGAACCCACACGCGCTGCAGTTCACGACGATCCGGTGCTATGTCCCGCAGGGACGGGGGCGGGGTGAGAAGCTGCGAGGCGATCGAGCCAGGGCCGGGCCTCGAGGCGCTCGAAAACGGCCCGGGCCTCATCGAGAAGCGCCACGGCTTCGGTTGAACGGCTCTGTTCGATGAGCCATTCCCCGTGTTCGAGCAAGGTGATCGCGAGATAGAAGGGCAGGTCGATCTCTCGAAACAGGCCCGCCGAGGACTTGAAGCCGCGTTCGACGTCGGCGGAGGCGCCGGCAAGCGCCGCAAGGCGAGCCCGGAACCGAGCCACGTTTGCTTGCAGGAACGGGGGGACTTCCACGGGCCGGGATTGCTCGACGAGCGCGAGCAGCTCCTCGACGGTTATCGAATCGCCGAGAGTGAAAGCGGCCTCGACCGCCTCGACGAAGCCGACCTTTACGACCTCGTGTCCCCACCCCTCTTGATGCCGGGCTTCCATGGCCTGTCGACCGGCCGCTATTGCTTGAGTCAGATCTGATCTGGCGCGGAGCGTACAGGCGCGCGCCATCGCTAAGCTTGCTCGGGCCTCAACATCCGTAGCGCCTTTCAGTCGATCGCTAACTCGGAGTACTGCGTTGGCCTCGTCCAACTCTCCTCTAGCCACATGGACCAGGACGACCGCCGACAACGTAATCAAGATGAACGGCGGCTGGCTCTCCCAGTCGGGAACGGCGAATGCACGCGAAACCGCTTCATCCCAATGTCCTGTAGCAAAGAGGGTAAAGTTTTGCGCCGCCAAAGTTTCCAACTCCTGATGCCGGTCCCCGATCCTACGAGCGAGCGCCAATGCACTTCGGCCGTAGTCGAGAGCGTCCTTGTAGCGGTCGCGCGTCTGCATCTGATGGGCCAGGTTGCCGTACGCGCGGATCGCCTCGGAGGGCAAATCGTTCTCGAGCGCAAGCTCGAGCGCGTACTTCAAGATGCCGAGTGCCTCGGCGCGCCGCCCTCTGACGTCGAGCACGAACGACTTGGTTATTAGCTGCGAGGCGAGGATCTCGGGGAGCCACAGAGCCTCGGCTATCTCGAGGGCAACCTCGACCCTCTCCCCCGCTGCATCCACCTCTCCGGCGAAGAACAACAGGGTGCCCAATGAACCCGCCAACGCCGCCGTGGATTCGTCCGGCTCCTCTGTCCCCAAGAGCTCGAGAGACCTTTCCAATAGCTCTCGGGCCTCAACGTCACGGCCACTCTTCCACAAGACTTCGCCCAGACGAGCGCCGACGCGGCCCGCGGGGTGAGTAAGCGCGAGTGACTCGAAGATCTCGAGCGCAGCTCTCAAGTGGGCAATGGCGACATCGCCGCGCGCGCCCATCCACGCCACCCGACCGGCCCCCTCGAGCAACTCCGCCTTGACCGTCGGCTCATCGGCGAGTTCGGCCGCCTGCTCGTAATAGCGCTGCGCCTCTTCGTTGGCGGTAAGCGATGCTGCCCGCTCCGCCGCCTCCAGCAGCGCTCTTCTCGCCCTGTTCTTGATGGCAGGAGCATCGGGCACGGAAGGGGCGGCCCTGAAGGCCTCGAGCAGGTGCGAGGACACGACCTCGACGATCTCGTCGCCGTCGTAACCCGAGGCGCCCTGGAGGTAGTCGGCCATGGCGAGATGGCGGGTCCTGCGCTCTTTCTTCGACAAAGTGTCGTACGAAACTTGTTTGACCAGCGCCTGCAAGAAGCTGTACTGGCCCCGCTCCGGCGACATCGGGTCGGCCTGCACGGCCAAGAGGTCCTTGACCACAAGGGCATCAAGAAGAGGTCGAAGCTCCTGCTCGGTCCTCCCGTTCAACGCCGCTAGAGCGGCCGGCGTGAACGACTTGCCCGCCACCGCCGCGTCCTGCAAAAGTCTCCTGTGCGGTTCGTCCAAGCCGTCGAGTCGGGCCGCTATCAACGCGTGAAGTGTTTCGGGGACGTCCAGGTCCCCGAGCGGTCCCGTCAGCACATAACCGTCGCCTTCTCTGCGGAGCAAGTCTCGATCCAGAAGCATCCGTACGGTCTCGACCGCGTAGAGAGGCACGCCCTCCGAACGCATGCCGATGCGAGCCCGTGTTTCATCCGGAAGGCCGGGCACCAGACCGCACAACAACCGGTCCATGGTGGATTCGCCGAGCGGCTCGAGGAAGAGCGACGTGAAGCCTCGCCTCCCTGCCCCCCAGCCCGGCCTCTTGTCACCGAGCTCGGGACGGCTCAGCGTGAGCACGAACAGGGCATGACTCTTGGACCATTCGAGAAGGTACTCGATGAAGTCGAGCAACGACGCGTCGGCCCATTGAATGTCCTCGAACACGAGCACGGTTGGAGCCGCGTCGGCCATACGTTCGAAGAACAGACGCCATCCTGCGAAGAGATCGTCACGCTCGAACGATCGCCGTTGCTCGTACCCGAGGAGGTGAGCCAAACGCGGCTCCACCCAGCCCCGTTCCTCCTCGTCGGGTACATGAAGAGCAACTACTTCGTGCAGCTTTCGGGCAGCCGACTCCGAGGACTCTTCTTCGGTGATGCGAGCGCGCATCTTGATCATCTCGGCCAGTGCCCAGTAGGTGACGCCCTCGCCATAGGCGAGACACCGACCGCGGTGCCACCACACCGCACCGACGATGCCGTCGCAGTACTTCTCGAACTCCCACGCGAGCCGCGATTTCCCGATACCGGCGATGCCGACGACGGAGAGGAGGTGCGCCTTATGCTCCTCGCCGGCGGCGTGGAACAGCTCCTTGAGCAGACGCATCTCCCGCTCCCGGCCCACGAACGGTGCCTCGAGACCCGAAGCTCTGAACGACCCGGTGACACCCGCGACCACGCGCTGAGCGCGCCACAGCCGGAGCGGCTCGGCCTTGCCCTTGAGCTCGAACGCTCCTGCGTCTTCGTGGGCGATCGCAGCTTCAGTAGACCGGCGCGTCGCACCGTCCACGAACACCGCACCGGGCTCGGCCACCGACTGGACGCGCGACGCGGTGTTGACGACGTCACCAGCCACCATCCCCTGCCCCTGAGCCTGGAGATTGACTGCGGCCTCGCCGGTAACTACCCCGGCGCGCGCCTTGAGGTCGGGTGCACCGGCGTCGGCTCCGAGCGCCGCGACTGCTGCAGTTAGCTCGAGAGCCGCGCGCACGGCGCGCTCGGCATCGTCCTCGGTCGCGACCGGAGTGCCCCACACGGCCATGACTGCGTCGCCGATGAACTTCTCCACGACCCCGCCGTAGCGGGAGATGATGGTCCGGCAGGTATCGAAGTAGCGGGTGAGGAGGTCGCGCGTCTCCTCGGAGTCGCGGCCTTCCGCAAGAGTGGTGAAGCCGACGAGGTCGGCGAACAGGACCGAGACGAGGCGGCGCTCCTGGATGCCGGGGGCCGGGGTGAGCGACGCGGCCGGGACGGAAGCCGCAGCCGGCCGTCCGCCGAGAGCTTTGCCGCAGTCGGCGCAGAAGGCGTCGCCCGACTCGTAGGGCGAACCGCAGGAGGGGCACGCCAGAGCGAGTGTGCTACCGCACTTGCGACAGAATTTGGCCCCGGCCCGATTCTCCGCACCACAGCTATCGCAGAACATGCCCCCGCTCGTCCATGCCGATGAGATCAGTCAAGCGTACCGGACGGGCATCCCCGCGGCGATTTCTGCGCCGAGTGGTGGATATTGGCTACTGTGCAACCATTTACCACCACTCGGCGTTGAATCCTCAGCGGTAGGAGAAGGAGCCCTTCACTTGGCCCTTCCGCGAGGGCACCAGCTCGACCCAGATCGGGCCCTCGGCGAAGGTGAAGCTCTTGCCCGACCGGGTTTCGAAGGTGGGAGCGTCGCCCTCCTTCTTGACCTTCCAGACGCCCTTGGTGACGTGACCATCGCGAAACAACAGCGCCTTGCCCTTGCCGGTTAGATCGATGTCGGGCGAAGGGTTGCCGGCAGGGTCCACGATTTTCTTCGAGTTGTCCACGTCCACTTGCTGCACCAGCAGGTTGGGGACCGAGATCTGGGCACCGGATGCTGAGACGAACTTCTCTCCCGCCTCGAATCGCCACCACGCTCCCTCGCCCCAGCGATACTCGATCGTGTTCGAGGAGTGGAAGTTGATGGTCACTTTGCGCGCGTCGGACGCACCTTCGTGGAGCTCTCCGAACTCGAACACCCCATCGCCGGGAGCGTCGGCCTTGTCGGGAGCCTGGGAGCGGATCTTCTCGGTATTGGCGTAGAGGCTGTGGATGTCGGCTGAGCCGGCGGGGACCCGAAAGAAGGCGTCGCCGGCGTTCAGCTCGGTGAGCGACACCATCGAACGCTTGTTGAGCTCCTTCTCCACGAACGCATTAGATCCCGAGTAGGCGAGCACTCGCGTGAACGGCAGCGCGATCTTGGCGTCGTCGAAGCGAGCGCTGCGCACCGGCCCCGCCTTCGCGCTCTGACCACAGTGATAGAGGGCCATGAAACGGGTGATGCCGCCTTCGACGACCTCTTCGTAAACCACGTCGGCTTGCTCGAGGCCGCTCTGAGGCCGGGCTTCACGCGAGTTCTCGATCTTCAGTGCCACTGCAGGCCGATCGATCATTGCTCCCTGCGCGGCGGTGCCGTCGATGCACGCGGGCGGGGGCCCGGCCCCAGCGTTGCTACCGCCGGCTCCGCCCTCTCCTGCCGCTTGGGGCGGCGACGCGTCGCTGCTGCACCCGGCCGCAACGACGGCCACGACCAGAACGACCCACTTGAAACGCCTACTTCTCATAATCAAAGGACCCTTTCACTTCCCCCTTATCGCTCGGCACGAGGTGCACCCAAGTTGAGCCCGGCGAAAAAAGCATCTTGTCTCCCTGCTCGGTCTCAAAAGTTACCGGCGTCTCCACCGACTCGCGGCTCCACCGTCCCACCACCACCCGGCCGTCTCGAAACAACACCGCCCGGCCGCTGCCGGTTTGATCGGCGATCACCACTGAAGGGTTACCGGCGACGTCGACGATCTTCTTGGAGAGTGCGATCTCGTGCTCTTCTATAAGCACGTTGTCGACCGCCAGCTGCCCGCCGGTCTCGGTCTCGAACGCGGCCCCATTCTGCGAGCGCAGGTAGCGGCCACCCTCGAACTTGTAGTCGATGGTGGTCGCCGAGGAAAAAACGATCTCGATGGAGCCGGCCTTCTTCGCCCCCTCGGGGAGCTTGCCCGACTCATAACTGTCTCCGGGCGGGGGGTCCTCGAACTTCTTCTGGCCCACTTTGCGGATCTTGGGAGTCGAGGCATAGAGAGTGTGCTCACTGGTGAGGCCCGCCCTCGGCACCCGCCGCATTGCGTCGCCGGCGGCACTCTCGGTTACTTGCACGATCTCGGCCTCATCGAGCGCTTTCAGCACCGGCTCGTTGGCGCCGGAGAACCCGAGGATCCTCGCGGTCGGTGTCATGATCGTGGGATCGATCTCGCGCGCGCTGCGAACCGGGCCGACCTTGTTGGAGTCGCTGCAGTGATAGATCGCCATGAAGCGGGTGACGCCGCCCTCGACCAGCTCCTCGTAGACGACCTCGGCCTTCTCGAGCCCCGACAGGGGGTAGGCGATGGCCGCGTTCTCGACCTTGATGGCGACCGCAGGTCGGTCTAGGAGGGCCTCGTCACGAGGTTCGTCGCCGGAGAGGGGGCAGGTGGGAGGGGCGCCGATCCCAGGGACGCCGGGGATGACCTCCCCCCGGCCGGACAGCAAGAAAAAGGCGGCGGCGGCCAGGACGATGATGCCCACCCCGGCGGCGGCCAGCTGTATCCGCGTCGTCAATCACACTCCTCTGTTGGGATCTACCTGGAGCGCCTGGGCGCTGTTGGCGATCAACTGCCGATCGCTTGCACCTTCTCAAAGGTGGCAAATCATCGCTTTTCGCGGCTTGGGGAAGCTACCACGCAGGAGCGAGAAAGCTCGGTGTTTCCGCCTGGATTGTTTGTCGGCGGCCTCGCCGGGCGCTTGAGCGCCTGCCGAGCCCGCCCCGGATCTGGCTCTGTGCTAGATAAGGGGCGGATTCCGCCCCCAACCTGGCTTAGAGCCGCGTGAGGGGCCTAAAGGTCGCGCACCTGGGCTGCCCTCTCCTCCGGCGCCACCGGACCGGCCGGAGCGAAAGCGAACGCCGCCGCCCGGCCCCGCTGAGGGCTCGCTCGCAGCAGGGCCGAGGCCAGCGCGGGCGGATAGCGCGTCACCGAGAGCGCCCGGACGTCGTCGGCGGGGGTCACACCGCCTCGCGAGCCGGCCGCAGGCCCGAGCGCAGCCCGCACTAGTGGGAGCAGTTGACCGTGGTCACGCCGCCGGACGAGCAGGCTTGCGACCACGGCCTCGACCTCGGTGCGCGTGAAGCGCTCGAGCAGGCCCTCGGAGCAGACCAGCACCGCGCGGCCCCCCAGAGGACACAACCAGGCGCCGGGCTCCTCGCCCGCGGTCACCGCAACCTCCACGCCCCTAAGGCCGAGCTGCGGCGTCAGAGACGAAACCAGGTTGGTGAGGCGCGGGTGACCCCCGGACCCAGGTAGGCGCCTGCCACACGAACGAAGGACAAGCCACCCCTGCGCCAGCACCCACGCCACCGTGGCGCCGACCCCCAGTAGCAGCGCAAGCCCACCCCACAGAGGGTCCGACAGCAGGACCACCCCGGCGGCAACGAGTAGCGCAGGCATCACCAGCAAGAGCCCGGCGCGCGCCGCGACCACCGGCTCCGGACGAGTGGCATCAGCGCCCCAGAATGGATCGAGGGGGGCTTGAGGGGCGGGGCGGGGCGCGGTCACGAGGCGGCCAGCGCCAGCTCGTAGGCGCGCTCGACCCCGGCCGCCAGCCCACTCCAGTCATAGCGCAAGGCCACCGAGCGCCCGGCCTCGACGAGAGCCCGGGCCTTGTCCTGGTCCTCCACCACGCTGCGGAGCCCGGCCGCCAGCGCCGGAGGCTGATCGGGCGGCACCAGGACGGCGGCTTGCGAGGCGACCGCCCGAAACCCGGGCAGGTCCGAGCACACGACGGGCGTCCCGGCCGCCATCGCCTCGAGCAGGACGATTCCGAATGACTCGCCACCGAGCCCGGGGGCGCAGTAGACATCGGCGGAGCGGAACACGTGCGCCTTGTCTTCCTCCTTGGGCCGTCCCATGAAGCGAGCTTCGATGCCGAGGCGGCGCGCTCTTGCGGCACAGTGGCGTTCGTAGGGGCCGGAGCCCGCCACCGTCAGTCGCAGGTCCAGGTCGCGCAAGAAGGTCATCGCCTCGATGAGCACTTGGAGACCCTTGCGTGACTCGATGCGGCCGAAGAACAGCACCTCCTTGGAGGCGCCCGTTCGCTCCGGCCGCTCGCCCGCGAAGCGTTCCACCTCGACACCGTTGGGAGTCAGCAGGTAGTCGCCCGGAAAGTAGCGGGAGATGAGCTCACGGGCCGCGGCGGACACGGCGGTCTTTACCTGAAGCCTGCGCATGGTGCGCTCGAGAAAGCCGGTGGCGGCCTTGTAGCCGAAACTCGACTCGGCCGCGGCGTGGAAGGTGCCGATCGTGGGCGCCGTGGCCTGGCGCAGGGCCAACATCGACAGGCTCGGAATCAGGGGCTCGTGGAGGTGGACGACGTCGGGCTCGAGCTCCTCCAGTGCGAGCCTGACCCCTTGGGAGGCGGCGGGACCGAACGACACCGGGGCCATCGAGCCGTTGGCGGGTATCGGCAGCGCCCGGCCGACTATGCGCACGCCCTCTTCAGGGGACAGCTCGAGGCCCGAAGCCTGCGGAGCAACGACCGTGGCGCGGTGGCCGCGCAAGCGCAAGGCGTGCGCCAGTGAGCGAGTGTGCGTCTGCACTCCGCCGAAGCGGTCCCACGCATAGGGACACACGATCATCACCCTCACGCGGGCTGATCCTTGCGGTCGGCCGACCAGAACGGCTGAAAAACGTGCCATTCCTCGGGATGAACCGCGATCAATTGTTCCAGCCGAGTGGCTACCTCCTGGGTGAGCTCGGTGAGCGCATGGGGCCCCGAGTAGCCGGCCGGATCAATGGGCTCGAGAATGTGGGCCCTCCATCCCCGGCGCCCGTCGGCTCGCTTGTGTCCGTAGACACCCATGACCATGATCGGAGCACCGCTGCGGATTCCAAGCAGGGCGGGCCCTGCCGGCAATGGCGCCGGCTCGCCGAAGAAGCTCACTTGGGGCCCCCGTCCTCTCAGGTCACGATCGCCCACAATCGCCACAATACGGCCCTCGTCCACGGCCGCCTTTAGG
>JALZJN010000145.1 GCA_030859735.1 Actinomycetota bacterium
TGTGCCCTTGCCGTAGCTATGTCGGCGATGATCTTCTCGCGCGCCTCGCCTTCCAAGTACGCAAGCTCGGACTTGAGGCGGTCGTAGGCATTCTGCGTCAGCGGTGTCTTCTTCGGCTGGTCCATCACGAAAGACTAACGGACGGCAGGCCGGATCGTAGGATGCGCCGAACATGGCATCCGCGGCAGACAGGCTCAAGGGCAAGGGTTGCATTGTTACCGGCGCCGGCGCCGGCATCGGGATGGCGGTCGCGCGCGCCTTCGCTTCCGAAGGAGCGAACGTCCTAGTCAACGACATCGATGCCGATGCGGCCGCAAGGGCCTCCTCCTTTATCGTGTCGGAAGGGGGCCGGGCAGTTTCGAATGCGGCTCCCATTGGGAGCGTCGATAGCGCGGAGTCCCTTCTGGAAGAGGCTCTGTCGGCCTTCGGAGCCGTGGACGTGTTGGTGAACAACGCGGGCGTGCTGCGCGATCGAATGCTGCACAACATGTCTGAGGAGGATTGGGACACCGTCCTGAACGTTCATCTGAAGGGCACCTGGGCTTGCGGACGCGCGCTGGTGCAACACTGGCGTCCTCTTGCAAAAGCGGAGGCCGAGAAAGGCCGCATAGTGCCTCGAAAGATCATCAATGTTGCGTCAGCATCCGGACTGATGGGGGCCGCAGGCCAGTCAAACTACGCCGCCGCCAAGATGGGTGTGGTTGGGCTCACCAAGACCTGGGCCAAAGAACTCGGACGACTGGCGATCAACGTCAACGCGATCGCTCCGGCCGCCCTTACGAACATGACCGAGCGGCTGCTGGAGGATCCCGGCGAGGCCGAGAAGAGGCTCGCTCGCTTTGCGCTCGGACGCTACGGGACACCGGAGGAGATTGCTCCGGCATTCGTGTTCCTTGCTTCAAAGGACTCCGACTACATCACCGGCCAAGTGCTGTGCGTAGACGGGGGCCTCGTCATCTGAGCCTCCAATCGAGGCGCCCTCGGCCGGTCCTGCGAAAGCCTCACACGAGCGTCAACGAGCGCCCGGCTACGGAGTCGGTACGGACATGCGAGACGCGCGTTTGACTAGCTAGTAACGTTGTACGTGTGGAGCGCGCATGGCCGTTCGAGCATCACTCGGATCCGGTGCGCTCGCCGCGTTCGCCTCAAGAGTTCGTGGCACGTGAGACACAAGAGGTCGAGGCCGTCGTCATGCGCACCGGGCGGAGCGGCGCCCAAGCGGTGCTGGTAACGCACGAGGGGAGCTGGAAGAGGTGGGTCTACCCCACGATGGAGGAGGCCTTCGAGGCGGCCCGAGAAGCCGGGTGCCGGGTTCACGAGCAGGAGTTTCCGGAGACTCTGCGCGTGCGGATCAACGCCTATCGCCGACCAGCAGAGGACTTCCGGCGGGCACCCTATCCCGAACAGGGGTGGGTGGGCCCAGTCAGCTTCTATCCGGAGAACCGCCCTCGTCGAGAGATGAGTGAGGAGGAGGCTCGGCACGAGGGCGGTCCCGCACCCTCTCGACCTTGACGACCTCCGCCTCGCTCGGCCTTGGCCGAGGCTTGTAGCCCGTACTCTTCAGCATCCAGCGCGCGAAGAGCTTGCGGAAAGCTCGCTTGACCACGGCCCTGGTGGGGGGCAGCAGCAACAACAGGCCCACGAGGTCGGTGAGAAATCCCGGAGTCAACAGCAACGCGCCGCCGAACAAGATCAGGGCCCCGTCCGTGACCTCATCCGCCGGCATGGCCCCCCGCTGCAGACTCAGTTGAAGCCGGCGCCACGTCTGCATGCCCTGTTGCTTGAGCAGCCAGGCTCCGGCCGCCGAGATCGCCACCAGCAAGAGGATGGTTTCCGGCACGCCGACCGAGCTCGCCACCGAGACGATGACCCACAGCTCGACCAACGGAACGACCAGCAACACGATCAAGAACAGGGGCGCCATTGGTCAAGTATCTCTCGCCCCTTCTGATATGGATACGCCGATGCCGATCAGCACGCTGCGCCAGCTCAGCTTCGAGAGCGCCGACAAGCTGGTGGGAGAAGGCGCCTCCTATGTCGACCTCAGAGCCATCGACTCATACCTCGAGGTCCATATCCCGGGTTCTCTCGGGCTCGTCTATGAATTCGGGCCGGGTCTGGCCGGCCGCGCGCGCGACTGCGTTCCCTTGAGCCTTCCTCTTGTTCTTCTGGAGGCCCCCAATGCCAACCTCAACAATGCCGCCGCCTCACTCAGGGGTAAGGGTTTCACGGTCCTGGGAGCGCTCGCGGACGGAGTCAATGCATGGATCAACGTCCACGGCGCCCCCTCGTCCACCGAGGTGGTCGAGGGGCACGTTGCTCCCGACGCGTTCGTGCTGGACATCTCGGACCCTGGACGCATCGTGGAGGACGCGGACGTGACCATTCCCGCCGAACTTCTCTGGGACCGGGCAACAGAGCTCCGGGACAAGGGCCTGATCGCCCTTGCCGCCGGCTTCGGCGTGAGAGCCGGCCTCGCGGTGGGGATTCTGGAGCGGGCGGGCGTTTCCGAGCTGCTCTTCTGGAAAACCAAGGCGGCGCCCCCGCGCCGCAAGCTCGAGCCCTACGGCTAGACCCTTTCGTGCCGAGTGGTGGCTGGATGATCATATAGAGCATCTGAGCACCACTCGATGATCTGCTCCTCCTCTCCTATCCCTCCTCCTCCCCTTTTGCGATGAGAAAACCTCGGGCACGCTCGGTCAAGGGATAACGGTTGACGAGTCTCCAGAAACGCGGGGAATGATCGGGGACGGTCAGATGCGCGAGCTCGTGAACGATGACATAGTCCCTCACCCAGGGCGGATAGTCGGCTAGAGCCAAGGACAGCCGGATGTCCCCATCGGCCACCGAGCATGACCCCCAGCGCGATTTCTGCGTTGAAACCCAAGTGATCTGGGCGGGACGGACACCGTCCAGGTAGGAGTCCGCAAGCTCCGCAGCTCGGCGGGCGAGATCGCCGTCCGAATTGAGCCGGTCCCGGCGCCTGCGCTGGGACATCCGTGAAGCCATGCGGGCCACCCACTCCTGCTCTTCTGCCCGAGAGAGCCTGTGGGGGATCGACACCACCAAGGCCCGGCCCACGATCTCGGCGGAGATCGTCTTTTTTCGCCGCTGACTGCGGCGTACCTCGACCCTGTCGAAGTCGTCCTCGAGCCCCGGCACGTCAACCGGGAGGCGGTTCAGCTCGGAGTTTTCCAGCAGCGGTTTTGGCAACATCATGAGGGCATGCTAGAGGCGGGACGGTTCCAGTTCACGTTTTGTGCCTGAAGGACAAAAAGCGAGGCCGATCTCTGCCCCTTTCTGGCTTGAAATGGCATGTGAAAAACTTCACAATGTCAGTCAGAGCCAAGTTGATAGCAACTGCTTCCCGGGATCGAAGCCTCGCTTCGTCCCCCGGGTCTAGAGCCCTCTCCGTTATCCGCCCATCCCCCCCGACGGAGAGGGCTCTTTCTTTTGCCCTCACCTCGGCCCCGCCGCACGGAGCCTGCACGGCCTGGTGACTGGCCGGTCGCCTCCACAGTGATCCGTAAGACCGGCTGGCTCACCGTGCGATAGCCGACCACAGCCATCCGGCCGTGGCCCTTGCCCCGCGCCAGATCCGGGCTTGCACCGCCGAGACCGCCCCCGCCGCCCAGGAAACGGCTCTAGCAGCCCCTCCGCCGGCGGCCTCGTCGAGCCACCGGTAGAGGCTGCCCAGATGGCTCTCGATGAAGTCGATCGCGGTCCCCAAAAAGCGGCCGCGCCTCTCCCACGAAGAGCGGCAGCCGGGGGCCGCATCGCGTAGGAACGCGTAGGCGTAGGCACGTGCAGATCCCGAACGCAGTATGGCCCCGTGAGCGTTGAGCCCGCCCGGACTCACGACGTGATGGGTGGCTCCGTAGAGATCCGAGCGGGAGGTGGGGACGGCCAGATCGCCCGCCGCGGCCAGGGACAGGAACCTGGTGCCGAAGGCCCTGTCGTGGCTTCCGAGCCGTGTGATCACACGCGAACCGGGCGCCAGCTGTCGCACCGCCTGGGCCCGCGGGTCGGGGATCGGGCCCCCGTTCGCAGACCAGCGGCCGAGTGAGTCAAGCACCAGGCGGGCGCCGAAACGACCCACCGGCGAAGAGCTCTCGAGGGCAGAGGGCAGGCTCGCCACGGGCGCCCCCCGGTGAGGGGTGGCGAGCGTGACCATGTGATCGATGCGCGGCAGTCCCGGCGTCCACGCACTCACCAGTCCCTCGAGCGAGAGCCGGGCCAGCAGCCCTCCTTGCGAGTGAGCGAAGAGATCCACTTGCGAACCGGGATGCGCTCGCCCGATGCGGGCAAGCAAGCGCCGCAGACCCCGTCCGGCTCGCTCCAGGCTGCCGTAGGTGGCCGTGCGGTCGTAGGGGATATGTCCTCGGGGCCCCCTGTTCCCGGCATAGGAGAAGTAATAGACCTTGTCGGGGTCATACCCGAGCGCCTGAGGCCCGAAGGCGCTGGTGTAGAGAAGGGGAAGGCTTGTGACGGTCTCGCTTCCGATGCCCGCGACGGCTACGGCGACGTTGTCGTTCGGTGGAGGCGGACGCCGATCGAGAGTTCTCGGCCGGCGGCACGCTTGCAGGTGCGTCCCGGCATTTGCGCTCACACGCCCGCCCCCGCCCGTCCGCTCGGCGCCGGATAAGCCGCTATCGCTCTCCACCAGATCGCTCTCGATCAGGGGGGCGAGATGAACGGCGGCGGAGAGATCAAGGGGGCCGAGGAACAAGGCCGGGTCGACGTAGGCACCGTCCAGCTTCACTCCGAAGTGGAGGCCTTCTAGCCCGCTGTGAGCGTCGCCCGAAAGTCCCAAGAAGCGGCCCCGAGCGACCTCGTCCCCCCTGCTAACCCGGATCTCTGAGAGCATCGAGTAGGTGGTTTCCAGGCCGCCCGCGTGAGCCACGGTAACGGCCAGCCGGCCTGCGACCAGGCCGGCGAACTTCACGATTCCGGCCGCGGCCGAGCGCACGAGGGTCCCCTTGGCGACACGGAAATCAATGCCGCGATGGCCGGGGCCGTAGGCGGAAGAAGGAGCTTCGAAGTGGCGCGAGACGGCCTGGTCGAGGGGCGTTATCAACCACGGCCCAGGCACCGCCGGTGGTTGTGCGGCGGCGGGGCCGAAGGGTATGGCCGCGAGCGCCAGTGCCAGGACTCCGGAGACGCGTCTCGTTCGCATAAGGCCAGCCTGTCCCCCGCGCTCCAAGCAGTCTGTGGCGCGCGCCACACCTTCAAGAAGGTTCCTGCCGCCGATTGTCGATAGCCGCGCCCGTCCTGGGCAAGCCGGCGGACTGGGCAAGCCGGCGGACTGCGCAAGCCATTGACGCGCAACGAAAGCTCTCGGGATAATCAGGCAATGACCGCCTCCCCCGGCGACGCCGCCCGGCCCCCTCGAGTCGCGCTCTACCTTCAGGACAAGCACCCCCTGGACCGCTCGCTCGACTATTGCCGCAGGGCCGAGGCAAGGGGATTCGAGGCCGTGTGGCAGGCGGAGTCCCGACTCGTCAGGGAGGCGACCGTGCCGATGGCGGCCTACGCCGCCGTAACCGAGAGGCTCGTGGTCGGATCGGGCGTTGTAAACACCTGGACGCGCAATCCGGGCCTGTTGGCGGCCACCTTCGTGACTCTGGACGACCTCGCCCCCGGCCGCATCATCCTTGGCTTGGGGGCATGGTGGGATCCCCTGGCGGCAAAAGTCGGCATCCACAGAAGAAAGCCCCTGCTGTGCATGCGCGAGACCGTCGAAGCCTGCCGCTCGCTGTTCACGCTCGAGGAGGTCACCTACAAGGGGGAGTTCGTTAACCTCGACGAGGTGCGCATCGATGTTGTCCACGGAGATAATTCGCCCCGCTCGATTCCCATATTCATCGGCGCTACCGGCCCCAAGATGCTCGAGCTGACCGGAGAGATCGCCGACGGCGTGCTCCTCAACTACATGGTGTCCCCCACCTACAACGACGGCGCCCTCGAGTCCCTCACCAACGGAGCCCGGCGCGCCGGGCGCTCGCCATCGGACATCGACCGCCCGCAACTGATCGTTTGTTCCCTGGACGAGGACCGGAGCGCGGCCCTCGACCGCAGCCGCCTGCTCCTGACGCAGTACCTGGGACAACAACCGCACATCATGAAAGCGTCGGGAGTGGACGAGTCGCTGATTCAAGAGATCAACGCTCTTCTGGATTGGCCGGCGACCCGAGACCAGATCGAAAAGGCGGCCGCACTCGTGCCCGACGAGGTCGTGCAATTGGTGACCGCATCGGGCACAGCGGCCGAGTGTCGCGCCAAGGTGAACGAGTACCTGGATCACGGCGCCACCTGTCCGGTTCTCTATCCTCTCGGCGACGACGTCGAGGCGATGATCGACGCGTTCGGTGCGGACTCGTGACCGAGTATCTGCAAGCAGCAGAGACTTATCGCGATCGGGTCACGCATTTCTTGAGAGATCTCATCAAGCTACCGTCCCCCTCCTCCCACGAGAAGGAGGTGGCGGAGCGCGTCGTCGCCGAGATGAGAACGCTTGGCTTCGACGACGCCTTCATCGACCCCATGGGAAACGCAGTGGGTCGAATCGGCTCCGGCGCGTTGAAGATAGCGCTCGACGCGCACATGGACACCGTAGGAGTGGGGAACCCCAGCTCCTGGCCGCATGATCCCTTCGAGGGCAAGCTCGAGAACGACATCGTGTTCGGGCGCGGCGCGTCCGACAACAAGGGAGCGCTCGCGGCACAGGTCTACGCCGGACACCTTCTGGCCGAGCGTGGTCTCGACGGAGCCGACGTTTCGGTGTTCGTCGTCGGCACCGTGATGGAAGAAGACTGCGACGGCCTCGCCCTCGGTTACGTGCTCCAGGAGACGATCCCCGGTGTGAGCGCGGTGATCCTGGGAGAATGTACGAACCTCGATGTCTACCGCGGCCACCGCGGGCGCATGGAGATGAAGGTCGTGACCACGGGAACCTCCTCCCACGCCAGCGCGCCGGAACGCGGAGACAACGCAGTCACTCACATGGCACCGATCGTCCTGGCCGTTGACTCGCTCAACGAACGCTTGGCCGACGACTCCTTCCTCGGTAAAGGCACCGTCGCCACCACCAAGATCGAATGTGACACCGCGTCGTTGAACGCGATTCCGGATTCCTGTGCGATCTACCTCGACCGCCGCCTCACCGCCGGCGAGACGAGGACCCTGGCGCTCGAGCAGATACAAGACCTGCTCCCGGACGGCGCTCACGCCGAGGTCCTGAGCTACGCTGAGCCGTCTCATACTGGCCTGGTGCTCGAAACCGACAAGTACTACCCGACGTGGGCGCTCGACGAAGACCATCCTTTGGTCCAAGCCGGCCTGGCCGCAGGCGAGGCTGCGCTCGGGCGCACGCCGGGAACGAGCAGGTGGACCTTCTCCACCAACGGGGTGTCCTCGGCAGGAGAGCTCGGGATCCCCACGATAGGTTTCGGTCCAAGTGAGGAGAAATGGGCTCACACGGTCCTCGATCAGTGCCCGGTGGACCAACTCGTGGCCTCGATCGCCTACTACGCCGCGCTGCCGCGTGCTCTGGAGGGTCTGTCATGAAAGAGATAACGCTGAATGTGAACGGCCGTTCGGAAAGCGTCGAAGCCGAACCCGACGACACTCTGCTGGACGTTCTCCGTGAACAGCTGGGCCTAAGGGCCGCCAAGGACGGCTGCCAGCCCGAAGGTTACTGCGGCGCCTGTACGGTCATCGTCGACGGCAAGGCACGGGTCGCCTGCTCGCAGCCGGCCGAGCGCTTCGAGAACAAGTCGGTCGTCACGCTCGAAGGCCTGGAGGGGGCCGAGCGCGACGCCTTTGCGCATGCCTTCGCCGCCACGGGAGCATCGCAGTGTGGCTTCTGCTCTCCCGGGATCATTGTAAAAGCGAGCGAGCTTCTCGAGAAAAAGGCACAACCCACCCGGGAGGAGATAGCCCGCGCTCTGGCCGGCAACCTGTGCCGCTGCACCGGTTACGTCAAGGTCATAGATGCAGTGGAAATGGCGGGACGCATCTTGCAGGGCGAGCAGCCTCCGCAACTCGACTTCTCGGGACGACTTGGCTCACGCACACCGAAGTACGAAGCATTCGAACTGGCGCTGGGCCACAAGCCTTTCATCCACGACATCACGATGGACGGTCTACTCCACGGAGCGTTGTGCTTCTCACAGCACCCTCGAGCGGTAGTAAAGTCCATCGACTGCTCGGCGGCCGCCGCCATGGAAGGAGTCGTGCGCGTGGTTCTTGCGGAGGACGTCCCCGGCGAGCGCTCCGTGGGGGCGATCGTCGCCGACTGGCCGGTAATGGTGGCGCAAGGTGAGACGACTCGCTGCGAAGGCGACGTGATCGCCGGAGTCGTGGCGATGTCGCGCAACGCCGCGCGGCGGGCGGCGGCCGCCATCGACGTCGATTACGAGGTGCTGGCGCCGATCACCGACCCCGAACAGGCGCTCAAGGAGGAAGCGACGCCGCTTCACTCCGGTGGAAACCTGCTCAAGACCTACCGAATCGATCGTGGAGATGCGAAACAGGCTCTGGCGAGCTCAGCCCACGTCGTGACCGAGACCTTTCAGACTCAGTTCATAGAGCACGCGTTCCTGGAGCCCGAATCGTCGATCGCGTGGGACGAGGACGGCGTCATGCGTGTGCTGTCGGGAGGGCAGGGCATATGGGACGACCGCCGTCAGATCGCGAGCCTTCTCGGCGTGGAAGGAAAGGATGTCCACGTCACACTGATCTCCAACGGAGGCGCCTTCGGGGCCAAGGAAGATCTCGGAATCAACGGACAGGCGGCGGTCATGGCCCGCGTCGTGGGGCGGCCTGTCAAGCTGACATTGTCCCGTGACGAGTCCATCAGGATGCACTCCAAGCGCCACCCCCTGCACATGACCTACACGCTCGGCTGCGACGACCAGGGTGTCCTCACCGCACTCGAAGCGCGCATAGTCGGTGACACCGGCGCCTACGCCAGCGTGGGAGACAAGGTCCTGCAGCGCGCGTGCGGTCACTCCTGCAGCGCTTACGAAGTTCCTCACGTCTCGGTGCAAGCGCATGCGGTCTATACCAACAATCCCCCGTGCGGGGCGATGCGCGGCTTCGGGTCGAACCAGGCGAACTTCGCCATGGAAGGGTGCATGGACCGGCTCGCCGAGAAGGCCGGAATCGACGGTTGGGACATCCGTTTTCTCAACGCGCTCGAGCCGGGCAGGGTCTTCGGCACCGGACAGGTTCTCGGCGAGGGAGTAGGGCTCAAGGATTGTCTGCTTGCGGTCAGGGACGCCTACAAGAACGCTCAGCACGCGGGCGTCGCTTGTGCGGTCAAGAACGTGGGGGTGGGCAACGGGCTTCCGGAGTACGGCCGGGCCTCACTCGAGGTCCAAGACGATGGCTCGATCCTGCTGCGTCACTCATGGACCGAGATGGGACAAGGGGTCCACACGGTCCTACAGCAGGTGGTCGTTGAGGAACTGTCCTCGTACGGGCTAGAGCTCAAGCACATCAGCGCGCGCGTCGATACCGAGCGAGAGTTCGCCACCGGGCAGACCACTGCGTCGCGAGGCACCTTCCTCGGCGGTCTCGCAGTAAAGAAGGCGTGCGACAACCTCAAGGCCGAGCTTAACGGAAACCGCCTGGCCGACCTGGCCGGAAGAGAGTTCACCGGTGAGATCGAGCTGAAACTGACTCAACCGATGGACGCCGAGGACTTGAAACGCTCACACATCTGCTTTGGCTGGGGCGCGCAGGTCGTCATCCTCGATGAGTCAGGTCGTATCGAGAAGGTCATCGCCGCTCACGACGTAGGCAAAGTGATGAATCGCAATCTGCTCGAGGGCCAGATCGAGGGCTCGATCCACATGGGCCTGGGCCACTCGTTGACCGAAGAGCTTGTTGTTGAAGCCGGTTACATCAAGACCGGAACCCTCAAGTCTCAGGGAATCATCCCGGCGAAGGGAATGCCCGAAGTCGAGTGCATCTTCATCGAAGAGCCGCAGCCGGAGGGACCCTACGGCGCCAAGGGAGTCGGTGAGATCGGCCTGGTTCCGACTGCAGGAGCGGTTGCGAGCGCACTCCATGAGTTCGACGGGACATGGCGCACTCGTCTGCCGATGAAGGACTCCGCCGCGGCCCGAGCCGCCCACCCCCGGGCCGCGCGCCGCTGAGCTTCGCTCTGGCGGGTGGCACCATCGCCCGCAGCCTCTCAGGCCTTGTCGAGGACACCGATCTCGTGGTCTCGGGCGGCCGCATCGGGGGCAATACGGCGGGGGCGCAGCAAGTGGACTGCTCCGGTTGTCTCATCATCCCCGGTCTGTGCTGCGCTCACCATCATCTCTACTCGGCGATGGCTCGCGGGATGCCGGGGCCGGCCAGGTCACCGCGCGACTTTCTCGAGATTCTCCAGCTGGTGTGGTGGCCGTTGGACCTAGCCCTAACTCTCGAGGACGCCGAGCTCAGCGCCCTGTGTGGTGCCGTCGAGGCCGCTCGCTGCGGAACCACCACGATCATCGATCATCACGCCTCTTACTCGGCGATCGAGGGGTCGTTGGATGCGGTCGCCGACGGGCTCGTGAGCGCAGGGACGCGCGCGGCGCTGTGCTTCGAAGTCTCCGACCGCCACGGCCCCGCCGCCGCGACGGCTGCGCTGGAGGAGAACTTGCGCTTCAACCGCTCGAACGACGCCTCGATATTGAGGGGCATGATGGGCGCGCACGCGTCGTTCACGATCTCACCGGAGACGATGTCGTCTCTGACCGGCGAGGCCCGCGACGCCGGCCTGCCTCTTCACATCCACGTCTCAGAGGACGAACTCGACGAGAGAGACAGCATCTCTCGATACAGGATGCGCACGCTGCAGCGGCTGCGCGCCGAAGGAGCGATTGAGGAAGGCGACCTCATCGCCCACGGCGTCCATCTCGACGAGGCGGAACTGGTTGCGTTGCGATCCTCCGGAGCATGGGCGGCACACAACCCACGCTCGAACCAGAACAATGCGGTCGGTCATGCCCCCGCCTCAGGTTTCGGCGCGCGGGCTTGTCTCGGCACCGACGGAATCGACGGGGACCTCCTAGCCGAGACGCGCAGTTGTTATCTGCAGGCACGCTCCGCGGGAGTCCCCGATGCAGGCGGCTTCGCACTGGCCCGTCTCGAGGGCTCGAGTGCGCTCGCCGGCGCATTGTTCTCAGAGCCCGCGCTCGGCACTCTGGAGCCGGGTGCGCCCGCCGATCTCGTAGTGCTCGACTACCACTCCCCGACCCCTCTCGACTCGTCGAACCTGGCCGGCCATCTGCTGTTCGGAATTTCCTCGGCCCACGTGCGCGACGTCATGGTGGGAGGGAGGTTCGTGGTGAGGGACCGCGTTCACCAGCTGGTGGACGAAGAGGAACTCGCGAGCCGCTGCCGGATCGCAGCCCCGCTGCTCTGGGAGCGCATGGCGATCTGATCTTTTCAACACCATGCCCGCTCACCGGGGCCGGCGTCGAAAAGTTCGCCTTAAGGTACGTGGAGCGGCCGTGTGAAAAGGAGAAACATGAAGAGGGAATCTTTGTCGGGTAGAGACTTCATCTCGACCGCCGACTGGTCGGTCGAGGAGCTCGGCTTTGCCCTCGATGTCGCCGGCGAGCTCAAGTCCCTGTTCAAGTCCGGCGAGCGGCACCGACTGCTCGATGACAAGACTCTGTTCATGATCTTCTTGGACCTCTCCACGCGTACACGCAACGCTTTCGAAGCGGGTATGACTCAGCTCGGCGGACACGCTCACTTCATCGATGCGAACACCTCTCAGATCGCTCATGGTGAAAGCCCGCGCGACATGGGAATCATCCTGTCCTCCTATGGTCACGGGATAGCCATTCGTCACGACAAGGTGCCGGGCGAAGGCAACGCATACATACGTGCCGTTGCGGAGCATGCCGAGGCGCCCGTCATCAACTTGCAGTGCGATGAGGACCATCCCACACAGCAGCTCGCCGATCTCATGACGATCGAGGAGCACTTCGGAAAGCGCGACCTCAAGGGAATGAAGATTTGCGTATCGTGGGCCTACGCCCCGTCGTACGCCAAGCCAATGAGCGTGCCACAGGGACTAGCGTTGCTCCTGCCTCGCTTCGGTGCCGACGTCATCATCGCGCGGCCTCCCGAGTACCGGCTGATGGCGCATGTCATGGACAGGGCGCGCGCCCTGGCCGCCGACGGTGGCGGGAGCATCACGGAAGTCGAGGGCATGGACGAGGGCTTTGAGGGCGCCCAGGTCGTTTATCCGAAGTCGTGGGGGGCCGAGCATCTCTTCTCCAACGAGAAGGAGGCCCTGGCATTAAACGCCCGCTATCGCGACTGGATATGTAGCCAGGAGCGCATGAGCAGAGCCGCTGCAGAAGCGATCTACATGCACTGCCTGCCCGCCGACAGAGGCTACGAGGTCACCGATGAGGTCATCGACGGGACCCAGTCGGTCGTATTTCAACAGGCTGAGAACCGCCTCCACTCGGGCAAGTCCCTGCTGGCGCTAACGATGGGCGGGTACGACTGACGCTCTTGCCCCGCGGCCCTCGCCGGTGAGATCCGACATCCGTCGTGCCCTCGTTGCGGTGTTCGTCGCCAGGACGGCCGCCAACTCCGGGCTACGAGTCGTCTATCCGTTCCTGCCCGCCATCGCCCGGGGGCTTTCCGTCTCGGTCCCGGCACTCGCGGTGGTTGTGGCGCTTCGAAATCTCGGCGGGCTCACCACTCCTTTGGTTGCGCGACTCGCAGAGCACACCGGCCGTCGTCGCCTCATGGGCGCGGCAATGTTCGCCGTCACCGCCGGCTGCGCGATGACCGCCGCCACGTCGAACTTCTTCTTCGCGGCGGCGGGCATCGTGGTGGTCGGGATCGCCAAGCCCGGGTTCGACATTCCGATGCAGGCATGGTTCGGGGACCGGGTTCCCTTTTCAGAACGCGGCCGTGTGCTCGGGATCACCGAGCTCACGTGGGCGCTCTCACTTGCCGTCATCGTTCCCGCGTCGGGGTTCTTGATCGCCGCCACGAGCTGGCGGGCGCCGTTCGTGCTCGTGACGCTGTTCGCAGGAGCCGGTACGTTCGCCATTCTCCGGGGCATCGACTCGGACGTACCTTGCAAACGGGAGCCGCGCCCTCTTGCGCTGACTTCGCCTCGCCGGCTAATGCTGGGGGCCGCGGTGTTGTTCTCCACCGCAGCCGAGATTCCCTTCGTTGTTTACGGTCAGTGGCTGGAAGGGATCTTCTCCCTTTCTGTAACCGGGATCGGGCTGTTCACTCTCGTCGTGGTCGCAGCAGAGCTCTCGGGAGAGGCCATCGTCGCAGCGGTGTCGGATCGGGTCGGCATCAGACGCATGATCATCTTCGGGCTGGTGATATCGGCACTTGCCTATGCGAGCTTCTCGCTAACCGGAGACTCTTTGGTTCGAGCGATCGTGACGGTGGCGGTTTGGATCGCCGCCTTCGAATGCACGATCGTCGCAACGATCCCGTTCATGAGTGAACTGGCGAGGGAGTCCCGTGATCGGCTGCTCTCGCTATTGGCGGTCGCCATCGCTCTGGGGAGGGCGAGCGGCGCCCTTCTCGCACAGCCCCTCTATGCAGTGGGAGGCATCCGCCTGGCGACGACTCTCTCTGGGCTCTGCGTAGTGGCCGCCCTCCTCCTGGTTCACCGGGCAGGGAGAACTACAACGGCTGCGACTTCCCATGGTCCCGCAATGTGTTCTGATCAGCCGGAGCCCCGCTGAACGGTGCTAGCTCTGCACAGAACGCTGAGAGCCCCCCACGATACGCTCGTAGGCCTCGGGGTCGGTGGCTCCCTCGGTAGACAGCACCAGCACCTCGGCCCCCTCGAGCCGCGGGTGGCCGGCTGCGAGCAGCTCCAGCACCCCGCCCACTCCCGCGGCTCCCGTTTCTCCCGAGACGACACCGGCCGCTGCCAGCAAGCGCATCGCCTCTTGAGCACGCGTATCGGGGATGGCGAGATATGCGTCCATGCCTTCGGACACGAGAGGCCAAGCGACCTGCGACGGCGTTCCGCAGTTGAGCCCCGCCATGATCGAGTGCTGAGCGCCTTTGAGAGTTGTGATCTCACCGGAGCGCGCCGAAGCCAGCACACAGGCGGCATCCAGCGGCTCGACGCCGATGAGATAGGGCCGGTGCTCGAGACCCGCCCGGCGAAAGTGGCGCACGGCTGCTGCGGCCAGCGCCCCCACGCCCATCTGCACCACCACCACGTCGGGGATGTGCTCGAGTTGGTCTGAAAGCTCCCAAAAAATCGTGGAATAGCCCTCGATGACCCAGGCCGGAACCTCCTCGTAACCCGGCCACGATGTGTCCGAGATCACCAGGCAGCACTCCGAGGCCTGCTCGGCCGAGCGCCTCACCGCATCGTCGTAGCCGCCCGGGACCACCTCGCACTCGGCTCCCTCGGACAGGACGGCTTCGATCCGGGCCGCCGCCGTGCCCTCCGGAACGTAGATGACTGATCGCAACCCGAGCAGAGACGCCATACGCGCCACGGCCCGCCCGTGATTGCCGTCGGTGGCCGCCGCCAGCGTCAGAGGGTGGTGTGGAGCGAGGAGAGCGGCAAGCTCGTCGGTGGCGCCCCACAGCCCCAGGTCCCCAAACCGCTGCTCCAGGGCCCGGAGGATGGCCCACGAGGCGCCCAGGATCTTGAACGAGGGGAGGCCGAGGCGGCCGGACTCGTCCTTGATCGACAGCCCGCCGAGCCCGATCACCTCGGCTCTCACCAGCGGAGTTACGTCGTAGCCGGGAAGCTTGCGATGGAGCTCGAGCGGCGCCCGGGACGGCTCTTCGGTGACGAGGGCCGAGGGGGTGGGGCGCTCCAGGATCTCGGTCACTCGCGGATTCTAGGGTCGGGCCGGAGTGCCCGGTGATGGAGGCGGCTTATTCAGAGCGCTTAGGAAGCGGCGGGCGTACCTCACCGTTTTTTCCGAGGTCCAGCTACTGGATACCGGGGGCCAATTCCAGTCATTGACTCGAGCTGTCTCGATAAAGGCGCTCCGGTCCCGGATGTACCGCAATCCCAGATACAGCATGATTACTGCGTTGAGGGCGAAGATAGAAAAAAGGTCGCCTGCCGAACCACCTGGATCC
>JALZJN010000237.1 GCA_030859735.1 Actinomycetota bacterium
AGGATCTCTCCGCCCAGATGCTCGCGTTCGTCGAGCACTACAACCTCACCGCCCGACCGTTCAACTGGACATTCACCGGCAAGGTGCTGACCACATGAGACAAGCAACTAGCCGGAGCAACCACTAGGCGGCGTTGCTGGGTAGCGGTCGCCTCCGACCTGCGGCAGCAGAAGGCGGTGCCGCCCCTCGCGCAACGCGGAAGTGCGGGTCGACGACTACGTCACCAAGCCGGTCCACTCTCCGGACGCGGGGGGGTCGGCTTTCAACTTTGGATTCAAAGTCCGGGGAGATCACTGGTTGGGTTCGGGGTTGGAAGCGACGCAGCAGGACAGGGCAGTAGGACCGCAAGGTCAGATATCGTCGAGGTCATCAACGGGCTCTGCTCCCGACCTCGGGCCCCATCCAAGGGGCTGCGGATAGTCTCACCGCCCGGGGCCAGCTACTAGTAGTCGCGGAGGGGAAGATGGCCAAGGCTCAGTGGTGCGGCGGCTACGGCGCCGCTCAGCTAGTGCTCGATCGATGCTTGCGCCGCGACGGCTCCCTGTTCTCCGAGTCGACAGACCGCGAGGTCTGGACGTTCGACCGAGCGGCGGAACTCGATGGGCGAGTCGGAGCTCCCGATACGTCGAAGGGGAACTTCATCGAGAAGCTCGATGGCCAGCTGGACGGGCTGGATCGAGACGCGATTCAGTTGGCTGCCGAGCTGTTCTACGTCGAGTTGCTCGGTGAGGGCGATACCGGGGGCGAGAAAAAGGAGGAGCACGTCAACTACGTGCTCGGGCTCGTTGACGGCACGACTCCGATCCCTGAGGACCTGCTCGAGGCGCTGTATGCCCGGGGCGTGGCTACCTTCGGCGCCGGCAAGAACTTCCGTGACGCGTTTATGCGCTTCCTGGTCCAGTTCCTCATCGCCTGGAAGTCGCGCGATCCGGCCGATCAGGAGCGCCTGGCCCGCTCGCCGTGGGATGTCCTTGATCTCGTCAATGGCATCCGCACCTCAACCGACGCTCTCCAGGGCAACGCACTCCTGCACTTGCTTTTCCCTGAGACCTTCGAATACATGATCTCGCCCAGTCACCGGGATAGGCTGGTCGAGACGTTCGCAGCTGTCCGCGGGGTGGCTGACGTTGAGGGGCAAGACCGGCAGATCCAGGTGATCCGCAAAGTCGCTTCGGCGACGCTCGGACGTGAGGTTGAGCTCTATGAAGAGCCCTTCCACGGGATTTGGAGGGCGCCACCCTCGGCGGAGTGGCGGGAGCTTCTGACCTGGGCCAGGCGCCTCTATGGGCGCTCTGACTTCGATGAGGAGGAGCGCGACTACAAGCTGCGCTTGGCGGACAAGCTGGCGGGTGCTCGGGCCGCCGCGGCGGCGGACGACGGCTCATGGCTCGAGCTCATGGCCGGTGCCTTCAAGAACCACGAGAACAATTTGACTAACTTCCACGCACACGGTCGGTTTCTGGAGTGGTGTGATGGCCACGCCGTCGACGCTCGCGCGATCATCTCTCGGCTGTGGGAGGCGGGCGACGACCCGCAGGCCGCGGTCGCGGATTTCCTGGAAGCCCTGCCTTCTGAGGCGGTCTCGGGCCCCGGGACCCGGTTGACCCTGGCCACGTTCCTGTTGCTGGGCTCGAACGCTACCGGCGCCCCGTTCTTCAAGACCACTGTTCACCGCCGGTTCTGGCGCCTGCTTGACCGCACTCACAGGGCCTCGATAGAGATCGACCAGGACACCGTTTACCGCCCGAATGACTTGGCTGGTGCCCTCGGGGTCGATAGCCCGGCCGTGCGTCGCTTCCTGCGCGATCGCTATCCGCGCGAAGCCGAGGAAAGGGGCGAAGGCTGGGTGCTCGATGCCGAGCAGGCCCAGGCAGTAGTTGAACAGTTCGGGGAGACGGCTGACTCCAGCCAGGCTCTGGCCAACTTCGCCTCCTGGGTGCAAGCGCTGGAGGAGCTGCGTCTTCGTCTCCTGGCAGAAGGCTTGGAGCTCCGAGATCTGTTGGACGCCCAGGGCATCGCTTATTGGCTCGCTCAGGGGCCGGTGCCAAAAGACTGGAGCGAGGAGGACAAGGCTGCCTTCACGCTCTTCCGCAAGGGGCCTGAGGCGGAGCGGGATGAGCCCAGTCCGAAGCCGACCGGCCGAATCGCGCTGCCGCCGGTAACGGCTGAGGTGGCCGCCGAGACCCATTTACCCGTGGGCTGGCTTCAGGAAAGGCTCGATCTTCTGACCGAGAAGCGGCAGGTGATCTTCTATGGCCCGCCTGGGGCCGGGAAGACCTTCGTGGCGCTGCGGCTAGGGGAGCATGTGGCGGCCCAAGGCGGCCAGACCCGGCTGGTGCAGTTCCACCCGTCTTACACCTACGAGGACTTCTTCGAGGGCTATCGGCCGGTTGACAGCGATGACGGCCAGGTCAAGTTCAAGCTCGTGCCGGGTCCGCTCCGGGAGATGGCTAAGGAGGCCAGGCAGCACCCCGAGCAGCCCTTTGTCCTAATCATCGATGAACTCAACCGCGGCAACGTGGCCAAGGTCTTCGGTGAGCTCTACTTCCTTCTCGAGTATCGAGGGCGGCAGATCCAGCTCCAGTATTCACGCGACGAGCTGTTCGAGCTGCCAGAAAACCTCTTCGTCATCGGCACCATGAACACCGCCGACCGTTCGATCGCTTTGGTCGACAGCGCTCTGCGGCGACGCTTCTACTTCGCCGGCTTCCTGCCCAGGGAAGAGCCGGTCAAATCGGTGCTTTCCAATTGGCTCGAGGCCAACAATCTCCAGCCTGAGCCGGCGACGTTGCTTGAGTCGCTCAATGAAGCCATCGGCGGTCAGGATTTCTCGGTCGGGCCCTCTTATTTCATGACCGCCGACGGGACGGCCCCCGATGTTGATCGGGTATGGGAGCACGCCATCAAGCCGCTGCTTGAGGAGCACTTCTACGGCACGGAGCGGGACATCGAGAGTGAATTCAGCCCCAAGGCCCTCGCGAAGCGCATTGCCGAAGCCGCAGATGCAACCCCGGTCGTGGATGAGGCCGCCTCGGATGCAGACGACGCTTGAGGCCTGGTCATCGTCGGTTCACCAGTTCACCGCCGAGCAGGCCAAGGAGATCGCGGCGACTGGGCTGGCCTCGATCGAACTGGACGAGCCTCCAGCTAGCTGGAGGCTCGTCACCGAATCGAACGTCGGCGTTCTAGACGGAGGGACGTGGGGCCTTCGGGTCGTACCTCGGCTGGCGGTACCCAGACTAATGTTTCTCCTCGGCTACGCCGCCGACCCGCGCGGATGGCGCAACTCCGTCGCTCACTTCGGCCGAGACCGCGATTTCTTCGTCGCAATCGCTAGTGGTTTCGCTTACCACGCCCACCGGGCGTTGGCCCCGGCCCCGCTTCGGGGATACGTGACGGTGGAGGAGCAATCACCCGCGTTTCGAGGCCGACTTCGCGTCGCCGACCAGATGGCCCGGACTCTGCCACTCCCACTCGAGGTCACCTACGACGACTACACGGCTGACATTCCCGAAAACCGCATGCTCCGTGGAGCCACTGAGTTGCTCCTGCGGATGCGACGCGTTCCGCAGGCCGCAAGAAACCGATTGCTGAGAATCCGCGCCACCCTCGAGGACGTAGCTCCAGCCACCGAACCGATGGAGGCCCCTGAGATCACCAGGCTCAATGAGCGCTACGCCGCGGCCCTTCGATTGGCCGAACTGATCCTGTCCTCCGCCTCAATCACAGCGAGGCATGGGGAAGTGGCGTCGGTCGGCTTCGTCTTCGACATGAATAAGGTCTTCGAGAACTTCCTCTCTGCCGCCTTGACCGAGGCGCTCGCTCCCTACGGCGGTGCTGTGCGGCTCCAATACGGCGGCAGACATCTCGATCGTGAGCAGGCCCTGAAGGTGATTCCGGACATCACCTGGTGGCGCCGCGGTCGGGTCCGAGCGATCATCGACGCCAAATACAAGCGCCTCACCGACTCACGTTTTCCGAATGCCGACGCCTACCAGATGCTGGCCTACTGTTCGGCCTTCCGTCTGCCGGAGGGGTTCCTGGTCTATGCCCGGGACGCCGAACAACGTTCGCGGCTGCATCACATCGATGACAATCGCTTCAAGATCAGGGTCCGCGCGATTGATGTCGAGCGCCAGCCCGACGCAGTTCTCGGCCAGGTTCATCAACTAGCGAAGGAAATCGCCCTGGGCGCGCCGATGGCAGTGGCGGTGTGAGCGACGGCTGCCTGTATTGGCTGGGCCTCGTCACGTCCAGACCCAAGCCTGTCCGCGCCGCGAGTCCCGCAAGCCATCGGCCAGTGGGAGAGTACGGCGAGCTGGAGCGTCAGCTCGCCTGCTGGTCATCGGCCTGTCTCGGCGCCGGCAGGCGACCGACTCGCGCTATCGCCGTGAGCCGGAATACTCCCCCTTGTGGCTGCAACGGACCACTACGGTGGGCTCGGCGCGCGCTTCTACAGCGCCTATATCGAACGTCCGTTGCTCGGTCGCGTGGTGATCCGCCTCCTCTGGGGCGGCGATGCCCGCCCGATGTATCGGAGCATCGAAGCGTTGCGGGATCTCTCAGTCGGGCTCACGGTCGTCGACGCGGCCTGCGGGGCCGGCCTCGCGCTCCGCTGGCTCGAGCCTTCCCGAGTGGGTCGCTACCTCGGCGTCGACAATTCGCCGGCGATGCTCGGGCGTGCCCGTGAGCGCGCGCGCCGGCGCGGCTTCGGCGAGGTAGAGCTCGAGCTGGCCGACATCGCGGCGATCCCCCTCGAGGACGCGACAGCCGACATCTGCCTCCTCTACAACGCCCTCCACGTCGTCCCGGACCCGCAGAGGGCAGTAGCCGAGGCCGTGCGCTTACTCAAGCCGGGTGGCCGAGTGGAAGGGAGCATGCTGCTGCGAGGCGAGGTGCGCCGCGTCGATCGCTTCTTCCAGCGCGAGCAGAGCAAGCCGACCGGCCTTCTCGGACCCGGCGGGACGCGGTCCGATCTTCGCCGCTGGCTCGAGGGCTTGACCGGCGTCGAGGTCGAGGTCGGTGGCTCGCTGGCGGTCTTTCGGGGGCTACGGCCATGACGTCGGTCCAGCGCACTTGGATGCGACGCCCGGTAGCGGATCCTCATTCGGAACGCGACCGTGAATCAGCCGGAGCTGCTGCGCACCATTCGGCGGCTCCGGCGGGGCCGGTCTGCGGCGGGTCTCGAGACCCGCGGCACTGACCGGTGTGATCCTGGCCGCGGTCGAACGGCTCGAGGGTAGGCCGGCACAGGTTCGGTCCCCGCCGCTGATGGTCACAGCGTGAACAGATCGGGACATGGGCCTCTCGGTCGGCCGCCGGGGCGGGATGACTCGGACTGCGGTATCAGTCCGACTCATCCCGGGCGCGCCCGTAGCGCTCGTAGATCACGCGCGAGCCGAACGTCCTGGTCTCGATCAGGTCCAGCGGGACGTCTTCGCTGACCGGCGGCAGGAACGGCGTGCCGCCACCGACGACGACCGGATTGCGGAACATGCGCAGCTCGTCGACGAGGCCGAGCTCGATCGCCGCCGCGGCCAAGCCGGCGCCGCCGATCGAGACGTCCTTGTCAGTCGCGTCGAGCGCCGCAGCGACCTCCTCGGCGACCGACGCCTCGGCGAGCCGGGCGTTGCCCTGGACGCTGTCGAGCGTGCGGCTGAAGACGACCTTCGGGATCGCGCACCAGACGTCGCCGAACGCGGCCCCGAGCTCGTTGTCGCGCATCGACGGAT
>JALZJN010000242.1 GCA_030859735.1 Actinomycetota bacterium
CCTCGAAGGTCTATGCCGTGGCCACCCACGGGCTCTTCGCCGGCCACGCGTTCGAGACCCTCGAGGCGGCCCCCGTCTCGAGTATCGTCGTCACCGACACCGTGCCGCTGCGCGACGGCGCGCCCGGGCTGATCCGGCAGCTCACGAGCGCCGACATCCTCACCGACTCGGTGCGGCAGATCTTCACCGATGGCTCAGTGTCGGAGATCTTCGCCGGGGAGAACCAGCTGTTCTGAGCGAGGTGCGCCGGGCGGACGGCGGAGACCACAGCCATGCCGCAGGTTGGCTGAGCCGCTGGAGCCGGGTCCGGGGCTTCGCGGGCAACTGGACGTTCGTCTACCCCGGCCTTGACGCCGCTAGACACCGCGTATGTTGAGGATCTCTGAGTACGGGGCGCTGGCGGTTCTCCGTCCGGTGGGGCTGCTAGAAGGGCAAGGAGCGATGAGCGGGGATGACAGAGGGACGGGCGAGGGGCTGCTTCCAAGCGAAGACCCTCGTTCCGCGCTCGCACGCCCTACCCCAGCCAGCTCAGCCGGACTGCCGGGGCAGGAGCGTCTCCGCATTCTCATTGCCAACAGTCATGAGGAGGTGCTCGAGCACGTAGCGAGGGTCGTCGCCGACCTCGGGCATCACCTAGCGGGGCGAGAGACTGACATCAGTGTGGTCGGTGCTCGCACAACCGAACTGGGGCCCGATGTCGCACTGGTCGCGCTCAGCGATGAGAGCATGCGCTCAGGCGACGAAGCTACGCATGCCCTCGAGCTGATCTCCGAGATCGTCCATGAGGCGCGCTGTCCCGTGGTCGCCTTGATCGAGACCGAGAAGCCGGAGTTCATCGTGCGTGCGGTTTCCGCTGGGATCTCCGCGTACGCCTGTCCGATCCGGCAGGATCAGGTCATGGGGGCGGTCGACGTCGCGCTCGGGCGCTTCCTGGAGCACAGGAACCTGGAGGAGGCCTTCCAGCGGCGGGCCGTGATCGAGCGCGCCAAGGGGATCCTCATGGAGCGGGACCTGATCGACGAGCAGGAGGCCTTCGAGCGCCTCCGCAGTCACGCCCGCAGCTCTTCTCAACGGCTCATCGACCTCGCGGAGGCGGTCCTACGCGGACATCGGGTGCTCGGGGAGCGCTCTGGGAGACGGACGACGGACCGGCGAGCCGCCGGTGCTCGCGAGCGCTCAGAATAGTCGGCCCTTGGCCTACTTGACAGCTCACTCGTTACGCGCTAACTTAGCGGATTAGTTACACTGAGGAGTCGTCTCCAGACGCCTCCGCCTCCACGCTGGCCCTAACAGCTCGGCCGAGCTAATACCTTTCCGGCCCCACCACCCGGTCGGTGTGTTCGACGCTGGAGGGGTTGTGCGAAAGAGGTTGTCTCGAGCCGATGCAGGGCGGGAGCGAGGCTAATGCCCGTGTACGTCATCTGCGAAGCGTGTGGGTTGGCGCTCCCGGCTTGTTCGCCGTCAACGGTGGTCTCCCATGGCGACCTCCCGCCCGTCCCTCTTCGCACCCCGGCGGCTCGGGCCGCGGGAGGCTGACATGGCGGGCATGACGAGTTCAGGACAAGCCGAGTCAGACTCCCTGGGCACAGCATCCAAGGACCTGCCGGACGTCCGTTTGGTCGGAGGCGAGGCCGCGACGCTCGAGGAGAAGGTGCGGAGGCTCGAAGCGCAGAACAGGGAGTTGGCCAATGCAGCGCTGACGGACCCCCTGACCGGCCTGCTGAATCACCGGGCTTCCCACGAGCAGCTCGATGTCGAGTTACAGCGGGCCGGGCGGGAGCAATACGAGGTCGCGGTGCTGGCGCTCGACATCGACTTCTTCAAGGGGCTGAACGACAGCTGGGGTCACGTGTGGGGCGACAAGATCCTGCGCCGGGTCGCGGAACGGTTCGAGGCTCACCTCCGCCCCGGTGACATCTGCGGCCGGCTCGGTGGGGACGAGTTCGTCATAGCGCTCCCCAAGAGCAATGCGCAGGAGGGCGAGGCGATCTTCGAGCGGCTGCGTGTCACGGTCGCCCTACTCGA
>JALZJN010000263.1 GCA_030859735.1 Actinomycetota bacterium
CGGCCGAGCGCCCACTGGGAAACCGCACGACCTGCGTCTGCATCCATTCCGGACGCTTGTCCCCCACCCGTTTCTGGAAGAAGGCGTCTTCGGGCTTGTCCACACCGTTCGGCCACCGATAGAGGGTGGAGGGACGGTTCCGGCAGCCGGCAAGCGCACCGGAGGCGACGCTCAGGTAGTAGTTGACGAGGTCAAGCTTGGTGGCGCCAAGGTCCGGAAAGAAGACCTTTCCGGGATTGGTGACCCGCACCTCGACCCCGTCGATCTCGAGGAGCTCAGCTTTGGCCGGCATCGAGAGCAAGTATGCAGGGGTTAGGGGAAGAGGGGCCGCCGCAACCGCGCCGCCCCTCTTCAGATCAATCCTCTAACGGCGGGCGAACATCGCATCCTGCGCGTAGCCATCGTGGAGCTCACCGGTGTAGGGATCGAGCTGCCTCGAGGTTGCGAAACGGTTGAGACCGGTCCAGGCGACGTTGATGCTCCCGTCGGGCCCGACCGCAAGACCGGTGTAGTCACCATGGAAGGCGTTGCAGTCCTTGCCCCTTGCGAATTCGATCGGGGAGTCGCTGTAGCCCCTCGGGCCGCAGATCCTCGGCCACTCCTCCTGAGGCACGTACTGACCCGTCCAGTGAGTCAACGAGAGGTCGATCTGCTCCCGGGCCGAGCGGTTCTCCGAGGTGTTGGGAGCGAGAACCTGCTTGCCTTCCCCCTCGAGCCATTGACCATGGGCTGGACGGCTCGTTGGCGGTGGCGTGGGATGAAGACAACGGCCGCGCTCCGGCCGACAGCTTCAATCACGTCCTTGGACTGCCTCGAGGAGATCCCCGGGGAGGCGCCGTACTACGACCCCTGCGGAGCGGGACCGGGGTCCAACCTGAGCATCTACAAGGTTGACTCTGCCGACGGCGGCGAAACATGGTCGCCGAAGCAGGTGCTCGACCACTCATCCTCGGGTCAGTGGTTCCCGTGGGCCAGCGGTGGCGTTGGGGTTCGGCGACCCACGGTCGGAGAACACCACGCTTATGTCATTGGGGTCGTTGGGGTTGACGCTGATATTTCCGGCCGAGGTCCACCGGATTTGGTGGCCCCACACTGTCTGCGACCCGATCACGCTCCACGGCGTGTCACTTGCTCCATCTTCCAACTGCACCGCGGGCTCCGGCCGGGCGAGAGTCCTGCCGCCATCCGTCGAGCGCGTCACCATGACCTGTGTGTCGAATTCGAAGGGGACCTCCCACTCTGCTTCGTTCTGGAAGTTCAGGAAGTGGACGTAGAGCGTCCCATCGGAGGCCACTTCGGGAATCGAGAACTGACTCTCGTCGCAATCCGTGCCCGATCCCGCCTCCTGGTAGCTGCAGGTCGGATGAGAGCCAGAGATCTCGCGCGCCGGGGACCATGTGCGCCCGCCATCGTCGGAGTAGCTGAGGAAGATGGGCGATTCCTGATAGACGGGCCCCCCCAGGAAGCGCGTGCCCGTGACGTAGGCACGTCCGTAATAGGGAGAGTCGGGGTTGTTGTCGACCGCAGATACTCCTTGTCGAAGAACACCTGGCTCTCCGAGGTATCAGGACCTCTGCCCTCGGTCGGGCGGCGCAGAGAAGTCGAGGCCCGCCATGAGCACGACGTCATGCTTGGCGTCAAAGGCCGGCGAGGGGGCGCCTGCGTTGTTTCCCTCCCCGCGGGGGATCTGTCCGTCGATCCAGTGTCGACCGCCGTCGAACGACGTGAAGAAGCCGGTAGGGGCGGACAGGAGGATCGCGCCGGTGGTGTTGTTGTAGCGATAGTAGTAGTCGTTCGAGCCCGCCACGAGATGCTGAGGGTCCTCTGGGTCCACGGCGATCGCGATCTCGTTGTCGGGGCCGAAGTCCTGCCCCAGCGTCCGCCTGTTGCAGCTCATGTCCACTGAGACGTTCGGGTTGCCCTGTGCGCGGCAGCGCGAGTTCTCTACTCGTTCGAGGAAGTCCTCGAAACCGTCGCCTGTAGCGGGCGATACGGCCCGTTCAGCCGAACCCCGTACCCGCGCTCCGACATCAAGGCTCGGGCCTAGCCGCCCTGCTCATCATCGGCCGGCGCCCCCCGGCGTTCTCGGCCAGAGAAGGGCTGATCATGCTGCCCAAGAGCAGAACGGCCAGGAGCAGGGAAGCGACAGAAACAGGATTCCGTAAGCGCACGATAGAGCCCCCAGCAAGGAACTTGCCATCAAATCCGCCGTCTGAAGCTACCACGGCCCTCCCAGGCCGCGTCGGCCGAGTGCGTAAGACGAGGGAAGGACCGTCCTCGTACGGACGGACCGTGACTCACGGCAACAACGATCGCCTCAAAATCGTTAAGACGATTCGCGAGCCTCCGCCCGCACGGCAAGTCGCCCACCGAGCGCACCATCGACCAGGTTGGGGAGCGCCCTCACAACGCTGGTGCACGGTTGACGTCGTAGTTACGAAATTGCGGCGAGTACGGCCAGATCGCGCGCAGGAAACCTCAGGCGTGGGCGGATTCGTGCAGCTCGTCGCTCTCCTCCACCGGGTACCAGCACGCGGTCCGGTGTTCGGTGATCACCTCCCCGAACGGTGGGAACTCGCCGCTGCAGTTCTCCGGTACCCCGCCGTCGTCGCCGGCGACCTCGCGTGCCTTGGGGCAACGGGGGTGAAACACACACCCGGAGGGAGGGTCCACTGGAGAGGGGACGTCACCCTGGAGTACAACCCTCTGGGTGGCCTTGCCGGGACCATGACCCTTGGGCACGGCCGAAAGCAGAGCCGCGGTGTAGGGGTGCTTGGGGTGCTCATAGAGCTCGTCGGCATCCGCGACTTCCACGATGTGGCCGAGATACATCACCGCGATGCGGTTTGCGATGTGGCGAACCACACCCAGGTCGTGCGAGATGAACAGGTAGGTCAGGTTGAATTCGTCCTGGAGGTCGCTTAGAAGGTTGAGGATCTGGGCCTGGATCGAAACGTCGAGGGCCGAGACGGGCTCGTCGCACACGATCAGCTTTGGGTGAAGGGCGAGGGCGCGGGCGACTCCGATCCTCTGTCGCTGGCCGCCCGAGAACTCGTGTGGGTAGCGGTTGTAGTGCTCCGGGTTGAGTCCCACGCGACTCATCAGGTCCTGGACTTCTTTTTTCGTGTCCCCCCCTATCTTGTGGATGGTAAAGGGGGTACCGATGATCTGACCCACGGTCTGCCGGGGATTGAGCGACGCATAGGGGTCCTGGAAGATGATCTGTATCTCCCGCCGGAATGGGCGCATCTCCCGGGCACCCAAGGTGGTGATGTCCTGGCCCTCGAACAGGATTCTGCCGCTCGTCGCTTTGAGGAGCTTGGTGATCAGGCGCGCCACGGTCGACTTCCCGCAGCCGGATTCGCCCACGAGGCCCAGCGTCTCGCCGGGGTAGATACCCAAGGTCACGTCCTCGACGGCGTGGACCTGGGCGACCTGCCGTTGCAGAAGTATCCCCTTGGTGATGGGGAAGCGCTTGGTGAGGTTTTCGACCGAGACCAACGGCTCGCCCGCGATACCGGTGGCCTTGTCCTCCGACTTCGGTTCGGTTGCCGGGCTCAAACGGCTTCCTTCTCGAGGCGTGTCACGCGCTCCTTCCAGATCGTCCTCTTCTCGTCCACGGAGAGGTGGCAGGCATCGGGGTGACCTCCGCCCCGATCGATCAGTTCCGGCCGGTCCTTGTCGCAGGGGTCGAACTGATATGGGCAGCGCGGATGGAACGGGCATCCGGGCGGCACATTGATCAACGAGGGGGGCAAGCCACTGATGGGCACCAACCTGCCGACCTTCCGGTCCACGCGCGGTATCGACTCAAGAAGGCCCCACGCGTAGGGGTGAAGGGGCTGCTCGAAGATCTGGTCGCGGGTCCCTTTTTCGATCGCCCGCCCGGCATACATCACCATCACGCTCTGGGCCACATCGGCGACGACTCCGAGATCGTGGGTGATCAAGACGACCCCGATGTTGAACTCGCTCTTGATGAGCTCGATGAGCTCGAGTATCTGCGCCTGGACGGTAACGTCGAGCGCGGTGGTGGGCTCGTCGGCGATCAGGAGGCTGGGATTGAGCGACAGCGCCATGGCGATCATCGCCCTTTGGCGCATCCCGCCCGAGAACTCGTGCGGGTACTGTCTAGCCTGGCCCTCGGGCCGCGGGATGCCGACCCGCCCGAGCATCTCGACGGCACGTGTATGGGCATCGTGCTTGCTGACACCTCCGTGCGCCAAGACCGCCTCGGCGATCTGGTCACCGACCCGGTAATAGGGATGCAATGAGGTCATCGGGTCCTGAAAGATCATCCCGATCTTGTTGCCCCGGATCTTCCTCAACTCCTCCCGGGGCATCTTGAGGAGGTCGTGTCCTTGGAACAGGACCTCGCCCTCGATGCGGGAGTTCCGGCTCGCCGACAGCCCAATGACCGTGAGGAACGTCACGCTCTTACCGGATCCGGACTCGCCCACGACGCCGAGAGTCTCGCCGGACGCCATAGAGAAGCTAACACCGTCGACGGCTTTCACGAGACCGTCCTCGGTCTGGTAGTGGACCTTGAGGTCTTTGACTTCCAGCAGTGCTTGGTCAGCCATGGGGTATCCTCGCGCCGGGCAGCATAACCATAAGCCTAGGAGTAACGGACGCGCGGGTCCAGGATCGCGTAGGACACGTCCACGACCAGGTTCGCCACCATGACGAACATGGACGCGAAGATCGTGACGCCCATGACCGCAGGAAAGTCGTTATTGAACAACGACTGGATGACGTACTGGCCCAGCCCGGGGAGGTTGAAGACTGTCTCGGTGATGACCGCGCCTCCTAGCAGCAAGCCCAGGTCTAGCCCGAAGATCGTCACGACGGGTGTGAGCGCAGCTCGAAGGCCATGCTTGTAGGTGACGGTTCTTTCCGATAGCCCCTTGGCCCGCGCCGTGCGGATGTAGTCCTCACCCATGGTCTCGATGAGGTTGCTGCGGGTCATGCGGGAGTAGAAGGCGGCGAAAGCGAGCGCCAGCGTGATCCACGGGAGGACGAACCGTCCGTGCAACACTGAGGTGAGCAGAGGCTCGTTTGGAGGTATCCCGCTTTCGGGTGCAATCCTGAGCTTGTACCAAAAGATGTAGAGAAACAGATAGCCGAGCCAGAAAACCGGCGCGGATACGCCGAACAAGGCGAAGAGCGTCCCGACCCGGTCGGGGATGCCTCCACGCCTGATCGCGGAGATGATCCCAATTGACACGCCCATGACTAGCCATATGGCCGCGCTCCCCAGCGCAAGTACCGCCGTGACGGGAAGACGCTGGTAGATCTCTTCGCTCACGGGCACGTTGTTCGAGTAGGAGAAGTAGACCTGTTCGTTCAGAAAGAACCCCGGCAGTGGAATCAGCCCTTTGGCGAAGCGCCCGTATTGGATGTACCACGGGCGGTCGAGCCCGAGGTTGTGCCGGACCTCTTCGAGTGCTGCTTCCGTGGTCCTCCGGCCTGCTGAAAGACGCGCCGGGTCGCCCGCAGGCAGCTTGAAGAAGATGATGAAGGTGACGACCGAGACGACGAACAGGACCAGAATCAGAAACAGCGCGCGTCTGATCAGATAACGTCCCATGTCCTCTCCAGACTAATCCATAAGGACGAGAACACGGGAGAGCGATGAACGCTCTCCCGTGTTCTCGGTGACTGTTGCTACTGCTAACTGCCGCCCGTGTCGATTGCGGCGTGGTCGAGCGCCATGTTGCCCGCGAACGAAGAGTGGGTGTAGTTGAGGAGCCGGCTCGACACCGTATGCACCTGGTTGTCGAACAAATACGGGACCCAGGGCACGACTTCCTCCATGATCTGCTGGTCCAACTCCGCGTAGCAGGTGATGCGCTCGTCGCCGAGCAGCGGTTCACACTCGGCGATCTTGTCGTCGACGCTGGGGACCGACGAGGCCTCGTAGCCGAAATCCTTTAGCTGCTTGGCGTCCGCCCCCACCAGGGAGTAGTTGCAGCAACTGTCCGGTCCGATGCTCGCGTTGCCAAATAGCGGCTCCGCGAAGGTCGTCGCGTCGGAGTAGTCCTTGAACCAACCCGGTCCGAGGCAAAGCGCGACGTGACGGTCCGGGGTGTTGCAGGCGGTGTACATCGTGACCCGCTCGAGCTCCTTGACGTCGGCGCTGATGCCGATTTCCTTCAAGTTGTCGTTGATGAGCGAGGCCTGGTCGGGATACGGGGCGGCAGAGTCCGTAAGCGCCAGCACACCTTCGCACAGCGGGTCGTCACACACGCCGTCGCCGTCCTTGTCGTACTTGGACTGCTTCATCTCGGCCTTGGCCTTGGCGGGATCTCCCGCGTTGTTTGGAGTTGCGTAGGGGTCGTAGTCGGCGAGTTGGTCGTCGAGCAGCGTATCGACGATTGCGTGGGACGCGATCGGGCCGTAGATCTCACCGCCGCGGATCCGCCGAAGACCGTCTTTGTCGATGACGAGGTTGACGGCCTTTCGCACGTGGACATCGTCGAACGGAGGTTCCGCAATGTTTATCGACAGGTACCGCACACCGTCGGACGAGTAGGAGTGGAGCTGGTCCTTGAGCTCGGGGTCGGTGGCGTACTCACGCAGCTGCTGCGCCGGGGGCACACCGTCGAACACTATGTCGATCTGCCCTGCGTCGACCTGGTTGGCGAGGTCCTCCTCGGTGCCACCGATGCCGACCTCGATCTTGTCGACGTACGCGGGGCGCAGCCCATCGGTCGCCTTGTCGTAAGAGGGGTTGCGCACGAGCGTGATCGATCGCCCGGGCTCGTAGCCGCTGACCGGCTTCTGCTGCGCCGGAGGAGCGGTCGGGTCAAGCTGGTCGGAGCCCTCGAACATATACGGGCCCGTGGTGGCCAGGAAACGGCCGTAGTCCTTGACGTGACCCTCGGCTGCGCCTTCGGGAATCGGGGCGGTGGCCGGCATCGCAAAGCGGAAGCCGAGGTCACCGGCCGGCTCGGTCGTGGTGACCTCGAGGGTCTGGTCGTCGACCGCCTTGATGCCCGGAATCGAGCCCGGCTCGCCCTCGGAGTCATCGAAGCCCTCGATCACCGAGTAGTAGAACGAGTAGCCTTCGGCCGCGGCTGCGGGGTCGGCCTCTCGCTCGATGGCGCGTACGAAGTCCTGCGCCACGACCTCTTTGTCATCGAAGGGCGGCGCGTACTTGACACCCTCTTTGATCTTGAAGGTCCAGGTCTTTTTGTCCTTGGAGATCTCCGGCATGCCTTCGGCAAGGTCGGGATGCAGCTCATTGCCGCCCTCTTCGGCCGGCTTGCCGTTGTAGGTGAGCAAGGTGCGCAACAGACAGCAGCGGAAGAACTCCCAGCTGACCGCGTAATACTCCTTCTGGGGGTCGAAGGCGTGGCTCACGTCGGAGATCAGCGCCATCTTGAGCGTGCCACCGGATTTGACCTCGGCTTGGCCTCCGCTGTCGTCCGTCGCACCCCCATCGGTGTCGCCTGCGCATGCCGCCGCCAGCAGTGCCATGATGCCCACAACGGCGGCAAATTTCCTGTATCTAGTCACTCGATTCCTCCTTGGGTAGACCGAAAAAGTTCGCATGCCCGTGTATGCCGTCTCCTTGCCTCCTCCTATTGCACTACCTCCATCTGTTTAGCGACCCGTCCGGGGATCGAGCGCGTCGCGCAGCCCGTCGCCGACGAGGTTGAAAGCTGCGGTGGTGAACACCAGGAACAGTCCGGGAAATAGCATCATCCACCACGCCACCGTGAAGATGCCGCTTGCTTCTTCAAGCATCTGCCCCCACGACGGGGTCGTAGATGGAACCCCCAGGCCGAGGAACGACAGCGCCGCTTCGAATAAGATGTTGTTGGGGATGATCAGCGTCGTGTAGACCAGAATCGGGGCAATGACGTTGGGGAGCACCTCTCGAGCCATGATCCGGATGGGGCCCGACCCCTGCGCCCGCGCCGCCTCGATGAACTCTTTTTCTCTGAGCGACAGCACCTGGCCGCGCACGATGCGAAAGATATAGGGCCAGTTGAAGAAACCGATGATGTAGCTGATGAGCAGCAGCCCCGGCTTGATCAACCCGCCGAGGCACCCCTCCCGGCTGAGGCCGCAGGCTGCGGCAAGACCGAGGGCGAGCAACAGGATCGGGAGCGAGATCACGACGTCGGCGACGCGCGACAAAAAGGTGTCTCCCTTGCCTCGGAAGTAGCCGGCCAGCAGGCCCAGAGTGACGCCGATGACAACCGAGATGCCGGTCGCAAATAGCGCGATCACTAACGACGTCCTCGCGCCGTAGATGACGCGTACGAATAGGTCGCGTCCGGCGTTATCGGCGCCGAACCAGAACTCGCTGGTGGGCCCCTGCGGGAGGCCGAACTCGTCGGTCATCTCCCTCAAAAAGAGCTCGTTGGGGCCGTGGCCCGCTACGTACTTGGCTATGAGGGGCGCCGTTAGCGCGAGCGTGACCAGGATGACGATGATCGCGAGTCCGCCGAAAGCGAACTTGTCCTGCTTGAAGCGGGCCCAAAAGAGTTCCCCTGGCGATCTTCCGACGACACCACCCGACTCTGCGGTTTCTACCGCTACGGGCTCCTCTGCCTGTGTCGCCAATCGAGCCAATCCCCGCTCCTGTTCTTCCTGCGGCCCTTTACGCATCCCGGACCCGTAGAGATGCCGACGCTTGCCTGACTCCGCCAAGAAGCGGTTCGAGGCACTATCTGGGAGATACTACAACAATCGTTGCCACCCCGCGCTGCGCAGTTGCCCCTCGAGCACCCTCGGCAGGGACTCGTGGCAGCAGGAGGGAGCGGCGCTCAGCCTTGGCGGCACTCGAGTCGCCGGCGTAGGCTATCCGGCCGGCGCCTCGGCCTTGGGGACGATCTGACGCGGCTCGGCGAAATGGCAGGCGTCGGGGTGCCCGTAGCCCTTGTCCACAAGCTTCGGCTCCTCCTCGGCGCACCTGTCCCGGGCCTTCCAGCAGCGGGTCCTGAAGCGGCACCCCGAAGGGGGGTTCGCAGGGCTCGGCACATCGCCCTCGAGCACGATCCGTTCCCGCTTCCCCCTCAGGGTGGGGTCGGGCACCGGCACGGCCGACAGCAGCGCCTGGGTATAGGGGTGGGTGGGGCGCTCGTAGATATCTTCGTGGGCGCCCAGTTCCACGACTTTGCCAAGATACATCACCGCAACGCGGTCGGAAATGTGGCGGACGACCGAGAGGTCGTGTGCAATGAAGATGTAGGACAGCCCGAATTCGTCCTGAAGCTGCGCCAACAAATTGACCACCTGTGCCTGAACCGAGACGTCCAGGGCAGAGACCGGTTCGTCGCAAATGATGATCTCGGGATTAAGGGCGAGTGAGCGTGCGATGCCGATGCGCTGCCGCTGGCCGCCGGAGAACTGATGGGGGTAGCGGTTGATGTGATCTGGGTCGAGCCCCACGACCTCGAGCAGCTCCTGTACACGCGTGCGGATCCCGCCCTTTGCGGTCACGCCGCGATGGATCTCGAGGGGCTCGGCAATGATGTCGCCGACCGTCATTCGGGGGTTGAGCGAAGCGTAGGGGTCCTGGAAGACGATCTGGATGTTGCGCCTGAGGGCGCGCATCTCCTTCTTGCTCAGCCCGAAGATGTCTCGTCCCTTGTAGTATGCGTGACCGGCGGTGGCTACCTCGAGTCGCAGGAGCAGCTTCGCCACAGTCGATTTCCCACACCCCGACTCTCCGACCAAACCCAGGGTCTCGCCCCTGTGGAGGTCGAGGCTGACACCATCCACTGCGCGCACCGCGCCCACCTGTTTCTTGAACAGGATCCCCTGGGTCAGAGGGAAATGCTTGGTCAGGCCCTCTACGCGCAGGATCGGCTCCCCGGCGCGTGGCTCCTCGGCGAGTGGCGCCGTCGCCGACTCAGCCGCCACCTACCGCCTCCTCGTAGCTCGAGGTCGCAAGGACCTCTTCGTAGTAGTGGCAAGCACTGCTGCGGCCGGGCGCAACCTCGTACATCGGCGGTTCCTCCTGAGTGCATCGCTCGCGCGCATAAGGGCACCTCGGGTTGAACGAACAACCGCTGGGGATACGCATGAGGCTTGGAGGCGCGCCGGTTATGGGTGTGAGTTGATCGCCTTTCTGGTCGAGCCTCGGGATGGAGGCCATCAGGCCCTGTGTGTATGGGTGGGCCGGATTCTTGTAGACGTCGAAAATCGAGCCGGTCTCCACGATCTTTCCTGCGTACATGATCGCGACCCGGTCCGCGACGTCGGCCACCACGCCGAGGTCGTGCGTGATGAGTATCAGGCCCATTCCCGTCTCGTTTTGCAGCTCGGCCAAGAGCTCCATGATCTGCGCCTGCACCGTCACGTCCAAAGCGGTGGTCGGCTCGTCCGCAATGAGTATTTCGGGGGAAAGGGAGAGGGCCATCGCGATCACCACGCGCTGTCGCATGCCGCCGGAGAACTGATGGGGGAAATCGTTGACCCGTTCCTTGGCGGAGGGGATGCGCACGCGATCCATGAGCTCGACAGCACGCCGCTTGGCCTCATCGCGCGATGCACCGCGGTGCACCCTGAACATCTCGCCGATCTGCCATCCGACCGAGAACACGGGGTTCAGAGCGGTGAGCGCGTCCTGAAAGATCATTGCGATCTTTTGTCCGCGAACGGTGCGCTTGTCCGCCTCGCTGGCTTTAAGGAGGTCGACGCCCCTGAACCAGATGCTCCCCCTGGGGATGGCTCCGGGTGGTATCTCGATGAGCCCCATCACCGCTTGGGCGCTGACGCTCTTGCCCGACCCAGACTCTCCGAGAATCGCGAGGCTCTCGTGCGCGTCGAGGGTGTAGGAAACGCCGTTTACGGCTCGGACGGTCCCGTGGGCGGTGTGGAACTCGACGTGGAGATCCTCTACCTCGAGCAGCCGCTCGGTCAGCGCGCCGGCTGCAGCGCGGCGGAGCTCTTGCCGATCGACAGCCACCACTATAGTCGCAGCTTGGGGTCGAGAGCATCGCGCAGCGCGTCGCCCATGAGAATAAAGCTCAAGACCACGAGCACCAACGCAGCAGACGGGAAGAACAGCAGATGGGGACTGGAAAGAAGACGCGTCTCGGCGCCACTGATCTGCAGGCCCCAGGAGATGGCCGGCAGCTGCAGCCCCACGCCGAGAAACGTCAGCGCCGCCTCCGCCGCGATGATGATGCCGACGGTGATCGTGCTGTAGACGACCACCGGCGCTATTGCATTCGGCAGGATGTGCACCCGCAGGATCCGCAGATCATTCGCGCCCAGTGAGCGGGCCGCAGCGACATAGTCCATCTGCTTGACGCTCAACACGGTCGAGCGCATCAGCCGCATGAGGGTGGGCCAGCCGAGAAGCACCAGCACGAGGCTCACCTGAATCAGACCCCGGTCTTCGAAGGCCGTCAGAAGCACGATCCCACCCAGGACAACTGGGATCGCGAAAACTACATCGGCGACGCGGGCCACGATCGCGTCCAGCGTGCCTCCGTAGTAACCAGCTGCAGAACCCAGCATCACCGCAATCGAACTCTCGACCCCAACGACCAGAAGCCCTATGGCCATGGACGCCCGCGCCCCATAGACCACCCTGGAGAGGTAGTCGCAACCTTGGATGTCGTACCCGAAGATGTGTCCGGCGCTGGGCGGCTCCACCGAGTGCGACAAGTCGCATGTGCGCGGGTCCGCATCGGTAAAGAGTTGCGGCGCGACTGCCATAACCGTGAAGAACAGCACCAGGAACGCAGATAGTAAAAACAGTGGGCTCTTGCGGAGCTGGCGCCAAGCGTCCCCCCACAGGCTCGCCTGCGTCAGCGGTGCTTCGCCCGTTACGCTCTCGACCGCCGCAGTTGCCTGCTCGGTCCCGGGCTGGTTGCTTCGGCTCACCTGAGAGCTGCGCGTTCAGTCATATCTGATCCTCGGGTCCAGAATGGCATAAAGGATGTCGACGATGAGGTTCGCCACCATGTAGACCAGCACCAAAGCAGTTACAATGCCCACCACCGTCGTGCCCTCCTGGGCCTTGGTTGCACGAAATATCTCGCCCCCGATCCCCGGGATGTTGAAGATGCCCTCGGTGATCACGGCTCCGCCCATGAGCTGACCGAGATCGACTCCGAGGAAGGTCACCACGGGGATCAACGAGTTCCGCAGGGTGTGCCGGCCGACCACCCGGAAACGCGACAACCCCTTGGCGGTTGCCGTCCTCACGTAGTCCGAGCCGAGGCTTTCCACGAGACTCGTCCTCAACAGCCGGGCGATGTAAGCCAGCGAGACGGAACCGAGCACCATGGCAGGGAGCACATAGCCGTAAAGCCCGTCCTGGATGCCGGCAACGGGGAACCACCCCAACTCGACGCCGAGGACAATCTGCGCCAGGAAGCCGAGCACTAAGATCGGGATCGACACCACGAAAATGGTGCTCAACAACACGAGGCTGTCGAGATAGGAACCTCGCCGCAGACCCGCCAGGACGCCGGCAAGGATGCCGATAACGCCTTCGAAGGCGAACGCCATGAGCGAGAGCTTGAGCGTCACGGGGAAACGCTCCTTCATGATGTCGAGGACGTCGCGCTGATTGAAGGTCTCACCGAAATCCCCCTGGAAGAGCCCTCCGATGTACTTGCCGTACTGCACGAAGAGCGGATCGTCGAGGTTGTAGCGGGCGCGTAGCGCCGCTTGCGTGCCGGGCGCCATGGGGCGGTCCCCCGAGAGGGCCCGGATGGGGTCGCCCGGGATTGCGAACACCATCACCCAGATCAAGAGGGTCGCGCCGAAGAAGACAGGGATCAGCTGCAGAAGCCGGCGTGCTAGGTAGCGACCCAAAGACTCTCTCCTTTACGGAAAGGGGGCGGCCGGGCTATGCCCGGC
>JALZJN010000150.1 GCA_030859735.1 Actinomycetota bacterium
CGGGCTGAGCCCCGTCGACCTCATCCCAGATGCGGATGTGGTGGGTCTCCTTGAGGGTGAAGAACCCGACTACCACGGTCATGAGCGCGATGACGATGGGATAGGAGAGGCCCTGGAGGTCGACCACGTCCGGCCCTCCGCCCAGCCTGCCCACGATGAAGGTTGCGAAGAGCGGCACGCCGCCTCCGAACCATCCGTTCCCGAGGTGGTAGGGGATCGACAGCGACGTGTAGCGCACGTTCCCGGGAAACAGCTCGACGAGATAGGCGGCGATGGGACCGTAGACCATCGTGACGTAAATCATCTGGATGAAAATGAGCACCACCAAGGCGACGTAATTGTCCCTGAACGTCGTCATGGCGCTGTAGATCGGGATGTAGGTCAGGGCCGCGAGCAGGCACCCGCCGAGGATGATCGGCTTGCGGCCGATCCGGTCCGACAGCCTGCCGAAGACCCAGAAGAACGGCGTACCGAGAATCAGGGCGGTCCCGACGATGATCGCGGAGGTGGTCACGGGGATGAGGAGCTCGGTCTGCAGGAACACGTAGGCGTAGAACTGGCCCGTGTACCACACCACCGCCTGGCCCGCGGTCATGCCAATGAGAACGAGGAGTATCCGCTGCCATCCTCCCTCGTGCAGGGCGTCCGTAATCGGAGACTTGGACAGTTGCTTGGCTTCCTTGATCTTAGTGTAGAGGGGCGTCTCCTTGAGGCTCAGCCTGATGTAGATGGCGAGGATGACGAGCAGGCCCGACAGCAGGAACGGGATTCTCCACCCCTGGTCGTTGAACGCTTCCTCTCCTATGACCGCCTGGACTCCGACCACCATGACCAGTGCAAGCACGAGGCCGACCGTGGCGGTCATCTGGATCCAGGAGGTGTGCTGACCCCGGGCGTCGTCCGGCGCGTGCTCGGCAACGTAGATCGCGGCTCCCCCATATTCCCCACCAAGCGCCAGGCCCTGAAGGATGCGGAGTATGACCAGGAGGATCGCGGCCAGCCACCCGGTCGTCTCGTAGGTCGGCAGGAGTCCGATCGCAAAGGTCGACGCTCCCATCAGCGTGATCGTGAGCAGGAACGTCACCTTGCGCCCGATGAGGTCCCCGATGCGCCCGAAGAAGAAGGCACCGAAGGGCCGCACCAGGAAACCGACGTAGACCAGGGCGAAGATGCCGAGGGCGTTCAGGATGGGATCGTCGCCGGGAAAGAACTTGGTGCCTAGAAGCGTGAAGAGGCTGGCGAAGATGTAGAAGTCGTACCACTCGATCGTGGTGCCCGCCGAAGCCGCGGCAATGACCTTACTGAGCTTGTAGTCGTACTCCTTCTCCCGTAAAGCGGCTGCTTGCGCCATGCTTCCCCCTTGTCCATGAGCCGGCCGACGCCGGCGCCTCATGAGGCCCGGACTGCTAGCAGCGGTGCTCGCTCCTCGTCCGCCGACCGCCGCCCAAACCTCGCCTTTTTCAGCGTAACAAGCATTATCGCCCCTACCCTGGGCATGATCTCTGTAAACCAGTCCCGAGAAACGGGGGGAGAAAATGACGAGCCTGAGACAGCATCGGCCGGGGACTTACGAGGAGATGGTGACCTCATTCACCTGGGAGGTCCCGGAGCGCTACAACATCGGGGTCGACACCGTCGACAAGCACGAAGGCGACCGACTGGCCATGCTGTGGGAGGACTGGGAAGGCAACGAGCGGCGTCTGACCTTTGGGGACATGAAGGCTCTCTCCAACCGCATCGCGAACGTGCTGGCGGAGGCGGGCGTGAGCCGGGGCGACCGAGTCGCGGTCATGCTGCCTTCGGTGCCCGAGACCGCCGCCGCGTTCATCGCCGCCTACAAGCTGGGAGCCGTCCTGCTGTCGCTGTCACAACTCTATGGAGACGACGGCATCGCCCACAGGCTGTCCGACTCCGAGGCCAAGGTTCTGATCACCGACGGCAAGAACCGTGGCCGGCTCGAGGGCATGGGAGATCGTGTGTCCTCGCTCGAGCGAGTGGCCGTGCTGAACGCCGGGGACGCGCTTGCGGAGGGCGACCTCGACCTGGATGAGGCCATGGCCTCAGCCTTGGACGAGTTCACTCCCGTGGACACCGCGGCCGACGATCCTGCCCAGCTCTATTACTCGAGCGGTACCACGGGGCAGGCCAAGGGGATACTGCACGCCCACCGCTACTTGCTCGGGCACAACGAATACGAGTTCTGCCACGACGTCTCAGAGGACGAGGTGTTTCACTCCACCGGCGAGTGGGCCTGGATCGCCGGCATCGTTCCGGGGTTGCTGGGGCCGTGGCGCTTCGGGGTGCCGGTGGCCGTGTTCCAGCGCCAGGGCGGGGCCTACGATCCGGCTCAGACCTTCTACCTGCTCGAGAAGTACCGGGTCGGCAACCTGTTCACGACCCCCACTGCGCTGCGCGCCATGACCCAGACCAAAGACCCAGGCTCCCAGTACGACATCAACCTGCGCATTGCCTGCTCCGCAGGCGAGCCCCTGAACCCCGAGGTCATCCGCTGGTTTCAAGGCCAGTTCGGCATCCCGGTGCTCGACTACTACGGGCTCACGGAGAGCTACCCCTTGTGCGGCAACTTCCCCACGGTAGACATACGCCACGGCTCGATGGGAAAGCCCTTGCCGGGCTGGGAGATCAAGCTCTTGGAGGTGGGGAGCGAGAAGGAGGTAGCTCGCGGCGAGGCGGGAGAGATCTGCCTGGTGGCGCGCTCCAACCCCCACTACCCGCTCGGTTACTGGAACCGTCCCGAAGACACCGACGAGGTGTTCGGAGGCGACTACTTCCGGACGAAGGACGTCGGACGCATGGACGAGGACGGTTACGTCTGGTACGAGGGCCGGGCCGACGACGTCATCATCTCGGCCGGCTACCGCATCGGCCCCTTCGAGGTCGAGTCGGCCATCTTGGAGCTGCCCGAGGTCGTCGAGGCGGCCGCCGTCGCCTCTCCCGACGAGCAGAGGGGTCACATCGTCAAGGCCTTCGTCCGGCTCGCGCCCGAGGTGGAGGGCTCGGACGAGCTCGTGGACAAGATCAAGCAGCACGTTCGCGAGGCCTACGCGGCCTACGCCTACCCCCGTGAGGTCGAGTTCGTGGACGACCTGCCCAAGACGCTGACGGGCAAGATCCGGCGCATCGACCTGCGCAATGCGGAGACCGAGCGCAAGCGAGGGGGCTGAGGGGGACGAATTCTGCTTTTAGGGGCCTCACAGTACCGAAAACGGTATCGAGAGGCGCTCAAAACGCTTGGGGGGCCGGATTCAGCCGGGGAAAAGGCGTACCCCGCAGTGACGTTCGGCCGGAGCCTACTTACCTCTGCGGGGTACAGTCGCACCTTAGCTCGCCCGGCATCCTCGATGCAAGTGCTCGGGGCGAGGTTTTTTCGCGTTGCGTGGGCGAGCCGTTACGGGCAGCTGCGCAACTCGCAACAGCTCAGATAGAAGCGCTTGGTCGAGGGTCGAGCGAAGGTAGTCGGCCGCCCTGATCCCCGAGCTGTGGGCGATCTCGGTCCCCGCTAGTTGTCAGCACCGCCGTTGTTTGAGCCGCCGTTTTCCGCGCTGTTCTCTGCCACCGGAGTGGGATCGGGGGCCGAGGCGTACAGGGGCTTGAGGGGGGCTGCGACCAGGGAAACGATGGGGGTGCCCAGGTCGATCATGTCGTAGAGCTGGATGACCTCCGTGTTCGACATCCGCACGCAGCCGTGCGACGCGTTGTAGCCGAGCGAGTAGGTGGCCTCAGTGCCATGGAAACGGATCGCCGGCGCCGACCAGTTGATGGCTCGAACACCAAGCGGATTGTCGGGGCCGGGCGGGATCTCGGCCGGCATATCGGCCCCCCACGTATCGGGGGCAGGGTTGACCCACGTCGGGAGGTAGCGCTTCTCGGTCACCGAATAGACACCGGTGGGCGTCATGTACTCGGGTTGGCCGGTCGCCACGCTCCACGAGTTCGTGATCTCGCCGTCGTTGTAGAGGTAGAGCTTGTTCTCACCGATGCGGACGAGCAGCACCTGATCGTAGGCGGCGGCGGTGACCTCCGGCTCGAGAATGTTGACGGGCAGGGGAACCGTCCCCCTGTTCTTCAGGAGGGCGCCGGAGAGCGCGGCTCGTGCGTCTTTCTCTACTACCCGGCGCCCCTTATCGCCGGGAACGATGTTCACCCATCCGCTGGAGTAGTCCAGGGCGGCGTCCTCAGGCTCCTCGAAGAGGCCCTGGGCTATGCCCGAGACGAACCCTTTGATTCCCTTCCGGGGATGGGTAATCGCGACCTGATCACGAAAGCTCATCCGCTCGCCGAGCCAGCGCATTCGCGCCTTTTCCATGAACGTGACCCGGTCGCTGGCGGCAACGGCCGCCTGCACCGCACGCCGAGCATCGCTCCGGGCGCCGAGCTCCTGAGGTGTGGTCGTCCAGCGACGGTCCCGCCAGGTCACGGCGACTTTGCGGGTGAGCTCCGGGCGGATGGACGCCTTGACCGACGCCAACGCCTCCGTGGGAGTCATGCCGGAGACGTCGACTCCCGCGATCGATGTTCCGGGAAGCAGCCGGTCCTCATACTTCGCCGCGTAGTCCTGGGTAGCCCATGCCACGCCGCCAGCTGCAAGCGCGGCAAGCAGCACCAGAACCGCGAAGGCCGCGGCCACCTTTTTCCAGGCCGATCCGGCCGCGGGCCGCGCGTCCTTTCGGGGGATGACTTCGATTGCCTCTTCTGCCAGCACTGGCCCCTTCTCCCCTCCAGGCGAAACGCCGATGCTATAAGCATTTCGCTCGCTATCCGCCACTTCCAGGAGTGATCCACCAACTACGCCCGGCAGGCGGCTCGCAAAATAACCGATCCGCCGCACGGCAAGCCGTGCTATGTCGATGGGACGCCCGAAAGCCTCAACCGGTTGCAGGGAGATGATCGGCGTCTGAAGGGCGAGTCTAAAGCCCCCTTACCATGGTCGCATGAAGCTGGACAAGCCGGCGGTCCACGAGTCTCTGCTGGATCTGGTTGGCAATACGCCTTTGCTGCGCCTGGGGCACGTCGGCCGCGGCCTGGCCCCGGAGCTTCTCGCCAAGGTGGAGCTGCTGAACCCCGGTGGCAGCGTGAAGGACCGCATAGGGATCCGGATGATCGAGTCGGCCGAGCGGGCAGGGTTGCTGCGTCCGGGGGGCACCATCGTAGAGCCCACCTCCGGCAATACGGGGGTCGGCCTCGCCATTGCCGCCTCACTCAAGGGCTATCGCTGCATCTTCACCATGCCCGACAAGATGAGCCAGGAGAAGATCACGCTGCTGAGGGCCTATGGGGCCGAGGTCGTCATAGCCCCTACCTCTGTCCCTCCCGAGTCTCCGCAGTCCTACTACCGAGTCGCAGACCGCCTGGCCGAAGAGATCCCCGGCGCCTTCCAGCCCAACCAGTACGCCAATCAGCAGAACCCTCTGACCCACTACGAAACCACGGGGCCGGAGATCTGGGAGCAGACCGAGGGCCGCATCACCCACTTCGTCGCAGGCGTAGGTACGGGCGGCACGATCACAGGAGTCGCCCGTTACCTCAAGGAGCGCAACCGCGCAGTCGTGATCGTGGGGGCCGACCCGAAGGGCTCGCTCTACACCGGCGAGCACCCTCACCCCTATCTCACCGAAGGTATCGGGGAGGACTTCTGGCCCGAGAGCTTCGACCCCTCGGTCGTCGACCACTGGGTGACGGTCTCCGACCGGGACTCGCTTCTGACCGCCCGCCGAATCGCTCGCGAGGAGGGCCTGTTGGTGGGCGAATCGTGCGGCAGCGCCGTGTTCGCCGCCCTCTCTGTCGCACGCGACCTCTCCCCCACCGAGGTCGTGGTGGTGATCCTCCCCGACACCGGCCGCAACTACCTTTCGAAGCTCTACAACGACACCTGGATGCTTCAGAACGGCTTCATGGAGCCCCCCGGAACGCAGGCCCGGATCGGTCAGGTCCTGGCCCGCAAGCGGCGTCTCGAGCCCCATGTCCCGGATCTTGTCGTGATCGGTGCCTCCGATGGAGTGGGCCGCGCCATAGAGATGTTCCAGAGCTTCGGGATCTCCCAGCTGCCGGTGGCCGCGACCTCGGCCCCCGAGGACCTGTCTGAGATCGTCGGCTCGATCCGGGAGCGCAGCCTGCTGGATCGCCTCTTTCGCGACCCCTCCGCGGTCGAGCGCGAGGTCTCAGAGGTCATGGACCCTCCCCTGCCCGTGCTCGAGTCCACCGCCGGCGTGGAGGCGATGTTCGCCGACCTCTCCCGGGGTGCGGAGGCTGTGGTCGTCGTGGACGGCACCGCTCCCGCAGGTGTGCTCACCAGGGCAGACCTGCTCGATTTTCTGGCCCACCAGGCGGCGGACTAGAGGCCAAAACAGGCCGAGTGGTGCCCAGATGCTCTATATGGTCATCTCATCACCACTCGGCACCCGGGCTCTAGGCCGTGAGGGCTTGCTCCAGGTCCGCAATGAGGTCGTCGGGATGCTCGATGCCCACTGAGAGTCGCAGAAGCCCCGGGGAAAGCTCGACCCCCGAGCCTTCGAGGCTCGCATGGGTCATGCGGGCCGGGTGCTCGATGAGTGACTCGACCCCCCCCAGAGACTCGCCCAAAAAGAACAGCCGAGTGCGTTCGCACACCTGCAGCGCGCGGCTCTCTGAGGCCAGCCCTACCGACACCATGCCTCCGTAGAGGGATGTGCCCGAGGCGCTCATCTGAGCGGCGGCCAGTTCGTGGCCGGGGTCGGTTTCGAGGCCCGGATAGCGAACGTGCGTGACCTCGGGGTGTTGTGAGAGCCACTCGGCGACCGCGCTCGCCCCGGCACAATGGGCGCGCATGCGGACGGCCAGCGTCTTGAGGCCGCGCAGCAACAGCCAGGAGTCGAACGGTCCCGGCACTGCCCCCACGGCGTTCTGGAGAAACCTGAGGCGGTCGGCGAGAGCCTCATCGGAGGTCGTCACGACCCCCATGACCAGATCGGAGTGGCCGCCGAGATACTTCGTGGCGGAGTACACGACCGCGTCGGCCCCCAGCACGAGAGGCCGCTGCACGAAAGGTGTCGCGAAGGTGTTGTCGACGACGAACAGGGCGCCGGCCTCGTGGGCGCGGGTCGCGATCATGCTGAGATCCAGAACCCGAAGCAGCGGGTTGGTGGGGGACTCGGCCAGCACGAGCCCGGCGCCGCCATCCAAGGCTCTGGCGAGCGCCGATTCATCGCTCATGTTCGCCATCTCGTAGGGCATGCCGAAATCTGTCATCACCTTGTCGAAGAGCCGGTATGTGCCTCCGTATCCGTCGTCGGGAATGATCACCTTGCGACCGGAGCCGACGGCCAGGGCCAGGGTCGCGATGGCAGCCATTCCCGAGGCGTAGGCGAGGGCGAAGCGGGCGTCCTCGAGCGCCGCCAGGCAGGTCTCGACGGCTCGCCTCGTGGGATTGTCGCTGCGCGAGTATTCGTAACCGCGATGCCGCCCCACCGCCTCTTGGACGTAGGTGGAGGTCTGGTAGATGGGCACGACCGCGGCCCCCGTGGCCTCGTCGGGTTCCTGACCTGCGTGGATGGCGGCCGTCTCGAACCGCATAGCATCGGTCATGCGCTTCTCCGAAGCAGAGGGATGTGGACAACAGCGATGAGCGACCTGGATAACACGACGACGCCCCGGCGCATAGCCATCACCTCGGGCAAGGTCATAAACAAGGACATCGGACGCTTCCCCGGCGCCTATGTCGAGGCGGTCCGCCTCAGCCACGGAGTCCCCATTGTCCTGTCGCCGTTCCCCACGACACGCTGGGACGAGGCCGTTCCCCCCGGCGTGTCCGTGCTGGAGGGCATCGCGCCGGGAGACCTCTCGCCTCTCGACGGCGCCTCGGGCCTCATCCTCACCGGCGGCGGAGACGTCGACCCAGCGCTCTACTCCCAGAGGCACCATCGCCGTACCCGCAACATCAGCACCCTGCGAGACGCTTTCGAGAGCGGGCTGCTCGGAGCTGCTCTCGAGCGGGACCTGCCCGTTCTCGCCATCTGCCGGGGTATGCAGCTGCTGAACGTCTTTCTCGGCGGTCGCCTTGACCAGCATCTCGCCGAACGGACCGAGCGCCTCCCGCACGACCGCGACCGCCCACGCGATGAGGTCGCTCATGAGGTCGGGATCGCCGAGGGCACCGTGCTCGCCGGGATTTTGGGCGCGCCCCGCCTCGGTGTCAACTCCCATCACCATCAGGGCCTCGACGGCGCCGCCGACGGGCTCGAGGAGATCGCCTGGGCCGACGACGGAGTGCTGGAGGCGGTCGTGTCTACCGAGTACTCATGGGTCCTGGGGGTGCAATGGCATCCCGAGGCGATGATCCACAGCCACCCGGTCCAGAGGCGGCTGTTCGAGGCGCTGATCCAGGCCGCCTCCGCATGGGCGACCGCGGGGGCTGCCCGGCACTAGCGCTGAGACCGTGGTGCCGCGGGGTCGCCGGTTGGCTTAGCCCTCCGGCAGCGGGAAGCCCATGACGTCGGCCCAGTCGGGTACCCGCCGGGAGTGGGCATAGCGCTCGGCAACGAGCTCGACGTCCGAGGCCAGCAGCGCGACCACGGGAGGGCTCGATGAGGTCCAGCGGCTCAGGGGAACCTCTAACCTGAGCCCCGCCCCGATCTTCAGGCCCTGCAGTGAAGCCGGCCGACTTACGCCCCGCTCGCCGCGCAGGAAGACATCCACGCGGCCGTCGCGGGCGGTGGGGTTGAGGATGGCTATCGAGTCGTCCTCCGAGTCCGAGACCGGCGGGGTCAACAACCACGAGCGCGCCGGAGCCGCGGCCCCCAGCTCGGCCGTCACTCCCTCGCCCAGGTCGCCCTCGTAGGACACCTCGCGCTCGGCTATGAACTCGACCCCGTTGGTGGAGGCCACCGTGGCGCTGATTCCCCTCACCCTTTTGGCCGAACCGGCGAGAATCCCCTCACGGAGGATGAGGCGGCGCGCGGAGCGAGGGGGGATCGATACATCCATGAGCCGGGCAGGCTGTGCCGCCCGGTCCTCCGCCGCCAGCGACACGGTCACGGTCAGCTCTCTGTCGGATGGGTTCAGCACTGAGATCGACTCTGTTACTCCCGGGCCCGTGAATCCGTGAGCAAAGAACCACCTCGAAGCGGCCTCGGTGGCTCCGAGGGAGAAACTCAATCCGCGAGCACCCTCTCGGGGCCGCGCAATGACCGATTTCCAGGCGACGACTCGCCCCCTCACCGCCGACACCTCCACCCCGAGCAGCGAGCGCGGCACAACCACTCGATTGAGCTTGACCTCCTGAGTACCGCCCGCGGGAACCGCGACATCGGAGAGCCCGGACTTGACGATGTCGGAGACCTGAGTGAACAAAGTGATCCTCACGACGGCCTCCTCCGGGAAGGGGTTGTGAAGCAGGAGTCGCTCGTCGTGCCCAATTGCGGTGGTGCCCGCGGCGAAGTACCAGTCAGAGGACGCTTCCGGCGAGCAGCGTGCTGCGGCGGCGCCACGCTCCTTGGAGCTCGATAGTCGAAGGGATGTGCCCGCATAAGCGGGGGCGCCGCGACCCTCCACAGCCTGAGCCCGCGCACCCAGTGGCCCGGACCAGACAAGCGTGCTCGCCGTCGGCGGCCGGGCCGGCTCTGGCTCGACGGCCACACCTCCACGCTCGAGCCCGGAGGACACCGTCACACGCCCCGACGTGTCCTCGTGATCGATCTGCGCGGAGCAGAACACGGCCCGGCCCACGAACGGGGCGGCCGCCTCTGGAACGGAGCTCTCGCGAGCTGCTCCGCTGCCCAGATCCAGTGCCACCGCCGCGGCCAGCAACAAGACCACCACCAACGCCAACGTCGCCTCACGCGTCCGTTCGTTCATCGGGGCCCTCCCGCCCGATGCCTGCCCGGCGGGGCTTGCGAGGATCTCCTCACGGTCGCGGCCCCAAAGGTTGCGAGCCACAGGAACCCGAGTCCCACCAGCCACACCAGATAAGCGGAGGGGCGCTCGAAGCTCAGCTGTAGCCGAGAGGCGGATTCAGGCACCTGGAAGGCATTGCCCCATGCGGATCCCCGGCGCTCCAGGGATTGCTCTCCTGCAGAGGCAAGCCATCCATCGTCGGCGCTCTCGGCCAGGAACAGAGTTCCCGGCCCCGCTATCCGAGCAGCGAGCCAGCTCTCCCCGGTGCCTCGGCGCAACTTCGAGCGCTCTTGCGGCCGGTTTAGCGAGCCGGCCTTCCCTGCAGCCGCCGGCAGCTCGTCGGCGACGGCGGCGCGAGCCACCGGGGCCCGGTTCTCGAGCACGAGATAGCCGTCCCCCTCCCGGGCCACCGCCAGGTCCCTCTGCGCCAGCCACGCTCCCCTCTCCCGGTCCTCGCCGGAAAGGACGACGAAACCGACATCGAACCCGCCCAGCAGGCGTCCGCCGAGATCGGTCGCGCCTTGCTCGATCGCAGCGATCGCCTCTCTGAGAGCATCGTGGGCAGCAGCGTCGAATCCACCCAGGACGTCAAGGAGATGCTTTCCCTCCAGGCCGGTCAGCTCGTAGCCTGCCTGCGGGGCGAACGGATCCTGATCGTCCCCGAACCACTCTTGGCCCACCCACAGAACTCGGGAGTCACCCCGGGCGCGGGCCTCGCCGCCGATGGCGGCGGTGACCTGACTCATCGTCTCGGCGCCGGTTGCGCGGCCCTCCCGCCCGGGCGTCCACTCCCCCTTCCACAGCGCCGGTCCCAGCCCGGCCGCATAAAGGGCCGCGGCCACCGCGAGCGCGCCGAAGGCCACCGGTTGCAGCGGGCCCAGGCGGCGTTGGGGAAGGTCTAGCACGACTGCTCCCACGGCAAGGCCGGCCAGCAAAGCCAGGCAGAGCCACGGAAGCACGGCCGCCTGCACCGCGCTGGGCGCCAGAGGCAGGGGCAGAGAAAGGCTCGCCGCTCCGGTGAACAAAGTCGCTCCGCCCACCACCAGCCACAACGCCAGCGCCAGACGGCGCCGGGCACCCGCCGCAAGGGCCGCCGCCAACCCCCCGAGGAGGACGGGGGCCAGAGCCATGGCCAGCGGTATCTCGGGAAGGCGTCCCAGAGCCAGGTCCAGGGGACCGCCGTAAGCGGCTAGGTCGCCCGGCCGTCCAGCAGAAAGGTCGCCCGAGAACCAGCCCAAGCTCCAGGGAAGCAACAGCGCCCATGCCAACGTCACGCTCACGCACACGCCCACCAGCTCCCGCCACGGCCTGCGAGCTGCGGTGAGGCCTCTGCCCAGAGCCAGCAGAACCCCGGCGCCGAGCCACAGAAACAGCGACCCGGGCACCAGTGACGCCCCGACGGCAGCGCTCAGGGCCAGTCGCGCCAGCTCCGCTCCCGGATCGTGGCCCGGAGGCCGCAGCCAGCCGGTGAGTCGCAACAGGGCGTGCAGCGCGAACGGCGCCGCCGCCCCGAGAAGGAGCGCACCGAGGTCACCGGTGCGGATGCCTGCGTAGCCCACTCCGCCCAACAGGTAGAAGGAACCCGCCACCCACCGGGCGGGACGCCCGGCGAGCTCGCTCATGAGCCGATAAGCGCCCACGAAGGCCAGACCTGCCAGCGTTGCAAGCATTGCTTTGAAGGCGAGGCCGGTGGCGCCCAACAACGCGAAGGGAAACAACCCTAGGACCAAGAAGGCGGGTGAGGCGGGCCACGGTGATCCGAATCCCGATTCTCGCCACCAGTCGAAGTAGGACTGAAACACGGCGCCGGCATCCTCAGGGAACGGAAGGAGCTGGCCCACGGCGGCCGGCTCGGTCCACAGCACGTTCCTCCATCCGATCAGCAGGAGGAGCACGAGGACGGATGCAACGATGCTCGTCGGCTGAGTCGCCCGGGCCCTGACTGCGCGCACCTGATTCGCCCTTCGCCCGAGAAGCTCGGCTCTACGCCCCCACGCTTCCTCCAGCCGCTCCGCCTGGTTGGAGACATAGGCCCGCAGGCGAGTGGTCTCCTTGACGGTCAATCGGTTGAGACTGCGATCGGCGATCGCACGGCCCCTCTGCACCTTGATCCGGGCGAGCCACGTCTGCGGCAAGCGCAGCAGGTTCCATCCGAGCGCTCGGGCGATATTGACGATCTCTCCGTACTGGCGAAGGACCACGAAGGCGACCATCTCCGCCACTGCGAGAACTACAAACTGGGGCACCAGCCACACCAAGCGCAAGCTCGATGCGCTCTTCGCGATCGAGCGAAGCCGGTTGCGCCTGATGTAGTAGCGAGCCGGCGTAAAGGGGGAGGGGCGCTGTCCCGTGGCTAGGGCGATGGCGTGCCGGGCCGCAGCACGGGGCTCGACGCGCACGGAATGTCCTGCGACGCGCGCTCGCCAACACAGGTCGAGATCCTCCGAGAACGCGCGCATGCGCGCGTCCCACCCGCCCAGGGACTTGAATACTTCGTGGCGCACGAGCATGCACGTCGAGGTGACGAAGAAGACCTCGGAGGGATGGTCGTGCTGGCCGACATCAATCTCTCCCCGCTCGAGCCCCTTATACGGGTAACCGAAGCGGTCGACGGCCATCCCCACCTCTTCCAGGCGCGACGAGTCATTCCATGCGACGATCTTCGGACCCAAGATGGCGGTGGCAGGATCGGCTGCAATGCGGCGGACCATCGCCGCGACCGCATCGGGCTCGAGCGCGGCGTCGTCGTGGATGAAGAGAAGAAGCTCGGCATCGGTCCTGACGCGCGACAGCGCCCAGTTGATGGCGCCGCCAAAACCAAGGGGGCGGGCCGTCCTCAGATATCCCCATCTGCGTCTGCGGCAGTGCCGCTTGACGATCCTCTTCAAAGCCGGCTCGGAGCGGCGAACCGGGGACGCGTCATCGACCACCAGGATGTCCATCAACTCGTAGGACTGGCCCGCAAGCGCGGAGAGGCACTCTCTGATCCAACGACGCCCGCGATGTGTGACCACGATGGCGAGCACCGTGAGGCCCTCAGTGTCGCCGGAAGGGGCTTGTCGGAAGGCTTCCTCGGCCCCCAACGAAGTTGCCGTCATGCTCCGACCGTCCCGACCGCGCGCTGGCTCACGTGCGACGGTCGCACATCGACCACCTATTTCGGTGGCTCACGTGCGACGGTCGCAAAGCAGCCACCCACCCGGCAGCACATTCGCGCCTAGCAGGAGACGGCCTCGTAGAGAGTGGTACGGCGGCGAGGTGTCCTCCCGATGGATCGTATGAGCGCTTCCATCTCCTGTGCCTCGAGCCCCTGCCCGTGAGAAGCACCCGCCGCCCTCGAGATGTTTTCGTTCATGAGTGTGCCGCCGAGGTCATTACAGCCGGCCTGAAGCGCCATTTTCGAGCCCTCGAGTCCCATCTTGACCCAGGAAACCTGGATGTTGGGGATGAACCCGTGGAGCGCAATTCGGGCCACCGCGTGCATCTTGAGCGCCTCCTCGAAGGTCGGGCCGCGGCGCGCCTTTCCCTTGAGATAGATGGGGGCAGCCATATGCACGAAGGGGAGCGGCACGAACTCGAACAGCCCCGGTCCGACGCTGCTCAGCTCGACGTGCAGACGTCTCACGACCTCGAGATGGCGGGCCCAGTTGCGCGGCCCCTCCACGGTCCCGAACATGATCGTCGCGTTGGATCGAAGCCCCAGTGCGTGAGCGGCACGATGGACCTCGCACCACTGCGAGGTCGTGATCTTGTCCGGGCAGATCAGTGCTCGGATGTCGTCGTCCAAGATCTCGGCGGCAGTGCCGGGGAGCGTCCTGAGCCCGGCCCCCTTCAACTGAGCCAGGAACTCTTGTACCGGCAGATCGGAGGCCGCGGCGCCCTGGAAGACCTCGAGAGCCGTGAACGCATGCACGTGCATGCGTGGCACCTCCTCTGTGACCGCCCGCAGGTAGTCGAGATAGTGAGCGCTGGTGAAGGAGTGGTGGATGCCCCCCTGCATGCAAACCTCGGTCGCCCCCTCGTCCCATGCCTCCCGCGCCCGGGAGGCGACCTCCTCGGGACTCAGCAGATAGGGCTCGCCGCGCAAATTCAGAGAGCGTGGCCCTTTGGAGAAAGCGCAGAACCCGCACCGGAAGTAGCACATGTTCGTGTAGTTGATGTTGCGATTGACGACGTAGGTGACGTCGTCTCCGACCGCCTCCCTGCGAAGCTCGTCGGCTATCGAGTAGAGGCGCTCGGCCTCCGCCCCGCGAGCTGAGAAGAGCAGACAGACCTCATCCTCCGAGAGAGTCTCGCCCGCCGCCGCTCGGTCGAGCGCGCGGTCGAGCGCAGCCCGGACGACCCTCCCCGGTACGGCCCAGGCGCGCACCTGGGCCTGTAGGAGGGCGACCTTGGTCTCCTCGGGAGGAGCCGCCTCCGCGCCCGAGTACCACACGCCGTCGCCCTCGTCTCTGCGATACCCCTCCGCATCGACGGCGTCCAGCAAGCGAGACCTGAGCCCCTTGTCGATCCAGCGCTCGAGGGCCGGCGGGGTGGCGCAATAGTGCGGCTGAACCGCGGTTCGCTGCAGCAGCAGGAAGCCGCGTTCCTCGGTAACTGCTCGCAGCTCCTGGAGCTGCGGCCAGGGCGCCTCGGGATTGACGTGGTCCTGTGTTACCGGCGAAACACCCCCCCAGTCCGACAGGCCCGCCTCGAGGTAGGTCCCATATTCCTGCGGAGCTAGGTTCGGGGGGGCCTGGACCACGATCTCTACAGGCAGGATCAACCGGGCGAGGGCGATTGCGGTACGCATGTCGGCTGCGCTGGGCTCGGGCCAGGACTCCATTGGAGTGGAGGGCTTGGCTCGGAAGTTCTGCACGATGACCTCGTGAATGTGACCGTGACGCTCATGAGCCGCGCGGATGGCAAGCAGGGCCTCGACCCTGTCCTGGGGAGACTCCCCGATGCCGATGAGGATGCCGGTCGTGAACGGCACGCGCGCCCGGCCTGCAGCCTCGAGCGTCTCGAGCCTCAGCGCAGGTTTCTTGTCGGGGGCCCCGAAGTGAGCGCCGCCCCTTCGCAGCACGGCTTCGGAGACCGTTTCCAGCATCATCCCCTGGCTCACCGAGACCCCCCGCAGAAGCTCGATCTCCTCCTGGGTCATGGCGCCGGGATTGGCGTGGGGCAACAGCGAAGTCTCTTCGAGCACCGCCCGGCAGGCGGCGGCGAGATAGGAGACCGTGGTCTCGTGACCCAGGGACGCGAGCTCGTCGCGGGCCTGGGTCCACTTGCGCTCGGGCTTGTCGCCGAGCGTGAACAGCGCCTCCTTGCAGCCCGCGGCCTGCCCCGCGGAGGCGATCGCCAGCACTTCGTCCAGGGACAGGTAGGCGTTTTCGCCGGGGCTAGGGGGCCGGGCGAACGTGCAGTAGCCACACGAGTCGCGACACAGCTTCGTCAGAGGGATGAAGACCTTTTTCGAGTAGGTGATCCGGGGGCCGAAGGCCTCGTCGCGGATCGCCGCCGCCCCCGCCCGCAGGGCCTCGGGCGACTGCTCGCCAAGGACCGCGAGACGCCTCACCTCGAAGTCGGTCAGGGGCTCGAGCCCGGTGGCACGGTCGAGGAGCTCATCGAGCAGGGCCATGCCGCCGAAACTACCAGCGCCCGGCCGCTTCTTCGCGGTGGACGGG
>JALZJN010000286.1 GCA_030859735.1 Actinomycetota bacterium
CGGTGGCCTGGGACGAACAGCGCAGCTTCCTCGAGCTTCTGAAGTCCGATTCCGAAGTGACCCAACACCTTGATCCGGCGGAAATCGAAGCCTGCTTCGACAATGCGCGCTACGTTGAGGACGCAGAAGTGATCTTCGAGCGCTTGGAAGCGCTCTGAGCAAAAGTTGCGCTGCGGAAGCAGCTGAGATTGAAGGGGCGAAGGGAAGGGCATGAGACACATCGGGTCGGGCAAGGTCAGAGACCTGTTCCAACTGCCGGGCGATCTTCTGCTGCTGGTGGCTTCGGATCGCATCAGCGCCTACGACGTGGTGCTGCCCACGGAGATCCCCGATAAGGGCGTGGTCCTGACCGCGCTGTCCCACCACTTTCTCGAGGCGACCGCCCACATCTGTCCCAGCCACCTCGTCTCGGTGCTCGCGGAGGACCTGGGGGATCCTCAGCTCGAGGGCCGCGCCATGGTGTGCCGCAAGGCCGAGCCCATCCCCATCGAGTTCGTCGTGCGCGGCTATCTCTCCGGCTCGGGCTTCAAGGAGTACGTGGCGACTCAGCAGATCTGCGGGCACGGGGTGCCTGAGGGACTCGTCGAGGCGGACTGTCTGCCGGAGCCGCTTCTGACCCCTGCGACCAAGGCCACCGACGGGCACGACGAGAACATCACCGAGCCGGAGGCCGCCGCCATCGCGGGAGAAGACGTCTATGCGGAGGCCCGCGCCTATGCCCTCGACGTCTACTCGGAGGGTGCCCGCCTCGCGGCCGAGCACGGCGTCATCATCGCCGACACCAAGTTCGAATTCGGGTTGATCGAGGGCCGCGTGACCTTGATCGACGAGGTCCTTACCCCCGACTCGAGCCGGTTCTGGCCCCAGGAGTCCTATGCCCCCGGCGGACCTCAGCCGAGCTTCGACAAGCAGTTCGTGCGCGACTGGCTCGATCAGGCTGGGTGGGACCACTCCCCTCCTGCCCCCGAGCTGCCGTCGGATGTAGTCGCGGCCACCCGGGCCCGCTATGTGGAGGCGTACGAGCGCCTCACCGGCAAGACGCTCGAATCGTGGATGAAGGAGGTACGGGGCTGAGTCTCTCGGAGGCCCCCCGCAGCACGCGCGCCTCGGTGCGGCTGGCATTGGTGCTGCGGTCGGTCCTCGTCACGCCTCGCGTCGGGTTTCAGAGTGCGCTGACCGCGGCGCGCCGCCGGGAGCGCGTGGGCCAGAGCCGCACCGAGGGCCTGGCGCCGTTCGTCCTGACCGCTCTGGGGGGGGCCGCGCTCATGCTGTTGTGGCTCAAGCTGGCGGGCATGGTCGAGCTGCGCTCGGTGGGCCGCAAGGACTATTCGGACGGCTTCTTGGCGCTGGCGTTGGTTGCCGGGGCCGTCTTTGCCATAGTCGCTCAGATCGTGAGTGCCGCGCCCGCGGCGCGCGCCGCGAAAGTGCTCGGCGGGGGTGGACGCTCAGTCGATCTCCGCATCGTGTGGGGCACGGCGGCCTTTCCTCAGGTCTTCGTGCTGTTGATACTGCTACCGCTCGACTTGCTCATAGCCGGCCCCCAGACCTTCATGACCGAGCCGATGGTGGACTCCCTGGCGACGGCGTGGGCGGCGCTCTCGATCGCGCTGCAGGTGGCGATCGCACTGTGGTCCCTGTTCCTCTACGTTTCCGGCGTGGAGGTTGCAACGGGGCTCGGCAAGCTCAAAGCCGGCGCGGTGGTCACGGTTGCCGGGCTCGGCCTCGTCCTGGTGTGTGGCTCGGTCGTGGCGCCCGCGGCCCTCGCCGCCGGAGCCCTGTGAGCCGCTATCTCGCCAAAGTAGACGTCATGCCCAAGGACGGGATCTCCGACCCCCAGGGCCAGACGATCGAGCGGGCGCTGCCGGCCCTCGGCTTGGTGGGCATAAGCTCGGTGCGCGTCGGCAAGAGCATCTCCCTGCAGATCGACGCGAGCGACGAGGACGATGCTCGCAGACGCGTGGATGAGGTCTGCGCCCGGCTGCTGTCCAACCCCGTCATCGAGAGTTTCGACGTCGTGGTG